>DASPYG010000180.1:0-44215 GCA_035636885.1 Candidatus Nitrosopolaris sp.
AGACGATGCCGACGGTGACGGGAGCCTGGTCGAGGCTTCCGCCGGAGCTCGGATCGGTGAGCGCGATCGTGACCGTGACGGTCGCCGGCGGCGGACCATTGTTCGAGCCGCCGTTCTGATTGGCCGGTTCCGTCGCGACGGTCCCAATCCCGGACACGGTGCCGGGCGCCGTGGTCTTGCCGTCGGGGAGCGCGACAACGACCGGGGCGCCGACTTTGACCAGAGATTCCTGCGCCACGTCGAGGAGCAACAGCACCGCGTGCTGCGTTGATGTCGCATCCATGATTGGTGAACCCGGCTGGGCCGGCATGCCAATCGTCTGGTGGACGGTTGTCACCCGGATCGCGCCGGGCATCGCAACGGCATCGGCGAGATTCACGATGCCGGTTTGCGCCACGCCCAGCGAGGCCTGCCAGCGGCGCACGGCGATCGCCGTGATCCAGTCGTAGTGCGCGGTGAAGCGCAGCCCGGTCGCGAACCCGAGCGCCGCGAGGTTTGCCTGCAACACGCCGATGTCCGAGCCGTCGGTGACGCCGACGGAGAGCTGGCGCCACAAGGGATCGCCGTAGAGGAGAACGACGGGCCGCCCGTTGACGCGATACAGAATCTGTCCACGGGTGAAGACGGCGCCCGGCGCCGGCATGGCGGTGAAGATGCCGGGGCCAGCCTGGTTGATCACGGCATACGAGCCGGCGTAGGTCAGCGTGCCGAGCAGTTGCCGGCGCGACGTGATATCGGTTCGCGTCACCGCCGCCGTCGTGGTGGGAACGGCGCCGCCGCCGCCGGCGCTGCTTGCTGGAGTCCCGCAGGCTGCCAGGAGCGCCGCCATCAGACCGGCCGCGGCGGCCGCGAGGCGCGGCTCAGCCATGGCTGACGCTGATGCCTCCGGACGGGTTGAAGGCGCGGCAGGCATCCAATCCGGCTTTGATCCGGTCCCACACCGGTCCACTCTTGTAGGTGGTCTGCAGCTCGGCCGGCAGGGGAAAGTTGCCGTTCGCATCCGGATCCGGCCACTTGGTCAGCCCGTGCGTCCGCATGCACTTCGCGAACTGGATTTCCATGGCGATATCCGGCGCCGAGCCCGAGTCGCGGGCGGCAGCCGGGAGGCGGTAGTAGATCGACTGGCAGGCCTGCTTCGTCGCGTCCGATGGCGTCTGGGTACCACGCGGGAAGGTGGCGCGGCCCTGGCTGTCGATGGTGGGGTCGGGGAAGTTCGGGTAGCCGTGGGTGCGGGCGCATTGGACCAGTTCGTGCCAGATCTGGGCCGGCGTTTCCGACTGCGTTTGCGCTGGGGTTCCACACGCGGCGAAGGCGACGATCGACATCGCGGTCAGTGGGATGGCGGCGAGATGGTTCAGTTTCATGGCGCGGCCAGCGTAGGGCGGACCCGACGCAAACCCATCACTGTCGCCGGGGATTGTTGCTCACGAAATCCGGTGAATGCGACTCCCCCTCGCGAGGGAGGACGGCGCGGGAAAAGGCGCCTAGAATCACGGGCGAGATGCGCCAGGGGCGCCGACGCTGGCGGGAGCGCTTCGGCCTCCAGGGCAAGATGGCCGCGTCCTACGTGCTCGTCACGGCGGCGGCCGTCATCCTTGTCGAGGGTGTGGCGTTCGGGTTCATTCTTCCCAACCTGCTGGCCGGCCAGGACTTGATCAGCCGCGTGCAACTGACGGCGGGCGACCTGGCCCAGCAGGTGGCGCTGGTGAGCACGGCTACGGATCATGTCGCGTTACCGGCGGACTACGTGCTTGGTCAACCGGGCGTCGCGTTGGGTCCCGGTCAGGAACAGCCGTCGGGCAACGGCGTCGCCGTCCCGCAGGTGGGCACGTCGTATCCGGCCGGTGCACCGGCGATGACGCTCGCCCTGGCGTTCACCGCAAACGGAACGATCATCGCCAGCACCTATCCGGCGCGGTACCCCGTTGGTAGCTCCGCCTACGCTGCCATCCCGACCGGCGCCGGCTACGAAAGTGGGGTCAGGGGCCAGATCTCACCGGTGGCGAATGGGCGGGTGGCCTGGAGCGTGCAATCGGTACTCCTCGACGAGCTTCGGTCCGCCGGCTCCGGCAAGCCAGGGACCGGGAAGAGATTTCCACCGGACGCCCTGGTCTACGTGCAGGCGCCGGTGCAACCGACGACGATCGCCTCGGTTGCCGGCGCGGGTCCGTTAGTCCAGTCCGGACTGATTTTGTTGTTGCTCACGCTGCCGATTGGCGTCGTCTTCGGCGTGCTGACGACCCGCGGCATCGTGCAGCGGCTGCGCCGGTTGGGGTTGACGACCGCGACCTTCGCCGGCGGCGACTTCGGCCACCGGGTGGACCCTGGCGCGGCCGACGAGGTCGGTCAGCTCGAGCGGGACTTCAACACCATGGCTGAGCGGCTGCAGTCGGCGGTCGATCACGAGCGCACCCTCGCCGAGAAGAGCGCGCGACTGGCTGAGCGGAGCCGCATCTCCCGCGAGCTGCACGATTCGATCTCGCAGGACCTCTTCTCGCTGAGCCTGCTCGCCGGCGGGCTGGAGAAGGCGCTCCCCGACGATTCGCCGCTGCGTCGCGAGGTTCGCGCGCTCGGTGAGACGGTGCAGAGCGCGAATCGGGAGATGCGCGCCTTGCTGCTGGAACTTCGTCCCACGACGCTCGAGGAGAAGGGATTGATCCCGGCACTGGAAGAGCTGGTCTCGACCTACGCGACGCGGCTCGGAATCAAGGTCGACGCTGAGCTGGAGTTGGTCGCGATGGCACCCGCCGCCGAGCTGGCGGCGTTGCGGGTCGCGCAGGAAGGACTGGCCAACGCCATCAAGCACGCGCAGGCCGCCACTATCCGCTTGACGCTGCATCGCAACGGCGCCGGCGCCCAGATTCGGGTTGCCGATGATGGTCGCGGTTTCGAGCCGGATGCTGACGGCGCCAGCGAGGGCCTCGGCCTTCGTTTGATGCGCGAACGCGTCGCCGAGCTGGGCGGCACGCTCATCATCACGAGCCGGGCGGCCGAAGGGACGGTCATCGAGGCGACGCTGCCGGTGGTCCCGCAGTGATTCGCGTGCTGATCGTCGACGACCACACGGTCGTGCGCCAGGGCCTTCGTTTCTTGCTTCAGCAGGAGTCCGATATCGAGGTCGTCGGCGAGGCGGCCGATGGGAACGAGGCGATCGAGGCGGTGCGCGAGCAGGTGCCGGCGGTAGTCCTGCTCGATCTACTGATGCCCAATACGGACGGACTGACCGCGCTGCGCGTCATCAAGCGGATAAGTCCCGCAACCCAGGTCGTGATCCTGACCTCGCATCAGGGCGATGACCAGCTGTTCGAGGCGATCAAGGCGGGGGCGATTTCATACGTGCTGAAGGCGGCCGGCGTGGATGCGGTGGTCGGCTCGGTGCGGGCCGCGGCTCGTGGAGAGAGCGTGCTCGATCCAAGCGTGGCCGCCAAGGTGTTGCACGAGATGCGCCGTCGCCGCGATCGCGACCCCGTGGATCAGCTGTCGCCCCGCGAGGTCGACGTCCTCACCGCCCTCGCCCGCGGGCGCTCCAACAAGGAAATCGCCCAGGACCTATCGATCGGGGAGGAGACGGTCAAGACGCACGTGTCGAACATCCTCTCGAAGCTCCACCTGGCCGATCGGACCCAGGCCGCCATCTACGGGCTGCAGCAACGGCTCGTTCCCCTCGACGACGCGCTCGAGTAGCTCGGGAAGCCCAAGCAAGGTCATCCCTTAGGGGAGCTGGTGCTAAGGCCATCAGCCCGGGGTCGCAGATCAGCGTCGACCGAGGAGTGTTGACGGAGATCAAAACCAAGGCCTAGTCTGTGGAGTCTCGAGCGTCCCTGTTTTCTTGGCAGCCGATCAATCGAGTGACCGACTCATCCGTGTAGATCGAAAAAATCTCTCCGGCCTTCTTGGTCTGAAAAAGGGCAACAGTCTGGTCGCCCTCCTTCTCTAACGCTTGCATGAGGTCCTTGAATCCCGGCAGCGGCCGGCCTGCGTTTGCAGCGATTTCGCCTTTGATTTTGTAGCTTGGGTACAGGTCTGATGCCCGTTCCGTCGGCGCCTTGAGGCAGTCTCGCGGATCGTGACCCATCGCGTTGGCGCACGCCGTGGCCAGGTCGCCGCTGGCCGCCTCCAGAAGGTGGATGATGGTGGCGCGATTAACCTCCCCGGTCATGGCTCTAGTACCATCTCATGCCCATGTAAACGCCTTGGAGGGCCCGGGCACTGTAGGGGCAGATCTTGATGGGAGGTTGAGGCAAAATGCGACTCGCAATTCCGTTCTTAGCGGCTGTCCTGCTCGCCCTTGGCACCGGTTCGTCATGGGCAGCAGCGGCGACGAGATCGACGGCCAACGACCAGCTGCAGGTCTCCGGCACCGTCGTCAACCCGTGCAATGGAGAAAGCGTGGCCTGGCAGGGCATGGCGCACTTCGAATCAGGCCACGTCAACTTCCAAGGTATCGAGGGCACGGGCAGCCTTGGAAACACCTACCGGGTCGTCAATACGCCAACTTTGAGCTGACGAAAAGTGGCGAGTCGGCGCTTCGGTTTCTCAGCCCGCGTGAACGCGAGGCGATCTACTTGCGGTTCTTTCAAGACGCGGCCTATGAAGACGTGGCGGCCATCATGCGGATCAATGAGAGCACCAGCCGAGTCCTCGTTCGTCGCGCGCTCGACAAACTGCGAGACCGTCTGATGCGGAAGGAAGCGAAGAGGGAAACCCAATGAAAGCGAACCCGGAAATCGAAGACCGGCTTCGGGCGCACCTTGCGGCCGAACGCCAGGCGATCCGTCCGCCGGCCGACCTCGAGGCGCGCGTCCTGCGACGGTTGGCGGAGACCCCTGTGCCCAGAAAGGGCGCGGGCATGTTCCGCGGCCCTGATTGTTTTCGCCGCCGGTCTGGAATTCGGCGTCGCTCGACTGCGGGCGGTCACACGCGGGCCGGTCCAGACAAGTCCAACCCCCACACGATTGGCGAGTGCGACGGCCTCGCCCTCGCCGATTACCTCGCCGCGTCCGGCGACCGCGACGGAATACGCCGACATTGCGGCAGTTGGCAAGCCGGGCACTGAGCGCCAGCTCGGAATCACGGATTGCGGATCGTCCTCGCCTGGCGCTGGTCACGATTGTTTCATGGCGCTGGGCGCGTCGGATGCGATGGTTGGCACCGACGCCGGCTACTTTCATGGTGCCCGATTTGGCTCAGGCTGCTGGGACTATCTCTACCAGGACGGCGCCGGCTGGCACTTCGTCGATGTCCAGTGCGCCAAGGCGCCGGGCTCACTCGCCCGGATTGGAAGCGATGACCTGGTCAAGGTTTCCGGCTTCGCCAATGTCCGGTCGGATCCGGGGCTGCAGGGACGTGTGGTCACTTGCCTACCCAACGGGACAACGGTGCATGTTGTTGGTGGCCCCGTCTATCGAGACGGCAAGCTCTGGTGGCTGCTTCAGGGTCACGGATGGATGGTGCACGACTCACTGGCGGGAGGAGCCAGCTAATTACGGGGGCGGTTCTCTACGCCGATCGATTCCGGAGCCAGGCAGCTACGGCCGCGGACCTCTTGTGAAGGCCGTGTTCGAGATAGAGGCGATCCAGATGCGATTGGATGGTTCTCGGTGAAACTCCCAAGCGTGTGGCGATCTCCTTGTCAGAGAGTCCGGAGGCAACCAACCCGAGGATCTGTGCCTGGCGCGGTGTCACGTGCATAACATTGATCGCCGCTGGATTCTGTTCGCCTGCCATTTCTACTCCCCCGTCGATGCCCCGCGAGTCCTCCTGTTACGTCCCCGCCAAATCTCCCTCGGCGATGAAACCGTCGAGTCGATCGAAGTCCCGCTCGTAGGCCATCCGCATGAACACCAGCGCTTTTTCGTGTTCGCGCCGACCCCGAAGGACATCGCTATAAATGACAGCCACTTCCGCGAGCTTGGTTTTAGCTTGGCGCTCGACCAGGAGCTGGAACGCCTGGCGGAAGAGCTGGTCTGCCGCATCGTGATCACCTAGGTTGTCGACGGCGCATCCCTCTAGAGCCGCCCCGGTTGCTTCGTAGAGATGGTCATGAGCCGCCGCCGACGCTCTCTGGCCTTCGCGCGCAAGGCGAATCGCTTCGTCAATCGCCCCGTCGCGCCAGGCGTACCTCGCGAGTTCTGTCGTCGCAGCCGCGACGGTCTCGAGGTCATTGAACTCACGCGCTCGCTCGAGGCACTGGCTCTGGTAGCGCCGCGCTTCCGGGATGTTGCCGTCAGCGAAATAGGCATCGCCCAGGTTGCTCAAGATCCGGTTGGCGACCTTCTGCTGCCCGAGTTGGCGGTGGATGCTCAACGCACGGTCGCAATGTTTGAGCGCCTGCTCGAGGTTGCCGGCGGCCCGCGCCGTGATGCCCAGCGCCATGTGGGCGTTCGCCATGCGGAGCAGGCTCTCGGCATCCGTCGCTGCCCGGAGTGCCTTCTGCAGATAGGTGATTGCCTGCTGCACTTCCCCCAACCGGTAGGAATCGTTTGCCAGGTTGGTGTACAAGCGGGCACGCAGATCTTGGTCGCCGGGTGTGGCGCGGTCGAGCCATTGCACGGCGCGCAGATTGGACTCCATAGACGCGCTAAAGCGCTCGCCGTTGCCGAGGACGGCGCCTAGCTCAGTGAAAATTTGGGCATTGAGCTCGGGGTCGTCGGGCGGGGCCAGCGCGGCCGCCTCATAGAGGCTGCTCAGCGCCCGTCCGCGCCGATCCAACAAGAAGAAGGCGATGCCCTGTAAGCGATATAGGTCTGCGCGTTGGTTGGCGGTCAGCGCCAGCTGTCGGGCCTCTCGGATCACGATCAGAGCTCGCTTCGGCTCATTGGCCTTGATGGCCAATTCGGCGGTCTTCAATAGGTAGCCAGGATCCGCGGGCACGGCTTCCTGCACGAAGTGCGAAAGCGGTTGCCCCAGGCGATCGGCGAGCAGGCGCAGCTTGGGCAGCGAGGGATTGAGCCGGTCACGTTCGACGAGGCTGATGAAGCCCTTGCTCGCGAAGCCTCTCGCGAGCTGCTCCTGAGTTAGACCGCGAGCGATCCGGGCGGCCTTAAGACGACCTCCGACGGAGTTCATTCCTCCTCCTCGAGTTTACAAAGAATAAACCGGTAGCCTCCACTATATTGACAGGAATATGGGGCGGTGGTAGATTTCGGCCACTGTCGGCACTCGCGGGTTAACAGAAAGGGGTTGGCAGATGAACCGCGTGACTTTCCGCATCGTCCTCGTTCTCGGCGTGGCTGCGTCCTGGGTACTCACGACAGCGGAGGTCTGGCCGAGCCGCTAAACAACAGCTGAGCTAGAGCGCGCGCGTGTCCGCTGGGAAAAGGGCGGATTGGGGGCCGAGCTAGTACCGTCGCCTAGCGCAAGGGCGCCACCCGACCCCGCCCTAGGTGCTGGCGCGTCTTTCGAGCGTCGACGACAGCCAAAAAGCCTCCGACGACGTTCTTACTCGCTTAAGCGAATGTACGTAGGATCTCAGGGGCACACGACGATTTCTTTGACACGCATCTCGACCGATGTTACGTTTGAGGCTCTGATCGGTTCGAGCTAGCAAAGGAAGGCTGGCGTCTTGGGGGCAACTCGGTGATCGTCACACCTCGATGAAATCGCAGCGCCCCATTCCGGCCGGCTTCTTCTTCGGGGTCGAGTTGTTTTATCTCCTTCTGCTCCTCATAGGGGCGGGCCTCTTCGCAAAGTGGGCTGGCTTCAGGCAGCTTTTTCCGGAGACGATCGGAACGGTTCCCTTGCCGGTGATGTGGTTTGGCGCGCTCGGCGCTGTCACCATCGGTCTTTACGGTACGTTTTTCCACAACAAGGACTGGGATCCGAGCTATAACTTCTGGCATTTAGCCCGACCGTTCAGCGGCGCGGTCCTTGGACTCATTGGGTACCTGATCTTCACCGCCGTGATCAGCGCGACCGGCGCACGCGCAACAAACCTGGCGGTCCTTTACGTCGTGGCGTTCCTGCTGGGGTTTCGCGAAGAAAGCTTTCGCGAGCTCTTGAAGCGGGCGACGGACCTCTTGCTCACAAACCCGACCCAGCGACCGGCCCCCGCGCCGTCGGCGCCAACTCCCACGAGCCACCCCGTTCCCGTTCCCGTTCCGGAAGCCCCGCGATTGGTAACGCCTCCCGAACACAACTCCGCTAGCGCCATCGCTCCCGGGCGACTGAAGGCAGGCTGGACGGAATGGGAATCGCTGCAGGGAAACTGGAACTCCGGGCCGCACGTCTCCACCTGGGGGGCCGGACGCCTCGATGTATTCGTGCGCGGCATGGACAATGCGCTCTGGCACAGGTCTTTTGACCGTACCTGGGGTTCCTGGGAATCGCTCGGCGGCCGGTTTGTGTCGGATCCGGCCGCCGTCTCCTGGGGCGAAGGACGAATCGATGTCTTCGCCCGAGGACTGGATAGCGCCCTGCATCACCTGTCCTTCGACGGAGCCTGGCATGACTGGGAGTCGCTCGGTGGGCAGCTGAGCTCTGGCCCGGGCGTCTGCTCACGCGGACCAGGACGCCTTGACGTGTTCTTCCGCAGCCTCGACAGCAGCCTGTCTCACATGTGGTACGACGGACAATGGCGCGGGGTTGAGCCGCTCGGCGGCCAGGTCGCGTCTGATCCCTGCGCCGTTTTGTGGGGCCCGGATGTCATCCACGTGCTCGCGCGCGGACTCGATGGTGGACTCTGGGACCAGCGGTTCGAGAACAGCTGGCGAGCCGCGGAATTGCTCGGTGGCACGCTGAGCTCCAGCCCCGATGCCGTTGCGGCCTCCCCAGGCCGGTTGGAAATCTTCGCCTGCGGCGTCGATAGCAGCCTTTATCGCAAAACCTACGACGGGACGTGGCATGACTGGGAGAACCTTGGCGGACAGCTGGCATCGGATCCCGGAGTGGCGTCGTGGGGCGGCGGCAGGATCGACGTGTTTGCCAGGGGAGGCGACGGTGCGCTCTGGCATTCATGGACGGAGTAATGGCGAACGACAAGCGGATGTTCTCTCCACGTGAGGCACAGATCATGGCGCTGATCGAGCGGGGGCTTTCCGACAAGCAGATCGCCTTGTCCCTTGGAGTTTCGTACCGGACGATCCGGACTCACCTCGAGCGGCTCTTCAAAGACCACGGACTTCACAACCGCGCCTCGGCGCTTGCCCGCTGGCTGCATGAAGGTAAGCGTTAGGGCATCGCCAACCAGTGCCGGACGAGGTGTCCGAACCGCGTGGGCACGCTGAGCCCGCTCGGCAAGCTCGCCTGCCGCAGGTAGGGCCGGTCGACCCAACTCCACGCCGTCCAGCCCATGCCCAGCGCGCTCATGTACATCGCGAGTCCCTCGCCCCACGGGGAGGCGTCGGCATCGTCCCCACCCCATTCGCCGGCAAAGACCGGGACCGTTGCGGCCAGCCTGCCAAAGGCGCGGGCCCAGTTCGGGAATTCATCCGTGCTCGCCAGCGTGGGAATGTCGGCCGGCAGTGTGCTCGTAGCCACTTTCGGTCCTTTCCCGGGATAGACGTGCGTGCTGTAGACCAGACTGGCAAAAACCTCCGGGCCGCCCGCGACGATCCTCAGCGGCATGTCTTTCAAGTTGTAGCCCCAATCGATTCCCGATACAAAAATGAGCGACTTGTTGTGCACGCGGCGGATGGCCGCAACCAGCTGGCGCGCCCAAGACTGCCACACCTCCATCGTCACGGTGGTGACCGTGACGAGGGTGCCATCCTCCCCGATCCTTGCCAGCGGGTTTGGGTCGTCAGGGAGCGGCGCGTGCGGTTCGTTGAAAACGTCGTAGAGGACGGCCGGTTCGTTCTGATAGCGAGTGGCAAGAAGGGTCCAGACGGTGATGGAGTCCCGGTTGGGTAACGGCGCGACCCGGTTGGTGCTGCCGTCGGGATACGTCCCATACGAGGTATCGGCATCCAGCCACTGCAGGTCGAGCAGGCTATAGGCCCCCAGACCTGAGAGCCAGAAGATCAGCTGATCGAGGTTGTCAAGGTACTCGGTAGCCGGATGGCCACGTCGGCCGTGGAGCGCCCAGTCCTGATTGAAGGGGATCCTGACGATGTTCGCTCCCCAGCTAGCCATTTCGCTGAGGTCCGCCCGGGTAATCCTGGCTGAGTTCAAGAAGTCGATGCCCGGCTCGGAGTATTCCAGGCCGGAGCGGTTGACGCCGCGCAGGATGACGGCCTGCGGCGGGCGGCTGGCATCCTCGGCCGAGACGATCCGGTTGCCGGAGGTGATCAGCCATGGGAGGCCATTCGAGAGGTGGCCGCTGGGAAGGCGGGCCTGAAGCCGCCGGCCGCTCGCTGCTTCGCGTTCCGTCCGCGCTTTTGCCTGGTCGGCCTGGACCTGCTCCTGCTTCCGACTGGCGCGGTCCTCCGCCTGCTGTTGACGGCGTTGGTCGTCCGCCCGCGTCTTCGCCTTATCGGCCTGCGCCTGGTCGCCCTTGCGCGCCGCCTGGGCCTCAGCCAGCTGCGTTTGGCGTCGCTCTGCCGTCAGCTGTTCCTGTCGCCGTGCTCCGGCCTCCTTCTCCTGTCGCTGTTGCTCGGCGGCAGCTGCGCGGCGGCTATCCGCCCGTTCCTGCGCCTGTTGGGCCGCGCGCTCATTGGTTCGCTGGGCATCGCGTTCCTCTGACCGCTGCGCCGCGCGGGCTTCCGTTTGCTGCTCTGTGCGGCGCTCCTCGGCGCGCTGCTCGGCTTGCGTCCTCTGCTTATCCTCTCGCTGCCTTTCGGCAGTCTGCGCCTGACGCTCGCCCTGCCGCTGGCTTTCGTGACGTTCGCGGTCCCGCTCCGCCTGTCGCTCGCCTGCACGACCTTGCGCCACTGCGGTATCGCGTTGCTCCTGCTGCCGCGACTGGACGCGCTCGGCTTCGCGTTGCTGATGACGTTGCTGGGTCTTCTCCTGCGCACGGTGCTCATTGTGGTGACGTTCGACGGCCTTGAGACGCGCCGCCTCGGCCTGCTGACGCCTGCGTTCCTCTTCTTGCTCGAACTCGCGCTCTTCGTCGCGGGCATGTTGACGGCGTTCTTCCTCGCGCTCCTGGTCTTTCTTGCGCTCGAGCTCCTCGCGCTTTTTCTCTGCCGCCTTCTCCGCCTTTTTGTCGCGGGGCATGTTTTGTGACTCAGGCCATGAAGGCATGCGTGGACGAGTGGATGGTTCCGAACAGGTCGGACGGCGTGCGCGCCTGCCGAACGATGTAATGGAGCCGCTGGGCGCGCCCAGCGGCGAACTCCTGTTTCAGGCGATCCCAGGCCGGCTCGGGTAGGTGATAGATGGCGTGCCCACGATCCGACCGGAGCCGCCGGGCCGGAACGGCAGAGTTGCCGAACCAGCTGCTGAAGAAGTTGTGCTCGTTGCAGCTCAATCGCTCATCGTCAAACAGCTCCTCCCTGGTCGCGACTTCTACGGCGTAGTAGAAATTCGGCATCGTGTGGAGCCGGAAGGCGGGCGCCACGCTGAAGGCGAGAGCGGGCGCGGGCGGGCTGATCAGGTGCACCGGGGTGATCTCCGGACCGTCGGGCGGCCAGGCCGGGGAGATGCTGATCGATGCCAAGCCGGTCTCATGAGTGACGCCCCAGGTGGCATCCGGCGAGCTGCGCAACCGGTAATACAGTTGTTTGGTCGGCGGCGTGACGAGCTGACTCCATGCCACCACCGGAAGCGCGTACGTATCGACGCCGGTTGGGATCGGTCGGGAGCCGGTTGTGAAGTACTGTCCGCCGCCGCGTTCCGACGAACGGCCGAAGAAATCCGACCGGCTCGAGACTTCGACTTCGTACCATCGGTCCGGGCCGGATTCGATCCGGAACAATGGCGGCAGCCCATCGCTGTAAAGGGTGGCGGCATTGATGCTGATCCGGGGTGTCGGCGGCGGATTGGCGACGGTCGTTCGCAAGATCGCCCGGTGTCGAAACGCGCCACCTGCCAGCCGGGTCGATTCGGCCAGCACCTCGATATCCGCGTGGTCGCCCATGGCCGCCGCAGCCGGCGGCGTCACCGTGACCTGATAGATGGCATCGTTGCCCGCGGGCAGGTTCACGAACACCCCCGGCCAGGACCCGGTGGCCGTCCAGCCGGCTGGCACCGTGAGATGCATTCGGATTGGTGCGACAAGCTGATCGAAATCGTGGAGCCGTAGCGGAAAGGACACCGGACTCCCGGCAGGGGTGTTGAGGGCCGTGATCGCCGAGACGTCGATGCCGAACGGCTGGACCTCCGCCGTCGACTGCCCCTGCAGGTCGGTCAGGACGGCCACGATCCAATGCGGGCCGCTATCGTCGTCGTACGAGTTGACGTGCCACATGAAGTTGAACCAATCCTCGGCGACGGCGCCCTGCGTCGTGAAGCCAGGGATGACATACATGTCGTACCATCCCACCGGGTGGGCGCCGATGACGCCGCCCGCGGCGAGCGGGGCATAGAACGGGCTCGGATTGGCGCCGGCAGCCGTCGTCCCGGCGACGATCAAGAACTCGCGCCGGGAGTCGGCCGTGGGATTCGGAAGCCCCGTGATTCGGTCGCTGCCGCCGAAAAGAAGATGAACCGAGTTGGCCTCGGTACCGGTCGACGTCAGCATGCCCGACGGCAGGATGCTCGACCGGACGGCGCTGTAGTCGAGCAGGTAACCGTTCTCGGCCTCCGGCTGGCCCATGCGGTCGAGGATTCTCGTGTCCACGCTCACGAGGTCTTTGTCCAGTCCAGTCGTGGCACCGAGGCTGACGATCGCGATCCGGTGGGTCGCGGGGTTCGGCGCCTTCATTTCGACCGTGATATGGGTAGCGCGATTGTTGGCGGCCGATCCCGAGAACTGCGGCAGGCTGGTCTCCGTGCGCCGCAGCCGATTGAGAGGGTTCTTTGCGGCGTTCTCCAGCTCAAAATGCAGGTGGGCTCCGACAGTTCCCGTGTTTCCCGCCAGGCCCAACTGATAGCCGCGCCGAAAGCGGGCGCCCTGCGCCACCGGCACGGTCGAGGTGAAGGGCACGCGCATATGCAGATAGCTGGTCTCGTACGAGCCGTGATCGAGCCGGATCCATCCCAGCGCGTTGCCGACGTGGTCAACCGTCCCGTCGGCCACGGCGTAGATCGGCACGTTGTTGACGGGAATGTCGATCCCCGGATGCCAGAGCCGGCCATTCGTCACCCATCGTGGACCGTGATCCGACTCGAGCCGGCCGGTGACCACGGAGCCTGCCGCGTTGACGAACACCGCGTTGCTGGAGTCGATGGGTAGGCCGCCCCAGATGCCCGGCATCCGGTGCCCGTCGTCGACCGGGGAGCGGGCCACATTGACCCGGGCGCCGACGGCATCCATCGTGAAGGTCGTCACCCGGTAATAGATGAAGCGGCCTGCCGCCAGCGCCTGCCAGGCGGCATCGGGAAGGATGAAACTGGCGACGTGCTCGACCAGCGGGTGCGGACCGCTGCTGACGTAGGTGGCGCCGGCTCCGGCTTGAAGTTCGGCGGCCGTTGCCGCCAGCTCGACGACGAAGAAGGTCCTGGCATCGCCGCGGACGACGAGCGCCGGCGGCATTGGATCGCCGAGCATTCCGCTGTCGCGGTGATCGACGGCCGCGTTGGCCGGCGCCCCGATCTGGCCGATGGTCAAGAAGGGTGCACGAAGTCCGCCGGGATCGTCGAAGGAATAGGAGCGGCCCAGGCCGAACACCGACCGGGTCGTGATGGCCCGGTAGAAGAGTCGCGGCGAACGCCGCAGGTTCTCCCACACTCGCTGGGGCAGTGTGTAGATGTCCACCCCGGCGATGGTCTGTCGCTCTTCGCCGGGGATGTCTTGCATCCCCAGCGCCGAGCTGAAGAAGTTGGCCCGGTGGCGCTTGTAGCTGTTGATGCCAAGGAACAGCATCGGGTCCGTCGCCAGCTCCACGGTGTAATAGAGCTGTGTCCCTCCGTGAATCGTGAACGCGGGTGGGGCGGGGGTCGGTTGAGGTGGCGGCGGATCGGCGCCGAGGACGCCATCGCGCGCCGGGTCGATCTCCGCCAGCGCGTGCAGCCCGATGCGTCCCGCGAGCAACACGACGAAGGGCGCCTGTTCGTAGTCGAGATCCGCGAGAGACGTCGCCGGGTGAGCGCCGTTCAGGTCGAAGGTGAGAAGCCGGTAATAGAGGACCGGAGCGCGACGAAGCGCCAGCCAGACGTCCCTCGGCGTGTCATAGAAGAACTGATCGCTATCCGTGGGCGTGCGCACCGCGGGGACTCGGCGGGTTCCGGAGAAGCTGCTGAAGAAGTTGCTGTCCCGACGACGGTTCGCGTTGGCGCCGTTGAACAAGATCGGGTCGATCGCCAGCTGCGCGTCGTAGAGGCGACCGCGCCCGGCCCCGACCACAAATTGAGGTGCCGGCCCACTGGCGGGATAGCTGACGGCGACCGGCCGAATGCTGGGAGGCATCGCCGCCGGGCGCTATACCGGTGTGCGCAGACCCGCCGGCACGCGGCCGAAGCGCAAGCGCAAGGTGCTCATCGTCTCAGGGCGCTCCCGCGGTACGGAACCGGCGGGGATGAAGCCGACGCTTGGCCCGGCGAGCGCGACGAACCCGGCAACCTCGCATTCGACGTCGGTGATGATGTAGCCGCCACCTCCGTCTTCTCCGGTTGAGGCGGCCGATTGGCTGAGCGCCGCCTCCGCATCGTGAACGGCGCGAAGGAATGCGGCAGCGATCATCTCGATCGAAAAGGGACCGGGATTCAGCATCCTGTGTTGGGTGCCCCGACGATGCTCAGGTCTTCGGGGGTGGCAGGGTCGGAACGGTTACGAACGACAGCTTGACGAGCGACAGCGAATTGGCGTCGATGGTATCGCCGGGCTTGGGCACGGTCACCTGCATCTTGTCCCCCTGGACTTCGACAAAGCCTTTGAGCTCGAGCTCGACCGATTGCAAGGTGCCCTGCACCCCGGAGGGCGTGGCCGTCACGGCCGGCGCTTGCAGCGTTTCCAGCAGGGTTTTGAACGATGTGGCGACGTTATCGACCTGAAATTTTGGCCGCTCCTCGTGCAGCTTGGCGAGGTCGCCGCTCAGCTTGTCGACCTGGGCTTTCAGGGCGGTTCGCTCCTGATCGAGGCCACGCAGCTGGGTCTGCTGCAGCTCGATCTGCCTTTGGAGCTGGCCGATCCGCTCGTCTTCGACGTTGCCTCCGCCGCCCCCCGGACCCGTCGGAATTCGCAATCCTTTCTCGCCTCCTTACCGCTTGATCGCGCGTCCCGTCTCGTCGTCGACTTCGACGACTGCCAGCGTGCTCACCGCACCCTGCACCGTGACGGACTGCAGGACGTACCATACCCGGGCGGCGGCGTTGAAGTTGGCGACAACTCGAGAGTCCTTCCGGGGCAGGTTCGTCCCCGGCTCCTTGTCCAGCAAGGGGGTGGCCAGCGCGGTGACAACATCGGCGGTGAATTTGGCGGGGGCCTGCAGCGCGTCAGTCGTCCGCGGCGGCACCGGAACGATGGACAGCCGCACGGTACTGGTGGCCGTCGCGTCGAAGCGAAACTGGTTCTGGTAGCGCGCGTTCACCGGCTGAATCCAAATCCTCGGCGGCACGATCAGCTGCGGCCCCGATGGCGGCGCCGGGGCCGATTGGAAGGCCAGAGCGACCTTGATCTCCAGCTCGGCGCGCGGCATCTGGTACCAGGTGGCCTGGATGCCGTGCAGTGATAGCTCCGGGTCGGTGTCGATCTGGCGCTGCGTGGCAATCGCGGCGCGATCGAGCTCCGTCTGCGCATGGGCAACGCCCCGCCCGAGCGCCACGATGAATTCCTCCATCGCGACCGCCAATACCTCTACGCCGGCCGCAGCGCCGTCCGGCATCTAGCCCCTTTGCCTCATGGCCAGCTAGCCCGTCACCGTCACCCGCGGCGGTGACGCCAAGGTATCGACCGTGACCCGGTTGGGGGTGATTCGAGACGGCGCGGGAACGGGCTTCAGGATGGTTCGGAAGGTGCTCGATCCCTGTGCGGTATAGGAGTAGGTATTCGAAGTCCGGTAATCGACGGGCGATGCGTGTATCCGGAAGGGCAAACGCGCACTGCCCGACGTGCTCGCCTGGGACGACTCCCGCACCGTGATCGACATCTTGACCTCGAGGCTGGCCTCGGTGAACTGGTAGAAGGTCGGGCTCAGTCCCGCTTGGAAGAGCGACATGGTGACCGGAGCCGCACCGGAGGAGGTGACCTGGGCTCCCGTGTAGGGGATGACCCGACCGTCGGCGAGGGTTGCCGAGCGAGGCACCGCGGTGATGACGTCCGTCACCTCGGTGATGATGTCGACCGGAGTCTTCACCAGGAAGCTGAGGGTGGAGATCGCGCTTCGGTCGAGCTCGAGCTGCGACTCCGCGATGGCCTGCCCGAGGCTGTGCACCAGCTCGGCGAAGGGGACGTCGGCGAGATCCTGACCGATGCCCATGGGATTACGCGATCGTCACGCGGGGTGGGGACTGGAGCGTGTCAACGGTGACCGTGCGAGGCACCAGCCGCGCCGGCGGCGGCACGGGCTTGAGGGTGGTGCGAAGCAGGCTCGATCCATCGACCGAATACGAGAAGCTCTGCGAGTACTTCGCATCGACGCTGGCGCTGAAGCAGGCGAATCCTCCCGAGGCTTGAACCTCGAGAGAGAACTCGCTGGAGGTCTTCGTCGAGATCGCCATCTTGACCTCGATGATCGACTCGGTGAACTGGTAGAAGGTGGGGAAGAGCCCAGCCTGAAGCAGCGACATGGTGGTGAACTCGAAGTCCGTCGTCACCTTCGCGCCGGTGAAGGCTACGCCGCCTTTGTTCTTCGGTACCGGCTCGATGACGTCCGCTATCTCGGTGAGCACCTCGAACCGCGCACGTCCCAGCTCCCTCGCGGTCTGAATCGACGTTCGGTCGAGTGCCGCCTGCCCCTGCGAGATGGCCAGCGCCAGCTGGAGCACCATCTGTGGAAACGGTACGGCGAGAAGATCGCTACCGACCTGACTTCCGAGTCCCATCGTTATCCTCCTTCGGGAACTTCCGCATCAAACCCATTCGAATCGCCGGGTCGAGAGGCCGCTTGGACGGGCACCTGCATCGCGAGAGACTGGGTAAACGCTCGGTAAAGCTCCTGGGTCGCCGCGCCGCGAGGGTCGAGGGTCACCCCACCGACGAACGCAACCCCCTGGCATCGCCTGACCCGTTCCACCTGCGAGTCGTCGAATCCGGCCACCATCACCCGCTGTTTCGTGACGAGCAGGATCATGCCGCCCAGGCTCTGAATCTGCGCCGCCACGCTCTTGAGCGTCTCGATGTCACAGTTCGGCGGGCAGCTGACGAGGTAGGTCTGGAAGGCCATCAGGACGCCTCCACCGCGACGGGCCGGAAGGCACGGGCCTGGGCGCCCTCCGCCTCCAGCTCTTTGGCCGCGGTGGTCAGCCACGGTGGGGCCTGGCGCTGAAAGGTGGCGCGGGCGGCCGCCGTCATCGAGGCGGTGACCGGGAAATCCGTGAGCACGCTCCGAGCCATTGGCACAGCCTGTGGATCGTCGGGGGAGATCAGACACAAATCAGGCCAGAGCATTCGCTGCCATGAGCTCGCACTCAGGCCAATCACCGGCACGCCATGCCAGGCTGCCCAGAGGGGCAGATGCGAATCGCGACTATCGAGATCAATCGCCAGAATGGAACGGCCCAGTGCGGCAAACCAGAATTTTTCGGCAGCGTCGTCCGTCGGCCAGCCGTTGACGACAGGGAAGATCCGGCGCAGGGCTCCCAGGAGTTTTCGCGATGCCGGTCCGGAGGCCGGCCCGAGATAGACCAGGCCCGGGCGACGCGCTTGGAGCGGGCCCGCCCGGGCTTCGGTTTGAACGATGGGAACCCTCAGCCTCGGTGAACCCCGCTCACCGCGGGCGTCATCGAACACCAGCCGAGCCAACTCGCCGACGCGCTGCTCGCCGACCTTCAGCGTGAGGCTGACTCCTGCCGGCACGGACGCGAGACTCGTGCGCACAGCCCGCTGCACCGAAGTGGTGGTGTCCGAGTCCGCCAACGGACGATGCCACGCGGATGTCGAGGCCGGATGGCCGATGGCAACGGTATGGAGGAGGGGTGTGCTGCTGCGCCGAGCTGCCGCCTTTTGGGCGGCAGATCGCTGCAAGATCCGATCCCACTGAGGCAGGACATTTGACCAGTCATACCCCTCGGCGAATCGGCGTGCCTGCAGGCTTGATTGACGCAGCCGCGCTCGATCCCGGTAAAACTCCTCGAGGCGCGCGACGGCGTCGTCAACATCGACAAACGCCCGGGCGATGCCGAATTCGTCGGGCACGAACTCCGCCACTCGGATCACGGCGCCGTGCCCTGCGACCAGCTCGGGGTTGGCGGAATAATCCGGGGCGATGGGCACGACGCCACAGGCTGCCGCCTGCAAGGTCGGTAGCCCGAAGCCTTCCCCGGTTGACACTAGAAGGTGAACGTCCGCGGCACGATAGACGTTGACCAGATCGGCAAGGGGCAACCCATGCCGGATGCCGAATCCGGGCGTAAAGCGTACCCGTCCCGCGAGGCCCAGCGCGCGGACGTCGGCGTCGATTCGGTAGCTGTACTGGCTCGTCTGTGTCGCGGGATCGTTGGGGTCGCAGTGCACGTGCAAGAGGGCATTCGGCTTGTCGCGCGCAAAGCGCTCGAACACCGTAAGCAGCCGCGGCAACATCTTGCGGGGCTGGTTGCGAGCGTCCGAGAGGATGACGAAGCGCCCCTCATAACCCAACCGCCGCTTCGCCCCCGCCGGATCGGGGTCGGGTGAAAACTGGGCGGCGTCGACGCCGTGCGGAACGTATTCGCAGGCGACGCCAGCGGCCTGGGTTAACCGCAGGCCGTATTGGCTCATCGCCACCGGCGTGTCGGCCCGGCGCAGCATCTCCACCCAGCTGGGCGGGAGCGTGCCGTCGGCGCGATGGCCGTCGATGGGGAAGTACGACAGCCACCGGCTCGTGGTCATCTCGAAGAACTGCCGCAGCGAAGGGTCAGTGAGAAACGTCAGCCACCAGACGTCCCCCAGGGTGATAAGGACATCGGGTCGCAACCGGTAAAGATGATTGAGGAGGACGTCGGCCCCAAGCGGATGCCATCCGGCTCCATGCAGCGTGGTGCCCTTCCACTGCTGGCTCGGGCCGCTGGCTTGCCATCCCAGGATGTGAACGTCATGGCCTTGGCGGGCGAGGCCTTCGCAGACAAAGGCCGTCACATTGCCGAAGCCGGACGGCACGGTCGGGCTATCGGAGAGCCAAAGGACCCTCATGGCGAAGACGTGGAACGCATAAACCCCCTGACCGCGGCGAAGCGGGCAAAAACCAACGTCGCCGGGTAAGCGACCGGCCCGAGCCCTTCCGTTAAGCCACGATCGTATTGGGGTTAAGACCGGTTAACAAGTCGGTGAATCCACCGACAGGTTTTTCGCTTAAGTACTAGCTCCGCTGCAGGAACAGCATGTGATCGACGTGCGGGCCATGAAGGATGTCGTCCGCGGTCACCACCTGGATCGTGGAGTCGGTTGCAATCTCCCGCAGCATGAATCCCGCCGATCCGATGTCATCGAGGAACGCGGCGGGATCGGGGTACCGGCCGACATTCAGCTCCATGATCAGGGTGATCATGGAGTTGCGCGCCAGCGTTTCGCGCATTCCCCGCCAGATCTCTTGCTCGGCGCCTTCCGCATCAATTTTCACGAGGTCCACCTTTGGCCAGTCCTCGACAGCTCGGTCGAGGGAAACAGTCTGGACACGACGTACATCGTCGGAGGCTTCAGCGCTCCGGCAGATGGTCGCGTTGGCCAGACGATGGCGAGGGATCACGAGCTGCACCTCAGTGGCATCGATGTCGGTAGCCGCGCGCTCCAGGACCGTGACGGACTTCTCGAATCCATTCAGGGCTACGGTAAGGCGAACGAGGTCAGCGAGTTCCGGATTCGGCTCGATCGCGAGAACCCGGCCGGCCGGTCCAGCGGCATCCGCCATGATCAGTGTGTAGTAGCCGTGGTTCGCCCCAACGTCCACGCAGGCGTAGGCCGGTTGAACGGCCCGGCAGAGGGCCAGGGTCACCCACGACTCCCAATACCCGTCGAGGCAGAGGTGCGGAGTGACCGTAATGTCCGAGCTCGTCGCGTACATCTTGTATTGACCCAGGACCCGGCACAGGATGGTGCCGTTTCCCAGGCTCACCGCATCGCACTGCTGCCGCGACGCCGCCTCCAGCTCAGACCGTTCGCCCGTCATGTAGGAGGCGATCGTCATGGCTCAGCTAGCGCGCCAGTCTGCGCTGAAGTCGTTCGTCCAGTGATAGGGGCCACCCCAGGCGCTCGCCTCGCCAACATGCTGAACCAGCGAGGGGAAGTGGTAGTAGAGCGGGCAGAGCCGAGCGGCCAGCCGGGATATCTTGACGTCCTGCATGCCGGGCACCTCAGCCCAGTGCTCAACGATGTAGCCTGCCGTCGCCTTTGCCAGGATGAACGCCTGGCTCCCGTAAACGGTCTCAGGATCCGCGATGAAATACGCGTGATCGAGATCCCAGGTTCTGGCGTAGACCGTCGGGTTATAGAGGGATCCAAAGAAGTGTGACCCGGCGGTGAGCTGCTTCAACGGTTGCCAGCGTTCGAGATTGTGCACCAGGTGGGCGTTGAAATCGAGGTCGTCTTCGAGGAAGAGGATGAAATCCGCCGCGGTGCCCTCCGCATGGCGGAGCAGCTCCAGAGCCGTAGATTCCTGGCGTTCCTGCCGGCGCGCGAATGTTGTCTGGTCAACCTCGACGAGGACGTCGTCGATCCACCCCACATGCCGCAGGTTGGAGAGCGTTCGGTTGCGAACCTCTTCCCGCTCCGGGCATGACAGCATGCAGGCGGCGATCGTCATCGGCGGCGCTCAAACAAAGCTCATCGATGCCCTACCAAGATCAGGTTTAGCTGGTGA
The DNA here is from genome assembly GCA_035636885.1 of Candidatus Nitrosopolaris sp. Taxonomy (GTDB): domain Bacteria; phylum Chloroflexota; class Dormibacteria; order Dormibacterales; family Dormibacteraceae; genus UBA10449. The sequence continues at coordinate 20,910 of DASPYG010000180.1, forward strand.
ATGTGCTGGGTAGCGAGCTTTGGGCGCCGGCTGGCGCTGCCACCGCCGTGTCTTGCGATATTCGATAACTGCTCGAAAGGTGACGCAGGGCCGCCCCCATCAATCCATCGGGATATTCCTTTGCTAATTCGGCCGCGCGGGAGGCGGCTTCGTACCATCGCGCATCGCCAGCCGACTCGGCGAGGCCGAGCATTTGGCTGATCAGGCCCCTGCTGTCGGGGTCGGGATTACCATCGAGACCCTCGGACAGTGGCACCTGGCCACTTATCTGTGTGAGCCGCGTCTGCACCATGCCGATCAACTGGCTAATGGCACTGACCGTGCCCGGCGTCGATGCGTAGCGTTGCAAGAGAAGCGGCAACTCGACATTAGCTGCGCCGGCAAGCTTAGAAGGTCGCCATTGCGACAGAAGCCAGGCCTTCATAACGTCGAAGCCCTGGGAACCACTCGATGCAACCAGGTCAGCGCATGCCCGGCGATATCTTGCGTCAGCTGGGTCCATTTCCCCCTTCGACTCCCCAAGCGCGATCAGCTCTCTGGCGGAATCGATTTCACCCAGCCAGAGTGAGATCTCGGCGGCAAGATCCCAGTCCGCGGGGACGCGACGTGCGTCCTCCAACAACGCGCGCAGCTCAGGCTCAACAGAGCCGATGCCCGAGCGGAGAGCTCCAACTCGAAGCTGGATGTCGCGTACCCAACGAGCGTCGAGGAGGTCGTCGGCCGGCACGTTGACAGCCTCGTCAAGCTGTCCGGCGAGCATGCTGCAGAAGAGAAGAACACTGTTCACCCATTTCGGATCGCCAGAGTAGTGAGCCAGGATGTCCTCAACTGCCGGATCGATCGTCCCAAAGACGTTGATATGCAAGCCAACGATGGTTTCCTGAACGTAACTTGAGTCGCTGAGAGCGATGGCTTTCTCGGCAAAGAAGAGGCCACCCCGGTCGACCCCAGAATCGTGGAGCGCCCAAGCAACGTGCGACGCCCAAAACGGTTCGTTGGGGTTCAGCAGGGCGGCGACAATGAGCCACGGAACGGCCTGCCAGCGCGCCCGAATTTGCTGGCTTGTAACGAGATCGGCGAAGCGGCCGAGGAGAAGTCCCCTCAAGACCGCAGCGCGGCCCAGCTGCTCTTCAGACAGCTGTTCTTCACAGCGACGGAGGATGGCCAGCCCCTCCTCGGTGGATGCCGTGGGACCCGGTTCGGCCGTCGCTGTCGTCTCGTAAGACAACTGCCACGCATGATCAGCCAGGTCGAGCGCGTAGTCGCTTGTCTGTTGGGCTGCGAATGCCATCTGTGCCGCACCAAATGCGGGTCTGGTATCGCCTGCTTGGTCAAAGGCGCGCATCGCCGCGGCGAATGCCTCCGCTGCCTCCGGTTGCTGGCCACGCCGGTTCCGGATTGCGGCGACGAGCATGTCTACCGCGGCAACCTGCCGTATGGTCATGCGTTCTCGACTGATCGTCTCGGCGAGACGCAACAGTGCCTGGTCGTCTTTCTGGATCGCTGCAAGCTCGACGAGGAAATAGTGGAACCAACTATCATCCGCACGCGTTCGATGCTGATAGCGCATCCACCATGAGCGACGAGAATCCCTCCCCATGAGGATCAGTGCGTGACTGAGTAGCCGCCGGCCCTCATCGACGGCGAGGGAGCATTCGAGGTTAACTTGTGCACGTATCAGAAGCGCATCAGGGTCCGAAGGACTCATCTGTGATGCCGTCGCTGCTGCCTCGTCGGCTGCCGCGATAAGACCAGGCTCCGGTGTCGAACCGCCGAGACTGGCTTGCCGGAGCCTGAGGATCGCTTCCGCCTGGGCAACGTCCTTCGATGACGGGGCAAGGCTCAATATCCTCACGGCGTCGTCAAGCTTGCCTGCTCCTGCTAGAGCAAGCGCCTGATAGAGTTCCGAGGATTCCGTTGCGGCCTCGGCTTGTCGTCGGGCGCCATCGAAGTCACCAAGGTCGATTTCCGCTCGGATGCGCAGAATTTCGCATCTTGGGCTAGACAGGGAGCCGACCGTATCGAGATACCGAAGGGCATCGCTGGCCCGGTTGAGGTTCATCAAGACGGAAGCGAGTTCCTCGATAACCTCGATCGGAAGGTGATTGTTGGTCTCGAATAGCCTCTCGAGAATGGCTGCCGACGTCGCCGCGTCTCCTCTCAGGTGGTTAAGGTGCGCGGCGTAGAGGCTGGGAAGCACGGGCTTGTCTGGAGATGCGCGCACGGCAGCCGTTAGAGTGCTTGCCTCATCATCTGGAATTTCAGATGCCAGATCGGTGGCGTCAGGCGCCCGCAATACTTCCAGGCCCAGGGCCGCGGCGTCATTGGCCGCTTCAGGAGCACTTCCTGTCGCCTTCGTTAGAGCAAGAAGTGCGCCTGAACGATCGCCTCGCTGCAAGTACAGGCTACCGATGGCGTGGTGAATGCTCCAATCGGGTGGATCACCGGTATGCTCCTGCAGAGCTCGCTGAAGCTGGGCTAGTACCTCATCGTCATCGGCATTCGCCTGACGCAGCGCATTGGCGAGACGGAACCGAAGCTCGCGAATGGAGTCCGCTGTCATCAGCATCGCGTCATGAACTCCGGGCGGCGCCTACCGGTGGCGGTGCGCTTACCTCCGGACGGCGATTCAGATTGACGCCGGTGGCCGCAACACTCGCCGCCTGGTTCTCCGGAGGAGCTGCGAAAAGGAGTGGAATGCCGAAGTTATCCGCGGCTTCCCCACCAGCAGTCTGGATGACACGGTTGCGCGCCCAAAGGAACGCAAGGTCAAGCGGCTTACCACTCTCCAGTGCTCGAATGAGAAGCTCGGGAAAGACCTCGGCGTCGGGTTCATCGGCCAGATAAGACTGATACGGCGGCTGGTGACACACAAACGCGACCGGTCCGCGTCCCTTGCCGGCCAGCTGACTGCAAAGTTCAAGACCAGCACGGTAGGAGTCACTGCCAGGTCCGCTGGCGTACGTCATGATCAAGACTGCGCGGAACGTAAGCGCGTTATCGTCCAGAACTCTAAAGAAGTCCTTAGCCTGGTGCCAATCCGGAGTGGCTTGAGCGCCCCGCGCAAAGCCGATGCTGACATTCTTCGCATTGGTGCTATGAGCTTCGCGCTTTAGCGGAGCGACGAGGACAAGGTACCTCGACCGTAACCCACCTAGCGCCTTCAAGACGTTGATCCAGGTGGCGGCGCCTGCGCCGTGGCCGAGGTATGTGACCCAGTCCTGGTGCAGAGGTTGGAGCTGTTCCCGGATACGCTCGCCGGTAGCGACCGGGCCGGTTCGGTACCCGTTCACGACAAGTGCGCGTAAACCGGAGTTTTCTTCCGCCGAGCTGGGTCTGGCTCCCTGCCGCTCTACGATGATGTCCGTCCTCCGGCCGAGCGCCGGTGGGCCATCGTCGTTCGCTTCACCATGGGTGGTCCGCAGGTACTCCCAGGGTAAGGCAGCAAAGTCCTCCGCACCCTCGCCAAAGGAAAGCCTTAGTTTCAAGACCCTGGTGTTTTTTTCCGATGAGGTGAGGATCCGATTGCGGACTTCGATTGGCAAAGCCGTTTCAAAGAGATTTACTCCGATACAATCCCAGGCGGCGCGCACGGCGGCCAGGCCGGCGACATCGAGGTCCTCACGCCCGAGCACCCCATCGATGAGATGAGTCAGCCGATGAATCGCCCATTGTCGGTGCTCATCGAAGCGCCCGTAGGGGTGCACCTCGCCGGGCTCGCACCAGGAACCCCCCACTCCAGCAGGCGAGAACTCCACCGTTACTTCATCGACCACGACATCGTCTCGCCAGCCGTCGAGAGGCCGGGCCTCAATTGGGCCTGTGCGCTTTGCCATACGGAAGTCAGAATTGCCGTGACCACCCCAGTGAGGTTGCTCTGGGAGGGCTTTACACAGGGCGTTGAAGGCGTCAAAACCCGTCAGGTACCGAGGATCATTGACCGGTACCGCTGGATCGCACAGCACTCTTGCCAAAGCGTCCGTAAACGGGCTAGGCGTATCGTCTACTGCGGCGTCGGGCGAAGTAGTCATGCCACTGCTCCCGAGCGTAAATACTCCCTCGATTGGTTTACTCGCCGACAGCGTCAGAGCACCCTTGGCCGTGCCGGCCTGGCCCGCGAAACAGCAATCGAGCAACAGCATTGTCGGTCGAGCTCTTCCTTTGTTCTTGATCCAATCAGGCAACTGATGCGTATCGAATGCTGTTGCGTCGATACTGACGGTTTCGACGCCACACAATGCGAGTGATAGGTCTCCTCGCAGCCCGCCGTGCCCTGAGTAATAGATCAGCAGCGTGTCGTCTTTCTCAGCTGACTTGAAGAAGTCTTCGATTTTGGTTGCCAGCTGGCCAGTCGAAAGGTTCGACGCCTCGTCGATGTCTTCGTTCTTGAACAGGCCATAATCCGGACTGGTTAGCGCCTTGCGAACCCGTTCGAGGTCTGTCTTCGGACCCTTCAGCGGGTCCATCTTCTGGTATTCCCAGTTGGCGAGGAGGAGTGCCCGATATCGCTCCACAGTTAATGCCTCCGCGTAAGGGCTCCTGCGATCGCGGCCGTCAGGCTGGCGTCGTCGACGTTACTGGCATCGACCCGGAGGTGGTGCTTCGCGCGCCCATCATCCCAGTCAAGATCAAGGACCCGCCTCCCGGGATGGCGCTCGATCCAAGCCTTGACGCACTGGAACAGCCCGGGGATAGCCCCGGACGATAACAAGAGCGTTATTACCGTGAACGGGTCGCCTTTCTCCTGTCCACCCGGCGCTCGCTCGATACTGTTGGCGAGGTCGCGATTGATCTCCGTGTGGAGTTCGGCGAGCTCGCCGTTCCACGCCGAAGTTCCCCTTTCATAGAAGTTATCGGCGGGCGCAACCGTAATGCGGATTTCGGCGTGCTCCGTTTGGTCGTTCGCCATTTGTCCCCCTGCCCAGACCACTACGTTGCCCGTTCCCTGATGGCCACTATAGGCAGCCCCGCCGGACTGTCAACCTCCGCCAAATTACTGACCGCCAAGTTACTTAAGCCCCTTCGGTTTCCTGTCCGGTCACGGTCGGGTCGCGCTGGGTTTCATCCGGCTTGCGGTCGGCACCTTGAAGACTTGCTCCGCCGACACGAATTCCGGACGTTGCCTCGGTTGCGCGAGGCCGCCCATCACGGTGGACCACGGGGCAAACGGGTTCTCCACGCCCCGAAGGGCATTCCGAAGATTCGGGAAATGTCTCAGGAGAACCGAGGCAAAGCCGTTACGGTTGATCCAGTCCATCCCGGCGGGGGTGTAAACCTCGGGGGTGTAATCCGTGGTAAAGAAGCGATCGCTGTTGAGCCGGCGGGACGCCATCAGGATGAAAATGCGAAAGGCCGTGTCACTGAAGCCAAAGCCTGGCGGTGGCGTCTCGGCAAAGAGACCGACCATGAGGTCGACGCGATCGATGTCGTCGTCGTAGACGCGCCGGATCTGCTCTGCCCATACGGGGTTCGCGCAGAGCTCCTCGAAGGTCCTGACGGGTGGCTTGTGCAAGAGCTTGCGGAAGGCGTTATAGCGAGGGACGCCTCGCTCCCGCATCCGCAGGATGTCGGTTGCGGCAATGTCGTTGAGCGTGCCGTCCGGCTCCGTGAGCTGTTGCATCGCCTTGGGGAAATTGTGAAGCGTGATTGCCCCTGGATGGGACGTGCCCATGGTGTAGAGGGCGTTCTCAGCCGTCACCTTCTCGAGCGCCTCCCGGGCGTGCCGGAACGCGACGTCGACAAAGGTCCGTGTGCCGATGTCCGAATCGTCGCGCAGCGAGCGGAAGCTGACCTCGTCCGGAAGCAGCGGATGCATCCGGTAAACGGCAACGAACTCCTCGGTGAGGGAGTAGGGTACCCCGAAGTGGTCGGGGTCGGACCCGGGAATCCCGCTGATGAGCTCGCTCTTGCTGAGCCGTCCGAAGAGACGATAGACCCGTTCGGTTGCGAGGCCCCACCAATTGGCCCGAAGGCCGATCTGGAGCGCCGGATGGCCGAGGATGGCCGTGGTCCACTCCACCGTATGGATCTTGGCCAGCAACGCGGCGTTGACCAGTCGGGCACGGTCGAACAACTCCTGGTCGGACCAGGTGGGGTATTCGGCGCGCAGCCGGTCGCAGATGGCATTGTGCTCGAGGGAAAAGAGCGTGTGCATCAGCTCGAGCCCGACCCACCAGTTGCCCGATACCCCGGTGATCTCAATGCCAGTTTCCGGATCCAGGGGCAGCAGCCCATCCTCTCCGACAGTCAGCTTGCCCTCCCGTCCGGAGCGCACCTTCGCCTGCGTTTCGGCGTCGCTGCCATAGAGTTGAGACGCGTCCCACCAGTGGGTCGCGACGTTGATGAACGAGGGTGGTCCAGGGTCGCCGGCCGGACGGCTCGGATCCCGCCGGGTGCGAAGGATCCGCATCTGACGCGACGGCCAGGGATCGTCGCTGCCCACGGGAAGTTCCCATGGGTTCTCCTTCTCGTTCTGGCCGTGGCTGAGCCAGTCATGCACCATGAACTGCAGCCAGGCGGCGGCTAGCAGGTTGAGAGTCGCCGCCGGAATGAACGTCTCCCGGGTCATGAGCTCACGGCTCACCGTTCGCGGATTCGGTGTCAGGATGGCATGCTCCTCCTCGAGTGCGGTCGCCTCGAGGGGAACGTTGCGTCCGAAGCGGGTGTTGGCGGCTCCCATCAAGGGCATGTCGAGGTCGTTGAAAGTGCCATCGGTCGTGCGGGCCGTCAGGTAGCGCGCGTCGGTCGGGACCGGACTGTTCAGGCCGACCAGCGGAATGTTCCAGGTATCGTGCAAGTTCGTGCGCCGCAAGGTGGTGCGGATCCCGGCCAGGATGAGCGCCCCCAGATAACGGGGAAGGGAATGCCAGCCGATCGCGTGGTCGACCAGCTCGGCGAATTTCGCGTAGGCACGCGTGGCGGCGGAGAAGCGAGGCGGTGCGATGGAACCGAGCGAGCCAGCGGGGCCCTCTGGAAGCGCTTGCACGTGTGCGCGCCTGGCCTGGCCGGCCACGGCGGCTGCCAGTCCTGCCAGGGCAACGCCCAACAGACTCCAGCGAACCAGTCGCCGGCCCACCGAATCCTTCACGCCCCCTCCTCTGGTCGGGTCGCACCGAGACTGGGCCCGTAGTACCACCGCCGCTGATGCCTGTCAAGCCGAACACGCGGTCATGTTGACGCCGGCTTGGGTCGCTTAAGTAATTTGGCGGTTGTCGCGCGCGACGAGCGGCCCACGACCAAGCGCTCCGACTCCGAGCGAAGCGCCCAGGAGAGATGCGCCGGCGCTGAGGATGGCCCCACGGCGCGACAGTTGGCGCCCGATGCCCGCGATCACCGCCGCCGAAGCGTCGATGCTGTCGATCGCGATCCCGTACCAGAGCTGGCGATCACGAGTGCGCCCACGTGTCTGCACCAACAGGATGCCCATCAACGCATCACGGGCGCCGAAGAGGCGCATCACATATGGAAGCGCGGGATTTGCTTCGACATCGACGTGTATCACTCTTCCGGCCAGCCCGGGCGCGAACCAGGCAAGGGCCGCCAGCCCGAAGCGCGCCGTCATCAGTGCCGTAAGGCACTTGCCTTTCGTCAGCCTGAACATTTCGAAGCCCTGGTCGCGCTCCCCCGCGAAGCATCGTATAGTTCGCTGCAGAAGTCCAGGGAAACGGGACTTGGGAGGGCGCGGCGATGACCTTGGCGCAACGGCTCAACGACGGGTTCATGGCCATCTTCTACGCCGAGCGGCGAATCGATCCCTATTTTCGGAATGGGTTTGACCGACTCTTCCAGCGACCGCTGGCGGCGATGACGCAGGGGCTGATCAATCTCACCCGCGCCAGAACCCGACTGGCCATCGGCGAGGAGCGCCTCACTCCAGACGAGGCGGAGCTGACGCAGGTCATCATCGAGCGGATGGCAGCGTTCCTGAAGGTCCATTACCAGGGCGGGGTTGCCGAGCGCGCCGGGAATACGAAGACCTACGGCGTGGTCCGAGCGGAGTTCGAGGTCTTGCCCAACCTGCCGCCCGAGCTTCGGCGCGGGGTTTTCGCGGAGCCGCGGACGTACGCCGCCTGGGTGCGCTTCGGCGGACCCGGCCCGTTGGCCCCGCCGGACATCAATGACAACGGCGTCCTGAGCATCGGCATCAAACTGACCGGCGTGGCGGGCGAGAAGCTGCTGGACGATGAGACGCAGACCCAGGACTTTACGGGCATCAGCGCGCCCACGTTCACCACGCCCAACATCGTCGAGAACGTGAAACTTCAGCGTCACGTCGGGGAGGGGACTCCCATTTTCTATTTCCTGTCGCACCCGCTCGACGCGCTGATGCAGGGGCTCTATTCGCGGACCCAGACCAGCCCGCTGGAGGTCCGCTACTGGAGCTGCGTGCCCTATGCATACGGCGATGGACCGCCAGTCCAGTATTCGGTGATCCCGTCCGCCTCGGGCAGATCGAAGATTCCCATGCCCCCATCCGATGACTATTTGCGGCAGGCCATGGCGCGAACGTTGGGTGAGCGGCCGGTCGACTTCGACTTCTGGGTTCAGTTTCAGACCGATCCACACCGCATGCCGATCGAAGACGCGTCGGTCGAATGGCCTGAGCGCCTCTCACCCTATCGGAGGGTCGCCCGGTTGCATGTCCCAATGCAACAATTTGACTCACCGGACCAGCTGCGCTTCGCGCGCAACCTGGCTTACAACCCCTGGCACAGCATCCGGGAGCATCGACCGCTCGGCAATCAGGGTCGGGCGCGCCGGTCCATCTACCAGGAGCTCTCCCGCCTCCGCCAGTCGATGAACGGCGAAGCCCATATCGAGCCAACCGGCCATGAGGTCTTTGCCGACGTGCAGGCCCGCTAGCCTCCCCGATTCGCAGTCGCCGGCCGGCCAGCCAGGCTGCCGAGGTACCGGAGAGCGCGGATGCCTGGGAGGAAGAAGTAGCCGCCGCCGCCAACCGCAACAAAACTCGGCAGGCCGGTGAGGCGTTGCCTGAACGGTTTGCCCTGGATGGTGAACGTGGCGCCGTCCGGCCTGTGCGAGCCGATCAGTGGATCCGCATCGTCGTAGAGTCCGCCGAACTTGGGGCTGTTGACCCAGGTGTGCTGAATGAACTCGAACTGCCGCGCGATGTTGGCATTCAGGCAGATGAAATGAAGTCCCCGCACTGCGTTATCGGCGCCGATCTCGGACCGGTCGAGCGCCTGGTTGGATGGAGGGCCGAACTCGCGTCCGCGGCGCAGAATTCGGTGCCGCTTGCCAATGGCGACCGACTTGTCCGGGCCGAGATTGGGGTCGAGCGCATCCCGGGGATTGGTCCGCCTGACGTGCGCTCCGATCGGACAATTGAGACCGTCGCGATCCTTGGCGAAATACCCGAAGTCGGTCTCGGACGCACGGCGCGGATCATCCTCGTTGGGCGACGTGGCGAGCGGCGCACCGCCGGGCCAGCGCCCAACCATCTTGGCGGCCAGCTTTGTGCGCGCAGCGGGATTGCTGCTCCCGTCCGCGTTCTTTGATGCGCCCTCGACGAAGCGCCAGAAGCCGGCAACGTCCTGGCGAAGCTGACGGAAGACGAGATAGGTCCCGTTGCGACCGAGGTCCGCTCGTCCCGTCCCGCCGCTATCGCGCGGCAGCCGGCCGCCGGAATCGAGCGCCGGATCGATCAGTGGCCGGTCGGTCAGCAGCCCATACTCATTCTCGTAGCCAAGGACGAATTCGCCGGTTCGTACGGTATTGTCTGGCGGCCCGCTAGCCCCCAGGCCTGAGATCAGCGGCTGGGACATCCCATCCGCGAAGCCAAATGGTTCCCGATCGCCGAGGTCAACCGTGTCGAGCGTCGTTATCGATGAGAGCCCACCGTCCACCAGGCCCGACTGCAGCGTGCTCAGCAAGGTCTTCAGGACCGCGTCATCTCGAGCAAAGGCGAGGAGGAGGACGTCCGCGGCCGGCGTCGTGGGCCCACCCCAGGCCCATCGCTCGGGTGCGCTGTCACCGATATCGCCGAGGATGCGACTTCGATGTGACGTGACCATCCCGCCGAGGAATTCGTCGGAAAAGGTGGCCAGCACACTGCTACCCAGCCCGAGCTTCCGCAGGCCGGACGCGGTGAAGGCGAGCTGGATGGCACTGCCGCCCGGCGGGGCGGCGACGCTCGCCACCTGGCCGGCGATGCGGCCCACCCACGCGGCGGTGGCGCCGGCATCCTCAATGCCCAACAGCGAATAGCTGGCTGCGCGAAGGGATCCATAACCGCGCGCGACGAGGCCCTGCACATCGTCGCGGTCGAAACCGTCGTTCAGATGCGCCGCAGCCATGCCTCTGCCTCGGCCTCGCTCATCCCGCCGCGCAGCCCGGCCCGGATCCGGGCGTTGTTGTCGATATTGACCGCCGTCAGGCCCGGGTAGGCCGAATACCAGAGAAGACTCGGAACCTGGTGCACGCGGAGATAGTCCTTGAAGGCCTCCTCATCTTTCGCGCCGTCGAGGAAGAGCCAGTTCGTGCGTGGATATCCGACGCCGTTGCTGAACACGGCGTTCAGCCCCCAGGACAGCCGGTCGATGAAATCGTCCATGTAACTTTCCAGGCTGCCGTCGTAATTGCTGGCGAAGATCGCGCGGCGGCCCTCATCGATGGTCACCCAGCGGGCAAAATGGATGGTGCGGACTCCGGCGAGGTTTCCTCGGCTGTAGAGGTGGCGGGCGCTGTAATTGAGAGCCAGGAGAACGACTAGCACGGTCAGACGGCGAAACCATCCCGGCTTGATGAACCCAATCGCGCTGAACTGATTCTGGATGCCGTGATCTTCGAGGGCGGCGAGCTCCCGGACATGCGCGGGCACCGGCCGGATGTGGGGAGCGGCGTCGCGGACTTCGTGGATGCGCAGGAGCACGAGCGCGATCGGCAGCGCCAGCAGGATGAGCGGGGCAAGGAGGAGCGTAGCCAGCGGCAAGCCGAGCAGTTCCGCTGCGTCCCGCAGCCTCCAAGCAATGCCGGGGCGCGGCCTCGGTCCTATCGCCCACCTGAGCGAGGTATCCGCCGCGACGAGCGCGCGGAGTCGCTGGCGGACCTGCGACGGCGTCAGCTGCTTCCAGTCGCGACCGTGCCGGTCGATGAATTGCTCCAGGGCATCGCGAAGATGGGCTTCACCCCGAATTTGCTCCACCGACCGACCGACGGTGTTGACGTAGTACGTTTCGGGCTTGACCGTTCGCGCGAGCAGATAGGCGCGTCGCTGGGCTGGGTCGAGCGCATCGTCCGGATATCCCTCGCAGTGACGGTAGACGCGGTCCAGGCCCGCCCCGCTCCGCGTGATCAGCTCGTCAAGGAACCGGTCGATCGGTGCGTCCAGTTCACCAATGAGAAGCAGCGAGGCCTGGATCGCACTGGCGTTCAGGTCTTGGGTCGCGTCCAGGACGACGAACCGCGCGAAATGGACCTGGGAAAATTCCCCGAACGGGATGACCGGGTTGCTCGCCGGATCCTGCCCCATCGAGGCCAGCAGCCGCTTGAGGCTTTCGACCTGCCCGGGCTTGACGCTGGTCACGATCGTCAGCGGGACCTGCTCCGTCCAGGCGACCTCGCCGGTCGACTTCACGACGGGCGGTCGGGCGACTTCGGCCGTCAGGCTAATGGAGCGGGCACCTGACTGAACGAGAGTACAAAGTTGAGGATGCGAGTCCGATCCCAGTAGACCAGTCCCAGGTACGTTCCCGGAGCGACCTCTCGGATCTCATCGCGAATCCAGTGGGCGATCAACGAGGTTTTGGAGTAGTCGAGGACGATGCAGGGCTTGCCATCGAACCAACTGGATCCGCGGTACACCTTGGCGATGATGGCGTTGACCGTGACCGGCAGGATCCTGTTTCGGAGCTCGCCTTTCACCGGGTCGAAGACCTTGCCGCGCCATGCAAGCAGGTGGATCAGCCTCGCCGCCGCGTCCTCCAGCGGCGTCCCCGCGGCCACAATCACGGTGCCGTCGCCCTCGCCGGACGGAATATCGCCGGCTGGGCTGGCGCTGAACAGCGCATCGAGCTCAGCCTGAGACATCTTCATCAAGTGAGCAACGTCCACGGACAATCTGGATGCCTCCCCTCAGACGATGTCTGCAGTCAGAACTCTCGACCTAGGCTACCTGTAGCACTCGAGATCATTGGTGTCAAGGCCGAATCTTTCGATGAGGTTGAGCCGTTAGTGACAGCACCACATTCACGCCCGAGATCAAGCTCGCCAACACGGCTCCGCGTCGTGGCAGGTCGCCACGCACCCCCGCGGTCACCGCGGATACGAAGTCTGACGCATGGATGAACGGGGCGGCACGGAGTGCTTCGGCACGCGCTGCCGGTCGATCGAGCAGGAGATCGGCCCCGAGCAGAATGGTACGGATGCCGAACATGCGAAGGCCGTAGTTGGCAGCAGCCTGAGCTTTCGGATCGACGCCGAGCCGTTGCATGAGCATCGACGGGGCGACGAGCGCCGCGACGCCGTTGAAAAGCCTGATCAGACCAAGGGCAATGCGCGCGTAGTCGCGGGAACGGTGAACGTCAACGAGCTTCTTCATGCAGGTCCTCTCGTCAGCTGCCCGGGAAGCGTTCCTTGAACTCGGAGACGAGCGCGTCGCCTCCGGCCTGGACCAGACGTCCGACGATTGGGTTGACGACGATTGAGGTCACCGCTCCCGCCATGGTCGGGATGTTTTTGGCAAACCAGTCCCGGACGTACTCCATCGTCGAGAGCTTCGGCTTGTCGGCGGTGATCGCCTCATGCAGTTCGTCGAGATGTTCAGCGGCTGCCGCTTGCTTCTCCGGCGGGGCCTGACGGGCGGCCTCGGCTTTGAGGGCGGCGATCGCCTGCTTGAGCTCGGCCAGTTCGGCTGCGGTGACCGGCTGTGCGGCGACATTCGCTTGGGACTGCCTGATGTCGATCCCGACCGCGGCCTGGCCGCTGACCGGGCCGCCAAATGTTGCTGAGATATTGGTGCCGTCGTTTTTCTGCTCAGTCATGGCTCCTCCTCATCCCACCGCGTGCAAGCCAACGGACTGCGGTGAATCGGACGCGTTATCGGTGAATTGCAATGCGCCGTTGAGATCGTTCGCGAGTATGCGATATATCTGGACGTGCTCGACCTGGAGGGTGCACTGACCCTGCGGCATCAGCTGCTGGTTGCTGCATCCGTCTGTATCCTTGACGATCCTGAAGGCAGGGCTCGAATCCTTCGTTAGCATCGCCGAGCTGATCAGCAGGACTCCTTCGCCCGTGTTCGTCACCGTGATCGGCGCCGGGTTCGGGGTGCTGGGATCCTTTGTCCAATCGACAAAGGTCCGCGACAGCACCACTTGAGGTAGGACGCCTTGCCCGGTGACGGAGTACTCGCGCTGATCGCCCGTCGTGTCGGCGACCAGCAAGCTGTCAGTGAACGACCCGAGCGATCCGGGCACGAAGCTCAGGACGATCGGACAGGCCGCGCCTGGGGCGATCGGTGAGGCGGGCAGGCAGCCGCCCGAAGCCACGCTGAACGATTTGCTCAGGTCTTTCATCCTGATCGAACTGAGCGGCAGGGGAGCGCCCGAGGTATTGGTCAATCGAAGCTCCTTCCGTATCGGTCGCCCGACGGTCACTTTTCCGAAGGCAATGGGTAGCGACTCCAGGCGCCAGATGTAGATGCCGCTTCCTGAAAGGACCGCCGTGTAACTCTTGCCATCCGCGGTTACCGCCAGGATGCCGGAGGCCGACCCGGCGGCGCCTGGGTGATAGGTAACAAGAATGGTGCAGGTGTCATTGGGCCGGAGCTGGACTGGGATCGGGCAGTTAGACGTCTGCTGAAACGGTGGTTCCGTGGACAGCCCGGTCAATCGCAGGGTGCCGCTACCGGTGTTGTGGACGGTTACCACTCGTGAACTTGAGGTTAGCCCGACCGGTACGGCATCGAAGGAAAGCGGCTGGCTTGCCTCGAGCGACAGGATGCCCGACGGAAAGAAGGCCTGTCCCCAGAACGAACCGGCTCCGGGCTGGGGGAAGACGAAGCCGGCGGCCACGACCAGTCCGAGCGCAGCCCCGATTCTCGTAACCCAGCGGAGCCAGCGGATCGGCGGATGTGGCGCGGGCGGGGAAGGGGGCGTCGGCGGGGGCGCCAGCCGTTGCAGGTTGTGGCTGCTGGCGGCGATGCCCTCGGAGTCCCCGAGCGCCCGGCGAATCTCGAGCGCCTGGTTCAAGAAGGTGCCGGCCACGGCAACATCACCCAGGCAGAGAGCGCGGGTACCGAGCTGATGGAGAACCCATGCTTGCGCGGCCCGGTCCTCCAGCGCTTGCGCCGCCTGCATCCCATAGTCAAGGAGGCGATGCCAGGCGCCCCACCGACCCGAGAGTGCCAGCGAACGCTCAACGGCGCGGACCAACTGCCAGGCCTCCCTCCATCGCTGGGTGTCGGTGGCGAGTTCGGTGACTTTCATGAGGAGCCCGGACACCTCGAGGATCAGGCGCACGTCCCCGGCAAACCGTTGCGCCCAGGTGGCGAAGTGGCGAATTGACGGCGCGGTCCATTGTTGCGGGCCAGTGGCATCGATCAGGGCGGCAGCGGGCTCTCGGCTGAGCCGATAGCCGCCTTCCTTTAGTTCGGTGAGACCCGCCTGCGTCAACCGAAGGAGAATGGCGGGCGAATCAGTGACGCCAGTGATGGCTGCGGCGTGCGACGCTGGCACGGCCGCGTCGTAGAGCGAGGCGAGGACGCCGAGAACTTTGTGCTCATCATCATCGAGCGATCCCAGCAGTTGACGCGGATCGCCGGCCGTGATGCTCGTCAGGGCCTGCGGCCTAGCGCGGACTGCGGCTGCCGCCTGGATGAGGCTGAGCGGATTGCCCTCAAGCGAAGACCAAAGTTGGTCAAAGGTTGGCTGTTCAGCGGTCGTCAGCAGGCGCCCCAGCTCGCTTTCGACAAGTTGTATCGCGGCGTCCCGCGATAGCCCTCCGACCTTGACGGCTTGGCCCGAGGCCCAGAGCGTCCGATCTTTCGTTGCAATGACGACGACACTGTTCGGCAGCCACTGCAGGAGGGCCTCAACATGCTCGCGGTCCAGGCTCAGGTCGTCGATCATGAGCAGAGCACGGACCGGGTGCAAATACCGCCGGAGCTCGCCCTCGGTCGGCTTGAAGGGGATCGGCGCATCGGTTTCGTAGAAGGTGTCGAAACAGAACTGCAGCAGGTCCGGAAGAGGTTCGCCGTCCGCCGGCAGGTAGACAACACCGTCTGGACATCCGTCCGCCGCCACCTGACCGAGGCTCCGCAGGAGCACCGTCTTGCCCCATCCCGCTGATGCGTAGTACTCAAGTGGCTGGGCAGCGCGGATCGCGTCTCGGCCGGCGGCCAGCTCCATCTCGCGCCCAAGCAGACCGGGAAATGGTCGTGGCCGTAGCAGCACGGGGGCCGGAACCCGACGCGGCTCGATCGGTTTGCCCTGATAGAGGTTGACGATCGCGCCGGCGCTGTCGTTGAGCTGCACGATGTTTTGACCGTTGGCGAGCTGGCCGTTGAAGCTGCCGACCACGTGCGACTCGATGTTGCGGGCCGCGGGGGACGGGGCGGGGCCCGCCACCTCGAGGGTCGCGAGGGTCCCGGGTTGGGGACGCGTCAGATCGATAGACGACGATTCGGGCATGCCGGCCTCCCTGGCAGCGGGTTGCGCTGCGTGACTCGTATTTTTCTCCAACAACGCTTGATGTCAAGCAGTGGTCACGGCTTAAGTAATTTGGCGGTCCGTAGTTCGACCCACGTTGACAGGCGGATGAACCGACCTATAGTGACCCTCAGCAAAACGTCTCCGGACAGCCGGGACAGGGAGGGCTATGCATGTCTCCGCAATTTCGTGCCGCGCTGGTTCGTGGCTTGTACATCGCCGTGCCGTCGGCGCTGCTGACGGCGCTGGCGACCTGGCAAACCACGAATAACGCAAAAGCCATCATCATCGCCGCCGGCACAGCATTTCTGGCGCCGTTTGTCATCCGTGCGGGTGCGGAAGGATGGTATGACTCGAACCGCGCCAGTAAGGGCGACGTGCGCTCGGGCGATGTCCAACCCGTGCTGGCTCAACCACAGCCGCAGGTCCCGGAGCCGGCTCCCATCAGGTAGATCGGGAGGCAGCGTTGCCCGCGCCAGAATTGCAGCAGCTTCCGGCGGACCTGAGCGAAGAGCGGGTCGGGATTTCCTATTCGGGCGGAGGGCCGCTCCTCCTCATCGAGCTCGGCATTGCGCAGGCATTCGTCGACCTGAAGATCATCCCGGCGGCCATCGCGGGGGTCTCGGCGGGTGCCATCGTGGGAGCGGCGCATGCTCTCGATCCCGTCAACGGGGCGGGGATCAAGGCGGCCGCCGACGCGCTTCTCTCGCTCAGCAACGCCAAGCTTGGGCTGACGCGAGTCCAAATGTTCCTCAAGGTCCTCGTCGCCCTGGTTTCGTTGCGGAGGCTCCCGGATAGCGTCGCCGACAACGGGCCGCTTGCGCAAACCGCTGAGGGCGTCTTTCGGAAAATTCGGGGCCAGTCTCGGCTGACCCTTGGCGATCTGGGGAGGAACGGTGGAGTCCGTCTCTTCCTCGGAGGAACCGACGTCGAAGCGGGCGAGCGGAGTTGGTTCAAGGACACGGTGCCGGTCGCCGATGCGCTGGTCGCCTCGTCGGCGATTCCGGGCGTCTTTCCACCTCGCGCGATATCCATTGACGGCAAGCGCATGGTCTTCGTCGATGGCGCGGTGGCGCAGAATCAGCCGCTGTCCGAGCTGGTGCTAACGGCCAAATGTGGCACCCTCTACGCCTGCGCGGTCGGTTACGACGGCGAGCCCCAGGCGGTACCGAGCGACGCGCTGGAGAATGTGTTGAAGTCGATTTCGATCGTCAGCCACGAGTCGTCGCGCCTGGAGCAGGGTTATGTCCAGCTGATGTTCAAGCAGGCGGGTAAGGGCGTCGCCCACCATATTCATCCGGAGGGACCATTCGACGTCCAGGACTTCAATTTCACGCCGGACCAGATCCGGACGGTGATGAGCACCGCGTGTGCCCAGACCAGGGCCTACATTCAAGACGGGCGGATGCCGCCTTCCGGCGCGGTTCAGCCGCCCGCGCCAGCATTTGCTACTGCGACAGCTCCGCCACCCAACTGATGGCGCTCCGACGCTTTACTGCAGCGAGTTGACGTAGGTCACGTAGGCCGCGATATTCCCGAAGACACGACAACGCCCAGGCCGATTGCGACGAGAGACGTGGGAGTAGGTTTCAATCGCCGTGTCGATTTCTGAATCTCCGCTTAAGTCCCCGGCTCTCGGCTCTGGACTCGAAGACATCGTGAAACCATGTGGCGACGAAAAACGCCCTAGGGACCCGGGGCGAGTGGACCACGGCCCCACCTTCGCGCTCACATTCTCCGGCGGGGGCTTCCGGGCCGCGCTGGCCGCCCTGGGCGTCGTCCGCTTTCTCGCGGACTGCGGACGCCTGGGTGACGTGCGATTCGTTTCCTCGGTATCTGGCGGTTCCATCTCAAACGGCCTGCTCGCCTGTTGCTGGCGCCAGTTGCGCGAGGAGGGCTTCACGGCTGAGGCCGTCGAACGTCTGGTAATCGACCCGGCCATCCAATCGATCACGGGTTCATCCCTCAAAGACGAAGTCCTCAGGAATCTGTGGCGGACTCTGGGACCACAAACGCGGACGCATATCCTTGCGCAGGCACTCGATCGCCGATTTTTCCGCGGACGATCGCTCGAGAGTCTGGACCAGCGTTGTCGCTTCGTGATCAACGCCGTGAATCTGGTCACCGGGGTACGCTTCGCCTTCGAACAGGATGTTCTCGGTGACTACGTCGTCGGGCTTGCGTCGACGGCTGGCACTGGGATCTCGGTCGCCACGGCGGCGGCCGCATCGGCTGCGGTCCCAGGCGCATTCGCCCCCCTTGCGATCCACGGAATCGCGTTTCCCTGTGCGCAACGGGGAGATCCCCTGCTCCTTGACGGAGGTGCCTATGACAACACCGGTCTCGAGGCGTTCGATGGAGATCGATACCGTGACCTCTTCCTGATAGCAATGAACGCGGGTGGAGTGTTTGTCACGGGCCGCTGGGGCTGGGTGCCGATCATCCGGGACCTGGCCCGCGCTAATTCGACCCTCTACCGGCAAAGCACTGGTCTGCGAACTCGCTTAATGGTCGAGCGGTTCAAAGCCTCCGAGGCGGCGACCGCGAAAGGGGAGGCGCCGCCGATCTGGGGGCGGCAGGGAGTACTGATGGGCCTCGCGAGTGACGTCATCGGAGCGAACATCGACGCCTGGCGCATCCAACATCCGGAGCATCGAACCTGGCAAGGTCGCGACCTCGCGCTCGTCCCCACCTCGTTCGACCGATTTGATCGGCGTCTGTGCCGGCTGCTTGTCTATAGAGGATGGTGGCTGGCCGGCGCGACGCTACTTAAGTATTATCCTGGGCTCGTCGATCCGCCGAAGGACGCGCCACCCATCGACTGAATCGCTGCTGGACAAACAAGGTGTTGACAGTCGTGACGGGCAGTGTCACAGTGGGCTGAGCAGGAGGGGCTGGTGGGGCAACGTCTCTCACAACGCACGTTTCCGAGCACGGGCCGTACGGCCGTTGCCGACGGTTCGTCAACGAAGACGGCGAAGCGCGGTGAGCGGAGCGAGGCAGACCTAAGGAATCCGGTAAGCCGGCCGCTAAAGGTCTACGCATTCGACCCGTCCCAGGGTCGTGCGCTTGGTAACTACATGACCGTCGACCTTCGCTACGAGTCGTTGGAGCCGGGTCCCACCGGCCGGTACCTCCAGGTGATCGATTACGACGCTTCCAACAAGTGCTATTACCGTCCGGTTGATCTCGACGACCCTGCCGTCTTGATTCGCAGCGGACTGGATCCGACGGAGTCAGATCCCCAGTTCCACCAGCAAATGGTCTACGCGGTGGCCAGCGAAACGATCCGCCGCTTCGAGATTGCTCTCGGCCGTTCGATCAGTTGGAGCTTTTCCCGTTGGGGTAGGAAGGACCGGACACAGCCGGATCGCCTTCGGATCTTTCCTCATGGCATGCAGGAGGCGAACGCGTATTACAGTCGCGATCTCGAAGCCCTGATGTTTGGCTATTTTCCGGCATCACTGACCGATCCGGGCCTGAATCTCCCGGGTCAAACCATTTTCACCTGCCTTTCGCACGACATCATCGCCCACGAAACCACCCACGCCCTGGTGGATAGCCAGCGTGACTTCTTCATGGAACCGACCGACCGGGATGCAGCGGCCTTTCACGAGGCGTTCGCTGATCTCGTCGCCCTCTTTCAGCATTTCAGCTTCAAGGACGCGCTCCTGCAGATGATTCAACAGACGGGCGGAATGATTTATCGAACACCGGTCGCCCCAAACCAGCAGCCGACGACCGAGGGGCCGCAGATCCAGGCCGAACTTGCAGCCACCAATCCCCTGGTCGAGCTCGCCAGGCAATTCGGCGACGCTATGGGGATGCGGAAGGCCCTGCGGTCGGCGCTGGGGACGCCGCCGAACTCACGTCTGCTGGACAAACTTTCCGAGCCCCACGCCCGGGGATCGATCCTGGTCGCGGCGGTCTTCGACGCTTTCTTCACCATTTACCTGAAGCGGACGCAGGACCTGATTCGGATCGCTCGAAGTGGTGGCGTGGATACGAAGTCAAATGAACTCCATCCGGACCTCGCCAGCCGGCTGGCCGACGCCGCCGTCAAAACCGCGGAGCACTTTCTAAATATTTGCATACGCGCTCTCGACTATTGCGCTCCCATTGACATCCGATTCGGTGACTTCCTGCGCGCCATGATCACCGCCGACTCCGAGCTGGTGCCAGACGACCCCTACGGCTACCGGCGGGCGCTGATCGATGGCTTCCGATCTCGAGGCATCGTGCCCGATGGCGCCGCCTCCTACTCCGAGGAGTCGCTGCGATGGTCGCCGCCCGAGATTCTTTCCGGGAAGGAACTGCCCTTGTGCTCGGGGCTGCGATTTGACGTTTTCAGTGATCCGGCGAAACGGCGCGAGGCGCGGTCAACCAATGCCGTGATCCTGCACGATTTTGCCCAAGCCAACCACGAAGCGCTTGGCTTATCGGCAGACGGGGGGATCAAAATCCAGGCCAGGACTTTCCACGAAGTGTTTCGCGTCGGACCAAACGGCGAACTACTGTTCGACATCGTGGCGGAGCTCACCCAGCACCGCGATGTCCCAGTCGACCCAGATCACGAAGAGGCGGGGACCTTCACCTTCCGCGGTGGCACGACGATCATCGTCGACCAGACGGGCCGGGTTCGATATGCGATCAGCAAGCCGGTCGGCCAGGCACGTCACGATGCTGACAACCGCCGGGTGCAGCAACAACGCGCTTACCAGGCAGACCGGGCGGCTGACCTGGGGATCGCTCCCTACCTGGGGGAGGCGGAACTGGCGGGGCGCCTCGCCGCGACGAGGATCGATTTCAAGGTCACTCATCGAGGCTACTGAATGCCAAAAGTTTCGACGAGTCGCGCGAAGTCGAGTGCATCGAGTGCGGCGATCACCATACGCATGTACCGGGTTGGATTCGGGGACTGCTTTCTCGTGTCCTTACCGGTCGTGAGTGGGTCTGCGTACATCCTCGTCGACTGTGGAGTGCATGCCAGGGGGGACATCGGCTCCCTTAAGGAGGTAGTCGCGAACATCGCTGCCGTTACCGGTCGGAAGCTGGCCGTCGTGATCGCGACGCACGCTCATCAGGACCACATCGCGGGCTTCAACAAATTTGCTGATGAATTCAAGAAATTCCAGATTGGGGAGGTCTGGCTCCCGTGGACCTGGGATCCGGCGAATCCCACCGCCGTAAAACTGCAAGCCAAGCACGCCGCCCTCACCGCGGCGCTGGCTGCGCATTTAACGGCACTGAGCAGCCCAAGCAGGGCTGCCGTCGATGCGGTGGCGAATCTGAGCGGCAATGCGACGGCCATCGCACTTTTGAAGTCGGGTTTCGGGGTTGGCGCAACGGTCAGGTACGTGAAGGCTGGAAACACCATTGCCGATCCAGCCGCCATCAAGGGACTCTCGGTAAGAGTCCTCGGTCCGCCCGATTCTGAGGAGTTTCTGGCGCAAATGGATCCACCGGCCGGGCAGCACTACTTGCGTGCAGCGGGCTCGAACGGTGGCGATCAGAGCCGGGTCGAGCCGTTCGGCTCGCGCTGGCGAGCACCCCAAGCGGCAATTGCCGATGCGGAGTTACTCCTATCGCCGGAGGACGAACGCCTTGTCGAGCAAGCGACCGATACGCCGGCCGAGGACCTCGCGTTCGCGCTTGACAAGGCACGCAACAATGAGAGCGTCGTGACGCTGCTCGCGTACCGAGGACGGAATTTGCTTTTTGCTGGCGACGCGCAGTATGGGAACTGGCGATGGTGGCTCGACAATGCCCACCCAGAGGACATCCTTCCGCAGGTCAGCTTCTTCAAGGTCGCGCATCACGGCAGCGTCAACGCGACGCCAAAACAGGCGCTGGAGGCGATGACTGACGGTCAGTTCGCGGCCATGGTTTCGACACAGAGCACACCGTGGGCCTCGATTCCTCGAGTGCCGCTGATGGCGCGGTTAAGCGAGAAGACACAGAAGCACACCGTGCGCAGCGACTGGCTACCCGTAAAGGGCGCGCCGAGCCCGGCTCTCAAGACGGCGCCCACCCAGCCGGCAACGCTGCCAGCCGGCTTTGCGAAAGGCGCGCTCTGGTTCGACTACACGCTGAGTGTCTGACTCAGCCTGGACAGTCCGGCGCCGGTGCCATAGATGCGACACGGGCCCCGGATCCAGCTGGGGCTCACTCCCTCGTCATGCGCATCGAGGATCTCCCTAAGCGCGCCAGCACGCATCGCGATTGGACGCCGAGCTTGCCGTACGCGTTGCCGAGGTGGGTCTCGATCGTCTTCGCAGGTCGGGTTGCCCTTTCCGAGCAGGCGCCCCAGCCAGGGCGAAACTACGACGGTATAAGGCCAGCGCCGGCTTCGCAGCCTGCGATGAGCGTGATCGGCAGCACCAGAATGGCGGCGATGGACCAGAACGGTGGGCCGTGCCGTGCCGGATCCGGGGCCCGGATCGTCGCCGCGACGATCACGCTCGCAAGCAGCCACGCGTAGAGGAGGAAGCCGAAAAAGAGGGAGGCCGTTGCGCCGGCGTCTCTCCCGGCCGGACCGAAGACGATGAGCGAGAGCAGGCTTCCCGCGGTGAGTGCCAGGCCGACCAGAGCGCTCGCGATGCCCAATTGCAGCCACCGCCGATGGCCGCGCATCCGAAGAATGACGGCCGTCCAGCCGCCGGCGATCACGGCCGGACCGATGCCGAAGGGAATGATCAGCGCACCGTTGCCGGATAAGGCCCAACCATTGCCGGAGATGTTCGATCGGCTGAGCACAATCGTTAGAATCCACAGAAGAACTCCGGCGACCACGCCGAGGATGGCGATCAGCCCCGTGAAACTGGCATCGCGCTTGGGGTCGCCAATCGATCCGGCCATTGAGCAGCATCGTACAGAGCCCCCTCCCTACCCTCCCCCGCAAGCGGAGGAGGGAGAAATTGCTAGATGTTCTTAGCGGATTTGTAGGCTGCTCTTATGACCACCTCACTCGGGTTGATCACTATGGAAACGTGATCGACACTTTGCCGGAATTGCGGGAGGACGGCGGCGAGATCCTGTTGATCGGTGGCGATTCTGACGCCGCCGAGATGTATCGCATGAAACTCGTGCTTGACGGCTACCGGGTGATCACCGTCGCTGACATCGGCGACACCGCCGCGTATCGCTATGGATGGAGGCCAGACCTGGTGTTGATCGACCTCGGTGCCGGCGTCGGGGCGCAGCTTCGCGACCTCCAGCGCCTCCGCGTCGATCCTGTGCTTGCCGGCGTCCCCGCGCTGCTGCTGTCGACTCGCTCCGAGGAGGAGCTGCGCCAGCGTGGGATTACGCTCGGTCCGTTGGACTACGTGCTGCGGGCGGGATAGCCCCCACCCTGCCCTCCCCCGCAAGCGGGGGAGGGAAATCACCAGCCCCCACCCTTAACAGCCCTCCGCCTACGAGTGGTCGACGCGGTCGGCGATCACCTCGGCGATCGCGAGGCAGGCGGTCGCGGCCGGCGAGGGGGCGTTGCGCACGTGTAGGATGCCTTCCTCTTCGGAGAAGACGAAGTCGTCGAGCAGCCTTCCGTCGCGCGACACGGCCTGCGCACGGACACCGGCGCCGGCCGGGCTCAGGTCTTTGGCCTGGACCGCCGGAACATAGCGCTGCAGCTCGCGGGCG
>DASPYG010000181.1:0-6151 GCA_035636885.1 Candidatus Nitrosopolaris sp.
GGGCAAGAGCGCGATGAACGCCCTTGGTCACTGCATGTCCAAGGCCCTCGCCATCATCTGGGGAGTGTGGCGTTCAGGTCTCGACTTCGACCCCACGCTCGGAGGTCCCAGGACTTGACAAGACCCTATGGGTTCTAGGCCGAGAGCTATGCCTTCCTCTTGCTCTCGTACATCAATTCGATCTGCTGCTTGTAGTGCTCCTGGACGACCTTGCGTTTGACGTCCAGCTTCAGCGAGAGCTCGCCGTCCGCCTCCGAGAAGTCGTGAGGCAGCAGCTCGAAGTACTGGATGGCCTCCCAGTTGCCGTGGCCGGCGTTGGCGGCGTCGACAGCCTTCTGGATGTTCGCCCGCAGCCCGTTCTCGTCGAGGCCTTCCTTGCGGGCGGCGTCCCAGTCGGGCACGATCAACGCGGTCACATAGGGCTTGCCCTCGCCGACCACGACTGCACGCTCGATGAGATGGTCGCGCATGAGCTCGAACTCGAGCGGCTGCGGCGCCACATACTTGCCGACTGCGGTCTTGAACAGCGCCTTCTTGCGGTCGGTGATCCTCAAAAAGCCGTCAGGGTCGAGCTCGCCGATGTCGCCTGAGTAGACCCAGCCGTCCTTGATCATCTCGGCCGTGGCGGCCGGGTTGTTGTGATACCCGACCATGCTGCCGGGGCTCTTGACCAGGATCTCGCCATCGGCGGCGATCTTGAGCTCGACACCTGGGAATGGCTTGCCGACGGTGAGGAACCGGTGCGCGGAGAGCGTGTTCGAGCACGCGCCCGACGAGACCTCGGTCATGCCCCATCCGTTCAGGATGGGCACGCCGATCGCCCAGAAGAACTCTTCGATCTCGCGCGCGAGCGCAGCACCGCCGCTGATGAAGAAGCGCAATCGGCCGCCGGTGAGGCGCCGGCGGAGGGCGGCAAGGACGAGTCGGTCCGCGACCTGGTGCTGCCACCGCAGCATCGGGCCCGGGTTGCTCTCGTGGGCGAACCTTGTCCCGACACCGACCGCCCAGCTGAAAAGGACCCGGCGCACGGCCGGCGCCTCCCGTACGCGCGCCATGACCGCGGCGTGCATCTTCTCGTACACGCGCGGCACTGAGTTCATGACCGTCGGCTGGACCTCGCCCAGCTCCTCCGCGAGGTGGTCGGTGCCGCGCGAGATCCAGGCCTGGCCACCGAACAGCATGCCGATGAAGAGGCCGTTGATGCGCTCGAAGACGTGTGAAAACGGCAGGAACGAGAGCGTCGAGTCGTCAGGGCTCAAAGGGAACACCTTGAGGATCGCGCGAGAGATGTCGACCAGGTTTCGGTGCGCGAGCTCGGCGCCCTTGGGCTCGCCCGTCGTGCCGGACGTGTACACGATGGTGCAAACGTCGTCCGGCTTGATCGCCTCCAGCCTCGAGCGGACCTCGACGACCCGTTGGGGTTCCTGCGTGACCCACTGAGCGACATCCGTGTCAATGCGCGCGACGCGTTGAAGCGATGCGGTCGTCACGAGCTTGCCGGCCAGCTTCTCCCCCGATGCGATTGCGAGCACCGCGCCGCTGTCGGAGGCGATCTTCTGGGCGAGCTCGGGCGGGCTGCTCGGATAGATCGGCACCGTGATCGCGCCCACCGACTGGATCGCGATGTCGCAGTAGATCCACTCAACGCGGTTCTCCGAGATCAAGACCACCGAGTCGCCGGCTTTGACACCTGCCTCGACCAAGGCCGACGCCACCGCCAGGACGGATCGCTTCATGTCCGCCCACGTCGCCACCTTCCACGATGGCTCCGAGGCACGGTAGTGGACGAGAGGGCGATCGCCGAAGCGTGCGGCCTGCCGGAAGAAGACGCCTACGGTGGTGCCGTCGGCGATCGCGTCCGGGCTCACGGACTCAGTCGAGACGGAGGTCCCGACGGTGTTCGACGTCTCTACTTGACCGCCTTGATGGAGAGCGTTAGCGTGCCCGAGGGGACGCTGACCGTGACGCGGTCGCCCTTCTTCTTGCCCACGAGTGCGCGACCCACGGGGGAGTCGACGGAGATCCTGCCTGCGGACGGATCGCTCTCGACCGCCCCGACCAGGTGGTAGGTCTCGGCGTGACCGTCGGAATCGACGACCTCGATCGTCGAGCCTGGCTGAGCCACGCTGGAGTGCGACTCCTTGATGATCTGGGCCCGCCCGATCATCTCCTGGAGCTCATAGATGCGGCTGTCGAGAAGGCCTACCTCCTCCTTCGCCTGCTCGTATTCGGGGTTGTCCTCGATGTCGCCTGGCTGGAACGCCTCCTTCAGTCGCTCGCCCGCCTCGGCACGCCGCTGCAGCGCGACCTCGAGATCGCGCTTGAGCTTCTCCAGCCCCTCTGGCGTGAGCAAGACAGGTTCGGTGAGGTCCATCTCCCAGCCTTCTGAAATGATAACCGGCGCATGGATCCCTCCGATCTGAGGGCCGGTCTGGCCGAACGGCTGGCTCGATCAGAACCCATCGACGCCGAAACCTTCAACGCCGCGTGCTTCA
This sequence comes from Candidatus Nitrosopolaris sp., assembly GCA_035636885.1. Classification (GTDB taxonomy): domain Bacteria; phylum Chloroflexota; class Dormibacteria; order Dormibacterales; family Dormibacteraceae; genus UBA10449. Next base: position 2,496 of record DASPYG010000181.1, read on the forward strand.
TGCTCTCTCGCGCCCTGCAGGGCATGACCTTCTCGGTGCCCGAGGCAGCACCTCTGGTGCGCCTGCTCCTTCGTGTCGCCGGCCGGGTGGTCATCGACACCGGGCTGCCCGATTCGTCGCCCGAAACCTGGCCGAACACCAAAGAGATGGCGCTGCAGTGGATCGACGAGGCGCTGCGCGACCTGGGCTACGAGGCCAGGCCCTCTGCCGAGGTCTAGTTGATCAGGCGGGCGGCCGGCGGGGCCGGTGCGTAGTTGGGGTTGAAGTCGATTCCAACCGCGCCCGCGCCTGACACGCTGGCGGTGTAACAGATGACCTGGCCGGCCAGTGGCGATCGGTCCCCACCGTTGATCGTCCAGTTCGCTCCCGGCGTGTAGATGGTGCCGATGTATTGAGTCGACGCCCCACCGTTCATCGAATCCGAGCAGGTGTTGGAGGCAGGGGCATAGATCACGATCCAGTTGTACTGCTCGCCGCCGAACACGTAGGTGGCGCCCTGGGCATTCTGGTTTACGCACGAACCGCTCGGGAAGTAGAACTGGACCGCTCCCGGGGTGACCTTCGCCGTCGCGCACGGCGCACTGGGGTCGCCACCCGAGGCCACTGCCACCTGGCAGTAATTCTCGTTGGCCACGTCGCCGCCCGTATAGGGGAAGTATTCGAGTTGCATGGCGGCGTTCTCCTGCGACAGCAGGCCGGCCGGCGGCGGGCAGTTGCTGAAGCACTGTGGGAGCTGCTCGTCGTCAGGCGTCTCGCAGTTCTTGGTCCGTGTCTGGGCGAAGCACAGGTTATTCGGCAAGAGCGTGCTGGCTGTAACCGAGCAGATCGTGTCGCTGGGTGCGGCGCATGTCCAACCGCCCGTCCCACCGGTCAGGACGACACCTGATCCGCCGTTGGGGTATGGACCAACTGGGGCGCCGCCGCTGAATCCGGGAGCGTTGAACCTGCCAATGAACGAGAAGTCGTTCACGGATCCGCCGGCGTAAGGCAGGCAGCCGTTGGGGTTGAGATAGATGTTGTAGTACTGCGCCCCCGGAGCGTTCTGGGTGATGCTCACATCGATGACCTGGTCCTTGACGGGCGGGTCGACGGTGCTCACCTGCTGACACGCCGACGGGGCGCTCTCGCGGCGGCAGCCCGCCTGGCATGTCGCGGGGGCAGGGTCGAGGAACTGGTCGTAGCGGACAGAGGTCAGCACCACTCCCCAGTTGCCGCTCCCGAGCCCCCCGTGCTTGAGGCCATAGCCGGAGGCTGTGTTCACCGCCAGCGTGAAGTGGCCGGCGCAGCCCGCACTGTTCATGTTCCAGAACTGTGGGTCGGCGACGCTGGTCGTACCCGGTGACGACCACAACTCCTCGTCCGGCGATTTCAACTCGTTCGAGAGCAGGCTTCCCGTGGCATCTGACGCGTAACCGGCGTCCCATGTGTAAACGCCCGCGTCGAGGAAGGCACAGCTGGCAGAGCCGCCGCTGAGGTGGAACGAGCCGTAATGCCCGGGGTACATCTCTGTCCACGTGCCTCGGTTGTCCTGGTTGTAACTACTGGCCCCTGAGTAATAGCCGATCGAAGTGGCGAGGTAGCCTGGATCAGGTAGCGAAGGTGCGGGAACCACGGGCGCGCCGATCGTGTCACCCGACGCGCAGGCCCCAGGGGGATGCACCGGCGGTGGCCCACCATTGGGGTCGTAGGGCACGAAGCCCGGGGTCGAGTTGTAGCAGTAGTACTGAGCCGAGCTGCAGTTCGACCCCGCTGCTCCGTAGCAGTTTCCCGCCTCGTGCAGGTTCGCGTCCACGCACGCCGTGCCGTTGGTATAGACGTCGCCGAGGACTGTGAGATCCGCTGAGCCCTTGAGGTTCATTGCGCAGCTGCCCGTGCTCAGCGTCAGCAGTGCTGGCGTCTGGCGCTGGTTGCCCACGATCGATGTTGCCGAAGCCGTGATGAGCGCAGTCGTTGGGCCGCCGAAGATCTGCATGAATGCGAGCGGCAGCTGATGCACGGCCGTGAACACGAACTGGTAGCCGTTGAACTGCGTGTTCGTGGCAACGATCGTGAGCGTCAGGTTGCCGGGGTAGGTATAGACGTACGTGTCTTGCTGGAGGTTCGCGTTCGGCCCGATCGACGCGGTCGTGTGCGAGTTGGAGGTGGAACCCGAGTAAAGGCGGAGATCGCTCTGGTAAAGCTGCACCGATTGAGGAATCGTCGAACCGTTGAGGTTGCTGAAGTTCTCGTACCAGTCGCCTGCAGCCAGCGCCGCGGCGTCGACCGCGGCCTGAAGGTCGCGTCGGTCGACGTAGGCCCGTCCGGAATCGATGGCCAGGCCGAGCATGGCGAAGAGGACGAGCAGCAGCAGCGCGATCAAGACGATCGCCTGGCCCTTCTGAGGCTTTCGCCGCAGGGCCCTAGTTCGAGTACTCGGCGCGATAGACCGCATAAGCAGTGATGACGATCCTGTTTCCGACAACTTGCTGGATCAGTGGAGTGAGAGGTTGGAAGTTGAACCAGAGAGTCACCTTGAGCGGCTGGTTCCCATCCGCAGCCACCGCGTTATTGCAGCCAGCCGGAGGAGGGTTGTACGGCAGCTGTCCACGCGGAGCGTTCGGGGTGCCATTTCCGTCCGCGCTCGGGTCGGTGATGAAGATCCAACCGGTGTTGGACGGCGGCAGCTGCGCGGAGCCGACGGGGTCGCCACCGTTGGGGATGGGGCCGTTGGGGCAAGGGTTCGCCAGGACCTCGGTGACTGCGTGAGCCTGGACCGCAGCCTGAACGTCCGAGTTGTCCGGCCAGTTATGGGAGTTCCCGTTTGGATCGATGAAGTAGGATGCACGAACCGCCACTCGGGCGCCCTCGTTGGCAGCTTGCTGAAGCGTGATGTAGAAGTACAGCCCGCGTCCGAAGTCGATGATGCCGAATGTCAGCAGCAGGATCACCGGGGCGATCAGCGCGAACTCGGTCATGCCCTGGGATCGCTCGCTGTGCGTCCACTTCTGGACGGCGGCGATCGATCGCCTGGCGCTCGCCTCGAATCGTCGCAGCCGTGTCGTCATGGCTTGCCCTGGATGGTGAAGTGCTCGTTGTATGCGAGGTTGAGGCCCTGTCCGAACAGTCCCTGGATGAATGGGGTGATCAGCCGGAAGTTCATCAGCAGCGAGACGTTGATGTCGCCGAGGCGCCATGAGTTGTCTAACGGATGGGCCGGGAGCGTCCCCGTCTGCACGCCGCCGCCCGGCATCGTGTAGCAGATGTAGACGTTGACCGCCTGCGCCGTCGCCGGAAACGCCGATGCCGGGTACGGCTTGTTGTTGAAAGTGTTGCTGTCGGTCGGCACCAGGCAGTTGGCCGACGGCACGAAGGTGCCGACGAGGCCCGAGCCGGACAGGCCGGAGTTGACCGCGGACATCACGTCGGCGTCGTCCAGGTACAGGTTGGCCCGCGCCGAGGTGTTGAACCACGCACCGTGTCGGGCCCCTTCACGTGCCGCACCCTGGAGGTTCACGGCGAAGTAGAAAGCGCGCGAGAGGTCGAGCAGCCCCATCATCAAAAGCAGCAGGACGATCGAGGAGATGGCGAACTCGACGAGCGACTGGCCGCGCTGACCACGCCCTCGGCGGACCCTGGCTTTCACTGACACAGCGGCAATTGAACCCGATCGGACTGCA
>DASPYG010000182.1:0-48684 GCA_035636885.1 Candidatus Nitrosopolaris sp.
CGACCACCCAAGGTTTGTCGCTCCCCGATTCGGTACGCCCCCAGATCGCCCGGGCGATCACGATGGCGACCCGGCCCTACCGCGGCGAGATTGACACGGGGACACGCCAGCAGGACGTTTACGAGCCCCTGTACGCGCTCACACGCTCCCAACTGGAGTCACGGCCCTTCCAGCTCACCGAGCGGGAGAGCCGCTTCAAGAATGATGCCGAGGTCTGGCAAGCTCTGGCGGATGACCCGCGTCTCGTCGTGTCACCCACCTATCTTCTCGGCTCAACGATCACGTTTGCCGGACCGGACGGGCCCGTGAAGTTTCAGGTGGCGGGGGTCGTGAGGAATATAGGTCTGTGGGGCCTGGCCGGCTCGGAAGCCGCAATGGCACCCTTCGCCACCCTACCGGTCGGCACCACCATCCTGGCCAAGACAACGCCGGGCGCCGACGCCAAGACAGTGGCCCGCCAGATCCAGCGTGAGGTTTTCAGCCAGGGGGCGGAGGTGCTCACGCTCAAGGAGCTGAACGACTCCACAATCGGCTGGACCGCGGCACTCGTCAACCTCATAAGGCTGGTGATGGGGATTGGACTGCTGGTCGGGGTCCTGAGCCTGGGAATCCTCGCCTTGAGAGCAGCCATCGAGCGCCGCCGCGGGATCGGCATGCTGCGTGCCCTGGGCTACCGGCCGGGTCAGGTGTTGGCCGGGATCGTCTCAGAGGCGCTGATTACAGCGACCAGTGGCGCGCTGGTCGGGATTGCGGTGGGTTTGCTGATCAGTGTGATCGTCAGGAATGTCACCATCCCCACCGCCACCCTCGAGATCGACACCGTATCGCTGGCGGTCACCGTCGGCCTCATCTACCTCGCGGTGCTGGCGGTCACGATCCCGCCGGCCCTGCGCGCAGCCCGTTTGCCAGCCGTTGAAGCGTTGCGAATGGAGGACTGAGCGAAGAGCCTGAGGTGCCCGACCTGAGCCAGCTGGATCGCCCGAACATTCTCCTAGGGACGCTCGTGGCGGCGATCCTGGTGATCGCTCTCGCCGCTTCGGCTGCCTCGGCCCTGACGCGCCGGCGCAGAGAGACGAAGAGCCTTTCCGCCATCGACTTCGTGCGTACCTCGTTCGCCAGCCAGCTCGCTCGCGGCGTGCCGATGGAAGAGCTTCTGCTCCAGATGGTGGAGGCGCTGCGGGATGGCTTCAAGCTCGACTCCGCCGAGCTCTGGCTCTGCGAAGGCGGCCGCTTGCGACTCGCGGCCGCGGAACCGCGTGCGCAAAAGAAGCCAGTCGCGATAACGCCCGCCGAGGAGACGATCGCCGCCAACGCCCACGTTTCGAGCGCCGCCTGGGCCAAGGTGTGGCTGCCGGCACTACTGGAAGAAAGGAACCACGCGTCATTACGACTGGCGCCGATCAGCAACAGCGGTCAGCTCTTTGGCATGGTCGTGGCCGAGCGCTCTCAGAACGGCGAAAGCCTCGCTGCCGAGGTAGACGTCACCCTCGAAGAGGTTGCGCGCGAGCTGGGCGTGGCGCTGAAGAAGGCGCACCTGGACTCGTCGCTGCAAGAATCCCTCGAGCAGCTGCGCCGGCAGGCGGCCGAGCTGCAGGCATCGCGGGGACGATTGGTCGCAGCCGCTGACGCCGAGCGAAGACGCATTGAGCGCAATCTCCACGATGGCGCGCAGCAGCACCTCGTCGCCCTTTCGGTGAAGGTGCGGCTGGTAGAGCAATTGGCCGAGCGCGACCCGGAGCGGGCCAGGTCGCTTATGAACCAGCTCCAGGACGACGTCAAGTCGGCTATCGAGGAATTGCGTTCGTTGGCGCACGGAATCTACCCGCCCCTGCTCTCGAGCGCTGGGCTCGGCGCGGCAATGAGTGCGGCCAGCCGGCGGGCGCCCCTTCCGACCACCCTCGAGGCTGACGGAGTCGGCAGGCGCGCGCCCGAGATCGAAGCGGCGGTTTATTTCTGCTGCCTGGAGGCTCTCCAGAACGCGGCCAAGCACGCCGGCGCGGGGGCTTCCGCGCATGTGCGGGTCTGGGAAGACGAGGGCGGCCTGCTGTTCGAGGTTTCCGATGATGGCGGCTTCGATGCCCGCCGTCACCTGGATGGCGCCGGCCTCACCAACATGCGCGACCGCCTGGGAGCGATCGGTGGCTCGCTGAGAGTGGATTCAAACGACCACGGAACCTGGATCCTCGGCGTCGTGCCGGTGAGCGGCACGAATCCGCCGTCACATATATAGAGGACGCGCGTTCGGCCCTGGAACTGATGGTCCGCGACTACGTACGCGCGTACTGGAAAGGTGGCGCCACCGACCCACGCAATGGGGACCGCGTGCAGGCGTCCAGTGCCCGATGCGACGGCCGCCAGGTTGGTCATGCGCTCGCAGATCGGGATGCCGGCTCCCAACAACTGCGTGTGCGCGGGACGGGACATGTCGGCAACGTGACTTCCCGTCGTACCGCGAAGCGTCATAGTCGTTCAGCACCTCCACGCGCGGCGTGGGCAGCGGATGGTAAGTCTCCATGACCTCCACAATTGGATGGCTCAGGTCTATGAACCGACTCACGGCTGCAGTCTAGATAGGAGAAGAAAAGGGTGTCGAAGGGATCAGCCAAGACCGGGCTTCTGCTCCCGTCTCGCGAGGCGCTCCTCTGGGGGAACAGCGACCTGGCTTTCGTCATCGAGGCTGGGCGGCGGGCGGAAGAGGCAGGCTACGACTCGGTGTGGGTCGGCGACTCGCTGCTGGCGCGTCCGCGCGGCGAACCGCTGACCCTCCTCGCCGGTGTTGCCGGCGCGACGACTCGCGTCACGCTCGGCAGTGCCGTCTTGCTGCCGCTGCTTCGGCACCCTCTCTCGCTGGCGCAGGGCCTCGCCACGCTCGACCGCATTGCCAAAGGCCGCCTCATCGTCGGGGTCGGCCCGGGCGCCGAGCTCCCAGGCACGCATGCGGAGCTGGCGGCTGTTGGTGTTCCGAGCGACAGCCGCGTCGGTGCGCTGCTCAGGACAGTCGAGCGATGCCGGCGGTTGTGGCGGAACGAGGAGCCAGACCTTCAGCTGCAGCCGTCACCGTTCCAACCGGGTGGCCCGCCGATCTGGTTGGGCGGCAGCGGCCCACGCATGCTGCGGCTGGCGGGCAGAACATTCGATGGCTGGCTCCCGTTCAGCCCGACGCCCGAGGTCTATGCGACCGGACTACGCGCCGTGCGCGAGGCGGCGGAGAAGGCAGGCCGCGACCCCGACAGCATCGCCACAGGCGCGTACCTCACGGTGGCCGTCGCCGACGCGCCAGGCGAAGCCGCCACCGATCTCGACGCATACATGCGGACGTATTACGGAGTGCCCGCAGAGCTCATGACCCGAGCTCAGGCTTGCCATGCCGGGACCCTGGAGTCAGCTTCGGAGTGGTTCGCCGCCTACCGCGCCGCGGGTGCCGGCCACCTGGTCGTGCGGATCGCTCGCCCAAGCCTCAGTGACTACACCGAAACAGCCCGTGAGCTCCTAGGCGCGGCCCGAAGTCAGGTTCGATAGCGAAGCAGGGGTTCTCGGCGGAGGGAAGTCGGATGGCAAGTCGGCGGCTTCGGCCTGGAAAAGGGCCTCGAGTCCAGGCAGACCCTGGAGCTGGTGCAGGCCGAGATCTCTGAAGTTGATGCCGGCGGCATGAGAGCCGCCAACCGCATCGCGGGCCGCACGCGAGAGCACTATTTGCCCACCATGGGCTGCGAAGCAGACGCGAGCCGCGGTGTGAACGGCGATGCCGACATATCCCGAATCGGTCAATGTGGGACGTCCGGTGTGCAGGCCGACCCTGACTCTGATCCGCGTGTCGTCTGGCCAGACCGCTACGAGAAGTTTGCGCTGAATGACAAGCGCGGCATCGAGGGCCGACGCCGCCTGTTTGAAGACCGCGAACAGCTCGTCGGCGCGGACATCGACCTCGCGGCCACCCGACTTCTGAATGGCGCCGCGGAGCAGCCTGCGGACATCGGCCAGCAACCCGGAGTAGCGATCGCCGAGGTGCCGCACCAAACCGGTCGAGTCCTCGATGTCGGCGAGCAGGAAGGTCACGAAGCCAGTCGGCAGTGTGCGCACCTCGCTCGCGCGAGCCTCGATCTCGCCACGGATGCGAACGTTCTGCAGCTGGCCGGTGATGAAGCCGACAGGCACGATCCCGTATTTCTTGGCGGCGTTCAGTAGCTTCGTTCGAGCCCGATCTCGGGCCGCTTCGTCCTCGAACGTGGTCTGGTTGAAACGCGACAGCGCGTTGCGAACGTGGGCCTGGTCGTTGATCGGCAGGCGGCGACGCCCGCGAGAATCGATGTACGCGAAGGCACTGTTGGGCAACCGGGCACGGGTCTTCGAGTCGAGATGGGTCATGGCCTGGAGTCGCCATGATCCCAAAAATGCGCGGAAAGGCGGTGGCGAAACCCCGCTCGGCCCTAAGCCAGGAGCCGGTCGTAAAGCTGCACGGTCCGGGACGCGATGGCAGGCCAGCCAAAGTGCTGCAGTACGCGCTCGCGTCCTGCCTTGCCCAATCTTGCGGCCAAGGCCGCGTCGCTGAGCACCTTCTCCATCCCGTCCGCAAGTCCGGTGGTAAACGCATCCAGGTCCGCGGGGTTGAAATCAACCAGGTAACCCGTTTCGCCCTCGACGACGATTTCCGGTATTCCACCGACGCGCGACGCCACGACTGGCGTCTCACAAGCCATTGCCTCCAGGATCACGAGGCCAAAAGGCTCGTAAACCGATGGGCAAACGAACACGGTGGCGTGCGAGTGAAGATGGATGAGGTCCTCGCGTGAGATGAAGTGGTCGATCAGGATCAAGCTGCCTCGCTCGGTGGAAACGCGATGGGCAAGCGCCGCCACCTCAGCTGCGATTTCAGGCGTATCCGGACTGCTGGCCGCGATCACGATCTGATGGCGCGGATCGAGCTTCAGCGCCGCGGCCAGAAGCAGTGGCAACCCTTTCTGCCTGGTGATCCGGCCGTTGAAGAAGGCGTACGGCCTGCTGGGGTCGATGCCAAAACGAGCGAGGGTCTCCGGCGACTGTTGCGGCCTGTAGACCTCGGCATCGATTCCGTTGTGAATGACATGAACACGCTCTGGTTTGACTGCCGGATAGCAATTGAGAACATCCTCGCGAACCCCAGCCGAGACCGCGATCACCGCGTCAGCGCCTTCCACCCCGGTTCGCTCGCAGAACATCGACAGGGCATAACCGCCGCCGAGCTGCTCAGCCTTCCACGGTCTCAGCGGCTCGAGGCTGTGGACCGTCATGACGTGTGGGATCGACCACATGAGTTTGGACAGATGACCGCCGAAGTTCGCGTACCAGGTATGGCTGTGAACGAGATCGACACCCTTGACCGCCGCCGCCATCGCCAGATTGATCGACATCGCCTGAAGCGTGGTCGACTCTGGCTTCGGTTCCGACAGTGCCGTCCACGGTTGATGGCTTGTCACGCCGGGTTCGGTCCGGGGCGCGCCCCAGCAGTGGACTGAGAGCTCGGTCAGGTGCCTCAGCTCCCGCGAGATGTATTCGACGGCGGTGCCAGCCCCCCCATAGACCTCGGGTGGGTACTCACGGGTCAGGATTGCGACCTTGTGCAGATTCGTCATCGCCGCCTTGCGGGCGTCTGAAAGGATTGCAGAAATAAGAGTCGAGTGGAGGCGAGCGCAGGCGGACTCGTTCGCACGCACACAAGTCTCGGCGCGGGGATGTCGAGAACCGACGGCGTGCTCCGTTCTAATGGTGACAGTGCCGAAATGAGGCACATATCCTGAGACGAGGAGTTAGATCATCCTGACGAGCGGGCTCATGTCCTGCTTCTGTCGGTGGCGAGGAACAGGTTCGCTCGGCGGTTTGACTCGTCTTGCGGCTCCCGATCTTCGAGGCGGACCATCTCGCGGCGGATGTCATCGCTCAACGTTCGAGCGTCGGACGCATTGACCTCGACCAGATTGCCACCAGGGTCGCGAATGTAGAGCTGCACCTGGCCGCTCGGGAGCTCGCTGAGGTGGTAGCCCATGGTGTCGGTGTCGTGGATGCCTCGGTCGCGAGTTGCTCGAAAGACCGAATCGAAATCGTCGACGGCCAGAGCGAAATGGTGGTAGGTAGGAGCGCCGGCCTCGCGCACGAAAATGTGCAGCTGCAAGTCGCCGACCCGCAGCCATTGCACCGGCACTCCAAAGTTCGGGGTATTGATCCTCTCCGCCCCGAAGACCTCGATGTAAAAGCGGGCGGATTCCTCGAGCTCCCTGGCTCCGACGCTCACGTGATTGATGTGCGCACTGGTCACCGCCACACCATAGTGGTATCGACGAGCACCGGGGTCGCCGTAGGGACCAGCTAGGATCGAATTGCGGTGAAGATCGGTGACATCGACGTGTCCCGGATCGGGCTGGGGACGAACCGACTTACGAAATCGCGCGAAAACGTCGCGTTCGTCCAGGCGGCGGTTGCAGCCGGAGTGCAGATGATCGACACCGCCCATTCGTACACGGGCGGACAGAGCGAAGAGACGATCGGCACGGCACTCTCTCCCATCCGCGAGGGCTGCGTCGTGGCCACGAAAGGCGGGTCTGGCGGCGCCGGGCATGGACGCCCGGAGGTGCTGTACGAAGAGATCGCGGAAAGCCTTCGCCGGCTGAGGATCGACAGCATTTTTCTCTACTACCTGCACGGCGTCGACCCCCAGACGCCACTCGAGGAGAGCCTCGGCGCGATAAAGGAGTACCGCAACCGCGGCAAGATCCGACATGTCGGCGTCTCTGAGGTCGGGATTGACCAGATCGAACGTGCCCGGCAGGTCGTGCCGATCACGGCCGTCCAGAACCATTACAACCTCTCCGAGCGCAAGTACGAGGCAGTGGTCGACTACTGTGCCACTGAAGGCATCGTGTTCGTCCCATTCTTTCCGCTGCGCGGAGATCGTGGCCGCGCCCTCGCCGAGATCGCCGCGCGACATGCGGTCACGCCGCAGCAGATCACACTCGCCTGGCTTCTCCGCCGCTCAGCGGCGATGCTGCCGATTCCGGGCACGCTTTCGCTCGAGCACCTGAAGGAGAACGTGGCGGCTTTGAACATCGAGCTGACCGACGAGGAGTTCGAACAGCTCCGGCAGGCGCCCCACATATAAGGACGCGCGAGCTGTACACGACGTGCGCGCCACGGCCGACTCTAGCTTCACAGTTCCTCGCTCGATGCGCCAGCTGCGCCTGTTGCGGCGGGAATGAGCTCGTTCAGATCCTCGACCGTGAACCAGGCGCCCGCTTCGGCCAGCTGCGCGGCGGTGGCCGAGCCGCTGACGACTCCTATCGCAGGCATGCCGGCGGCCGCGGCCGCCTGCATGTCCCAGACCGCATCGCCCACGTAGCAGCACCGCGACGGCTCGACACCGAGCTCGCGGGCGGCAAACAGAAGCAGGTCGGGAGCCGGTTTGGCATGCTCGACGTTGCTCCCGTCGATGACCATCGGGCGGCTCGACAGCTTCAAGGAGTTGACGGACGCGTCGACCTGTTGGCGCCGGCTGGAGGTCGCGATCGCCCACCTCTGTCGGTGGTCGTCGAGTACGTTCAGCAGCTCGAGGGCACCGGGGAGCACTCGAGGATCGATGTTCAGGGCGCTGAAGATATCGCCCGAGCGGCGGTCGATCTCCTCCTCGCGTTGAGGATCACTTGCGAGGCCGGCCGCCTCGGCGACGACGCGCGCCAGACGGCGGCCATCCGATCCGATCAGGCCGGCGACCTGGTCGCGATCGGCGGGTATCCCGTATTCCTGAAATGTTCGGAGCCAGGAAGTGATCCTGGTCTCGACGGTGTCCACAAGAGTTCCGTCGAGATCGAAGATCCACGCAGCAGGCGTCAGGTGCCGGCCGCCCGCCACAACGGCTTCAACAGCCCTGCCTCGACGATGCCGAGCTGGGCCTGGTAAACGCGCTGCCATCTTTCGTAGAGGTCGAGATAGCGGCTGTGGACACTGGCTTCGGGCTCGAGCGTGGCATCAAAGCTGACCACCTGTCGGGCAGCGGTGGCGACGTCGGGATAAATGCCGGCCCCGATGCCGGCGAAGATCGCGGCGCCAAGTGCAGTTGATTCTTTCACGCGCGGTACGCTGACCGGAAGCCCCAACACGTCAGTCAGTATCCGCGGCCACAGGGTGCCCTTGGACGCCCCGCCCGTGAAGACGACGTGGTCCACGGAGCGACCGGTGATCTCTTCGATCACTCTGAGATGGCCGTAAGAGACATAAGCAGCGGCCTCTTCGATCGCTCGGATGCACTCCTTCCTGCCCGAGCTGGCAGGGTCCCCTACGTTGAACTGGACGAAGGCGGGCGAGGCGTGGATCCAGCGGCTGGCCGTCATGAGGTTGGAGAGGATCCCGATCACGTCGTTGGAGCCGGGTGGTACATCCATCGCCGAGCGCTCCATCAGCGTGTATGCGTCAACACCCGTCCGCTCTGCCTCGCCCTTCTCGAGGTCGCAGAAAGCATCGCGGAACCACCTCATGGTCAGTCCGCAGTAGAAGCCGATGCCCTCCATCATCCACTGGGCCGGAAGCGCGTGGCACAGCGTCCGAAGCCTCGCCTTCGGGTCGATCATCGCCTCCGACAAACCGATCGTCTGCTGCCAGAACGTTCCGCCGACAACTGTGAAGCTCCCTGGCTCGACCACGCCGATGCCAACCAGCCCCAGCTGGGTGTCGGCTCCGCCGATCACCACGGGCGTGCCCGGCCGAAGCCCGGTCACCTCGGCGGCGGCCGCACTGACCACCCCGGCCACAGTGCCCGGTTCGAGAACCGGCGGAAAGACTTCCGATCGCATCCCGCAGATGTCGATGACGTCGCCGGACCAGGTCCGTTGAGCCAGGTCGAACATGCCCGAGCTGGAGCCGATCGAGGGGTCGGTCACGAACTCACCTGTGAGCCGCTGAGTGATCCAGTCGGCGAGCATGTTCATGTGCTCGACCTTCTCGAACAGCTCGGGCTCGTGACGCCGGATCCAGAGCAGCCGTGCCGGAGCGGTGATGGCCACCCAGTCGCCGCCATGCCGGTAGATCGTCTCGGCGAGGCCCCGCTCGACGAGGTCGGTGGCCTCGGCACCCGCCCGTGAATCCACGTTCGGGCACGCCCACAGCTCGCGGCCGGAGCCGTCATACAGGACCATCCCTTCACGCATGCTGGTCGTGCTGACGGCGCGGAGGGCGGACGCTTCGATGCCGGTCTGAGCCAGCACCTGCCTGACGCACTCGGCGATCAGCTTCCAGTTGGTCTTGGTGTCGAATACCTGAGAGCCAGGCACGCCCGGCAGCTCGGCGTGCGCCCATTCGCGCTGCGCGATGCCCACCTGGCTGCCGTCGGCCGCGAACACCACGGCGCGGCAGCTGCCGGTACCGGCGTCGAGCGCGAGGAGCAGCTCTCCGCTCACGCCTCGACTGATCCGCCCCGCGAAATCGTCGATTTCGCGGGGGCCTCCAGCGCCGCCCGGTTGACGACCGCCCGAAGGGGTTCGCCGGCGGCGAACCGCTGGATCTCGTCGGCCACCATGGTCACTCCGCGAAGGAGGGTCTCATGCGTCGCGCCGCCGATGTGGGGCGTGATGACCACGTTCTCGTGCCTGAGCAGAGGATGAGGACCTTCCTGCGCCCGTGGTTTCACAACGTCGAGGGCCGCTCCCGCGAGGTGGCCGGACGCCAGGGCGGCATCCAGCGCTTCCTCGTCGACAAGCGATTCCCGTGCGGTGTTCACAAAGTAAGAACCGCGCTTCATCGCGGCGAACTGGGCCGAGCCGAAGAAGTTCTCGGTCTCGGCGGTGGCCCTCACGTGCAGCGACACGAAGTCCGACCTCGCCAGGAGCTCTGCAAGCGTCGCGACCTGCTCTGTCGACGCCAGATCGCCCACCTTTACATACGGGTCGTACACGACGAGGCGCAAGCCGAAGGCGACCGCTCGCCGGTGAACGCGCCGGCCCACGTTGCCGAATCCCACCAGGCCCAGGACGTGCCCACCAAGGTCGTGCCCGAGGAAGCGTGCGCCTTCGAACGCCGATTCGCCGAGCGTTCCCCCCTCGATCAGGAAGCGCTGTGCCTTGGGAAAACCCCGCGCCAACATCACCATGAACGCCAGCGCCTGGTCGGCGACCGATTCCGCGTTCTTGCCGGGGGTGTTGACGACAGGAATCTGTCTGGCCGAAGCGGCCGCCACGTCAACATTGACCGGGCCGCCGCGAGCACAGCAGATGAGCTTGAGGGCGGGCGCAGCGGCCAGCACCTCGTCCGTCACCGGGCCGCCGTGGACTATGAGTACCTCCGCGTCGCGGACCCGGGCCGCGACCTGGGCCGGCGTACCCAGATATTCGCGGATCGAGCATTCCGAGACGCTGACCGGCACGAAGTCCTGGCTCTCGTCGAGCTGGAAGTATTCGATGTGGTGGTTGCCATGCAGGCCCGCGAGGCCGCGCTCGAACACCGGCACTGGCACGAACGAGTCTCCGACGGCAAGGATCTTCATGCTGAGGCGCGCGCCGACGTCAGGGGTATACCCGGCTCGGCTTCAAATCCACGGCGTGCCCGGTACCGGACTCGAAGATCACCTTCAGCAAGGGCTCGGTGTCGAGGTAGTAGAAGCGGATCGTCTCGCCGATCCGTCCCTCCATCAGGATCTTTGCACCGAGGTCGCTGAAATGCTGCTGGGTCGCGTCCGACTCGGCCGGCGTGGGGCGCATGACGGCGATGTGATGCAGGCCCTCGCCGTGAGCGTCGAGCCATTCCTTATATATGCTGGGTCCCTCGTCCGGCTGCAGGAGCTCGACCACGATCGGGCCGACGTGGGTCTCGGCGCCGATCATCGTGAAGTGAGTCGGCTTGCCGTGTAGGAACGTGTGATGAAGCGCGGGTGGCTTGTGCTCGTATACGTTCCACGGGCCCCACCCGAGCGCCCGGTGATATCGCTCGAGCGCCTCGTCGATGTCGCGAACGACAATTGCGATCTGGCTGATCGGAAATCCACCTGCTGGAATCGTCATCTCCTTGGACTCTTCGCTGTGACTGCGGGCGTGGCTCTGCATCGTTACCTCCCTACAAAACTGCGATCGGGTTGAACGGCGATCCGGTCCCGCCGGGGAGCCGCAACGGCTCGGCGACGACCAAGAACTCCCATCGCTTTTCCTCCTCGCATGCCGCCGCGATGTCCTCGAGGTTCAGGCTGTCGGATGCGACCATGCCCATGGCCACGATCTGCAGCGGGTGAATGGGATACAGGATTCCGTCGACGGTGCCCGGCACGGTCTCACCGTCTCCGTCGGGCAAGAAGGCCGCGATCCGCCTCTCGTGCATCCAGGGGATCGTGTCGACGTGGAGCCCGGCCTTGCCCTCGCCCGCGTAGCCGTTGTCCCACGGGCCTCGCTCGAGCCGCCGCCTGTGGTGGCCCGTGCGGAACACCATGATGTCGCCCTCCCCGAGGCGGACCCCTTCGGCCTTTTCGGCGGCCTCGAGCTCGGCCCTGGTCACCGCCTCGCCCGGCTCCAGCCACGGCGTGCCTCGGAGGCGAGGTATGTCCAGCAGCACGCCCCGCCCGACGATTCCGTTGGCGTAAGCGGCGATGTCGAGCGCCGTCCCACCGTGGCTGGTGAGCAGCGACTCCGGGCGCCCGCCGTACACGTGGCCCCCATACGCGATGTGGCACAGCGCATCGATGTGGGTGTGGCAATCCCCGTGGCAGCTCATGCCGAGAAAGTCCATGCCGAAACGGAGGCTGGTCGAGTCGATCGGGAGGTCGAACATCTGGGTCATGTGGTGGATCGCGGGACTCTGGTTGTCAGGACCGGCGACGGTGTTGATCGGGATGGCCATGGAAACCGAGCGGCCGGACTTGACCAGGCCCGCGGCGCGCCGGACGTGGTCGGGAGTGATGTAGTTGAGAGTGCCGCGCTGGTCGTCTGCGCCCCACCGGCCCCAGTTCTTGACGGCCTCGAACATGGCCTCGAACTCCGCGAGGGAGACATTTGGCGCTCGCTGCTTCATCGGATTGCGCCGGGGAGCGGCGCGTCCATCTCGCCGGGCTCGGGAAGTCCCACCGTCATCGCCCCGTCGACCACCATCAGATGCCCGGACAGGTACGAAGCGTCATCGGAGCACATCCATAGGATCGGCCGCGCCATCTCCTCCGGCTCCGCGAAGCGACCGATCGGGATGCGGTCCAGGAACACCTTCGACTGCACCGGGTGGTTGATGACGAATGCCGAGAGCCGAGTGTTGATGATGCCCGGCGCGAGGGCGTTGACCCGGATGCCGTGGCGCGACAGCTCCAGCGCAGCGGTGTGCATCACCGCGACCTGGCCAGACTTCGACGTGTTGTAGGCCAGGCCTCCAGCTTCCGGTTGAAAGGCGTTGGTCGAGGCTGTCACCACGATCGCTCCGCGGGTCCCGGCGCCGACCATGGCGCGCGCCGCCTCCTGCACCAGGTACCAGGTGCCCCTCAGGTTGACGTTCAAGATCTTGTCCCAGCTCTCGTCGGTGAACTCGAGGAAGGGCACGAAGTCCGCGATGCCGGCCACCTGGACCGCGGCGTCGAGCCGGCCGAAGCGCTCAACGGCCCGCTCGACCGCTCGGCGGACATCCTCGCGCCGGCTCACGTCGCCGACAACCGCTTCGACGTCGGCGCCCGTCCCGCGGATGGCGTCGACCGTCGACGCCAGGACATCGCCCTCGTTGTCGAGCATGATGAGACCGGCACCTTCGGCCGCGAAGGCCTTGGCCACAGCCCGGCCGATGCCCTGCGCAGCACCCGTGACCACGACGCCTTTGCCTTCAAACCTGTTCCGTGACCTGTTCATGAGATCAAGCCTCCGTGCCCAGGGCCTCGTGGGATCACGGGCCAGATGTCAGTGACTCGATCGCCCTCGACCACGTGATAGGCGTCGTACCAGTTCACCGTTCCCGGCGCGTATCCGGGCACCAGCTCGACCACGTCCCCGACATGCAGCGGGTAGCTCGCATCCGCGACGAAGACGCCGTGCTCCTCGTCGAAACGGAAACCCTTCAAGTCGTGGCCGCGAATCGTGCTCAGTGCCGGCGCACCGAGCGACTTGTTGCCGGCGTCGACGATGACCCGGTCGGGCGGGCGGCTGATGACGGTGGCGAGCACGGTCAGCGCCTTCTCGAAGTCGCCCGCCATCGGGAAGTGGAAGTTGTCCATGACCGCGTACGAGCCGGCCTGGATCTCGGTGACCCCGGGAGTGGTGGCGGTCCAGTCCCATGTCGCCGTGCCGCCGGCGGAGACGATCGGGCACGGAAGGCCCGCCGCCAGGATCTTCTCCGCCGCCTCCACCAGCATGCTCATCGCCGCACGCTGCCTCTGAGCGCGAAGATCGCGCTCAGGCGTCAGCGAGCAGTGGCCTTCGTAGCCCGTCACCCCAAGGAGCCTGATGCCGTCGAGTCCGGCCAGCCGGCGGGCCAGCTCCACGGCTTGCTCCGGCGTGTCGACCCCGGCGCGATCCATCCCCGTGTCGACCTCGATCAGGACGCCGACCGTGCTCTTGGCCGCGCGTGCGGCGGCGGCAATGTCGCCCGCGTTCTGCGCGTCGTCGACGGCGACCATGACCTCGGCATCGCGCGCGATGGCCGCCAGGGCGGCGATCTTTTCGCGGCCCGCGATCGTGTTGACGACAAAGATGCTGTCGAGGCCGCTGCGAACCATCACGATCGCTTCCCATACGGTCGCGGTCGAGATGCCGATCGCGCCGGCATCTACTTGCATTCGCGCGAGCTCCGGACTCTTGTGAACCTTGATGTGCGGACGCAGCCTGGCCGGCATCGTCTTGATCCGGTCGGCCATCTTCGCGATGTTGCGGCGAGCCACCGGCAGATCGAGGATGAGCGCGGGCGTGATCAGGTCGTGCCGTTTCCGGCCGATCGCCGATCCATACGCGCGCCTCACCCGGTCGCGAGTCTCCTGGATCACTTCCGTCGCCGGCGCGACGAGCTCAGGCATGGTGCTTGTCTCCCACTCCCTTGCCCGCTGCGCCCGCGGTGAGAGCGTTTACCCGTGCCTCGAACGAGTCGATTGCGGCCTGGCCGTCGAGGACCCCGATCTCGAGGTCGTACTCGCGTGATTCACCCGGGGCCAGAAAACCCAGCTCGCCACGTTCGCGTGCGTCGAAGCGTCCGGCGTCGCGGTTGGTCGTAGGCTCCATCGCCACGCCGTAGATGCCTTCGCCGAGCATCCGCCACATCGTGTGGAACGGAAACTGCTCCTTTCTGTAGAGCTGGTAGGCACCGAGTCCAAGGTCACGATTGACGATGGCCACGGGGACCGTTCCCGCCGGCTCCGCGGCCACGGCGTGCTCGTAGCACTCCTCCGGGAAGGCCTTGTTCGGAGAGGTCAGCCGCCTGTAGTCATGAGTCGGGTATTCCGCAACAGGGACGCCCGGTGGAGCGGGGATCAAGTAGTCGGAGCCGGCGTCGACGACCGGCCACCCGACGTTCACGTGGTACAGGTACATGTGCGTGGCCGGATCGAAGCCCACGTTGACGACCTCGTCGTGCACTGTGAAGCGGCTCTCGCCGACCCGGGCTTCGATCCTTCGACGCAGCTCCATCGCCTCGCCAAACACGGCCGCCTGGCGGACCACCCCCTCCGCCCAAAGCACGCACTCGTCGCCGTCCCAGCGCTCGCCGTAGCCGGTCAGCCGGGCGGGCATGAAGCCGATGCGGCCGTGGAGGCCGTATTCCTCGGTGGGCTTGATCAGCTGATGGAACTGCGATGCGTCGTCGGTGCCCCCGAGCAGCGTGTGGTCGAGGCCGCACGTGACGAGCATCCCTCCGCCCCAGCTGCGGAACCAGCCGAGCCCCATCGGCTCGGCGTACCAGGGCCCGACGACCCCGGTTGGCGAAAGCCAGGCGAGCGAGCGGCCCTGGAACTCGCAGCGACCGACATCCAGGGACCGGTCGACGAGCACATCGAACTGATAACCGGTCCCGGTTCGGAACTCGAGCACGCGCACGCCGCGCTCGATTCCGTCGCCGAGCGTGACCAGCCGGACGCCCGCGAACTGGTCGAGGCGACCGACCCGGCGCATCAGATCGCGCCGGGCCATCGCCGCCCCGTTTATCGACGGCATAGCGGCCTCCTCGCCTGGAACCTAGACCTTGGCGCTGGCTCCTGCTGGTCCGACCCTCGCCATGGCGAGGTCGTCCTCGCTCTCGCCCAGCGCTGCACCGGCCGTCTTGAGCCAGTCTTCCCGCTTCTGGATCGCGTAGTACGCAAGAACCAGGATGCCAAGCACCAGCCAGCCGCCGGCGACAAGAGGCGCCTTCGCGTACGGGTCTACCGGGCAGTTCTGCGACGGGCAGAACGGCGGGAATGACTCGGCGAGGGCGTAGATCAGCACCAGTCCGGACACCACGGGCAGGATGGCGTGCCACAGCCAGTTGAACTCCGAGCGGCGCTCCCTCCAGTAGTAGACGAAGACGCCGACGTTGGCCATCAGGTAGACGAACGAGACGCCCAGGACCAGGACCAGGCCGGTCAGAAGGAAGAACGCGACGTCGGGGTGGAACCAGGCCCCGGCGATGAGGCCCGCCCCCAGCGAGAGGGTGAGCTGGGCGATGATGGCGTTGGTCGGAGTCTTGTAGACCGGGTGGACCTTGGCGAAGAGCTTCGGAAACGCTCCGTTCCGGCCCATGCTGTACCACATCCTCGTGCTGACGTTTGCGGTGGCGAGGGTCACCGCCAGGGTCGAGGACATGAAGGCGATCAGGATCAGCCACCAGCCCCCGCCCCAGAGCTTGCGCGCGAGAGCCAGGCCGGGTAGGTCGGGGGAGCCGATCAGGCCTTTGATGTTGTCGACGCCGAAGCCCGTGATGATTCCCCAATAGGTCAACACCAGGAAGACGCCGAGGATGATGATCGAGAGCAGCACCGAGCGCGGCACGTTGCGCTTGGGGTCCTTTGTCTCCTCAGCCAGCGGTGCCGCCGCCTCCCAACCGGTCAGGCCCTGCACAGCCAGTACGATCGCGAGGGTGAATCCCGACAGGCCGAAGGCCGTGCCCACTCCGATGTTCCCTGGGTTGAACACCGACAGCGAGACGCCGCCGGGTCCGGGGTTGGCGAAGCCTGTCACCGCCAACGCCAGGACGATCAGAATTTCGGCGCCGCCCGTGATGAGCAGTGTCCGCGCCGAAAGCTCGATGCCGCGGTACTGAAGGACGGCGACGATCGATGCCCCCAGGATGACGGTTACCCACCACAGCCACGGAACATCCCAGCCGTAGCTGGTCTTCAGCTCACCCGCGGCGATGAAGCCGAAGAACCCGCAGACGACCCCACCGGCCATCGGCGAGTACAGGATGAACATCCACGAGGTAAGGAACCCGGCGCGCGCGCCGAGCGAGCGGCTCACGTAGGTGTAGTAGCCGCCCGCCGATGGCAGCTGCCTCGAGAACTGGATGAGCGTGTTGCCGAGCATGAGCACGACCACGACGCCGAACGTGTAAGCCAGCGGCGCGGTCAGGCCGGACAGGGTGACCAGGAACTGGGTGAAGAACAGGGCGGCGATGGCAGGCGCGATGTGCGTGATCGCCTGCATGGTCACGCTGACGAGTCCGAGGGCCTCCGGCTTCAGATCCGTTTGAACCCGATTAGCGGACGAGGTGGCCATTACTTGTTACCCCTCCCCAAATAGAACCCGGTCAGCGAACTGCAGGATCTTGCAGCCACGCCACGATCGTGGAGCAGTATGCGGTTGCCCGGACGTTTGTCAAGTGGGAGCCCGCTCGGGTCGGCCGGCCAGGAACAACCGATACGCGTCTATGTACTCCCCTAGCCCCTCGCGCAGCGACGTGAATCGAGGTGCCCAGCCCAGCTGCTGCCTGGCGTTTTCGATCGAGATGACCCCGCGAAACGAGCCTTCGACCAGGTCTTCGGCGGTCATCGCGTCGGCTACCTCGATGCTGCTGCCGGGAACGAGCTCGGCAACCAGTCTGGCTGCCTGGGCGGCGGTGATCAGCGGCCGGCCGGTTGCCGCGTAGAAGATCCGGTCGGCGTCCTCGTCACAGTCGACGACCTTCGTGGTGAGCGAGGCGACGTCGATCACGTGCGTGTAGTCGCGCGGGAGACGGCCCCCCGACGCAACGCTCACCCGTTCGCCCCTCACTGCCGGCTCCACGAACTCCTTCATGTAGTTGGCCGAATGCCACTGCATTCCGAAGCCGTAGACGGCCGACGGCCGGATGATGCGGACGTCAATGCCGTAAGCCCTTTGATAGGCGAATGCGAACAGCTCGCCTGAAGCCTTGGCGGCGCCGTAGGCCCCGCTCCCCGGACCCTCGCGCGCAAGGACGATCGGATGCGCCGCGTCGATCGGCTCGTACTGGATGGCCGGAAGCACGCCAATTGAGGAGATGTCGACCACCCGCTTGACGCCCGTGCGCCGTGCCGCCTCGAGAACATTCAACGTACCGGTGACGTTGGTCTGGAAGGCCAGGTACGGATCGCGATAAAGGTTCGCCACCTCTACGTTGCTGGCGGCGTGAACCACAATCGCCGGCCTCACGCGCCCAAAGTTTTCGAGCAATGCGGGCAAGTCCTCGACGGATGCGGTCTCGGTGGAGAAACGCCCCGCGTGATCGCGCAGCGCGAACTGCATGTCAGCAGTTGCCGGGCGGCCCCTCGTCACGACAACAACCTCTCGCCCAAGATCGACCAGAGCTCGCGTGACATACCCGCCGATGAACCCAAGGCCGCCGGTGACGACGATGGCTTCCAATTGGCGATCAGCCGCGCTTGGCCGCCTTCAAAACGGCGCGTGCGGTCGGCTCGTCGGTCACCAAAACGTTCATGCAGCCCGCCCGGAGCGCGCCCAGGATCGCGTCCCGCTTCTCGAGGCCGGCAGCCATCGCCACGACCAGCGGGATCTTCTTGAGCTCGTCCCATTCGATGGCGATCAGACGATCGTCGAGCACGTGGACCGGCTGTCCCTCGGGCGTGAAGAAGCGGGTGCACATGTCCCCGACCGCACCGGCGGCGAGCAACCGCTTCCGGTCCTTCGGCGAGATGTGCCCATAGCGGATGAGCGGCGCGCTTTCGTCCAGGGTGCCGATGCCGACGAGCGCGAGGTCTCTCGAGGTCGCCAGCTCGAGCGCGGCTCTGATCGAACCGTCACGGAGCATCGCATCCTTGATGTCGGGCGAGTCCACCAGCACCGGGGCGTGCAGGTAGTGGACATGGCTGTGCGGGTGAAGCGAGGCGATGTGCCGTGCCAGCTCGACGCCCTGAATTCCCGCCCCCGCGCTGCCCACGCCACCATGCAGGAGCGACACGTCCAGGTCGGCCACGGTGCCCGGCGGCAGCATGTGAATCGCCGCTGAGAGCATCCGGCCCCATGACAGGCCCAGCCGCATACCGTTGAGCAGCTGGCTGTTGACGTAATCGGCGGCCGCCCGGGCAACAGCCTGGACAGCGCCTGGACCGGGTTCGCCCGCCACGACCACGGCTCGCTTCAGGTGGAAGATCTGCGCCAGCTCGAGGGCCAGGTCGCCGTGGAGGGTGCGCGGGCGCTGGATCGCGATCCGAACGATCCCTTCGTCCCGCGCCCTCTTCAGGTATCGAGAGACCGTCGACGCGTCGAGGCCGGCACTGCGCGCGATCTCGATCTGGCTTTGACCCGTCAGATAGAAACGCGTTGCGATGTCGACGAGCAGGTCCATCGTTGGACCGTTCGCGGCGTTCGAAGACCTACTCAAGGTTAGTGTGCCGGGAACGCATGCTGTCCATGGTCTGGCCCGTGCGCTCGCGCAGAACGATGGAGACGATGTCGAAGAAGATCAGCATCGCCGCCTCGTAGAGACTGCCCATCGGAAGGACGCTCTGGCCTCCCTTGTCGTCGGCCATCGTCTGGGCGCGAAGGTGGATCACCGCGTCGGCGGCGCTCGGGACCTCGCCGGTGGGCTGGGCCGTGACGGCGGCGACACGCGCGCCGGCCGAGTGGGCTTCGCCCGCAAGGGCTTTGACGGTTGAAAACGAGCCCGGACCGGCGCTGACCACCAGTAGGTCGCCCTGACCAACAGGCGGCGTGGTCATGTCACCGACCACATGGGAGTCCATGCCGAGATGCATGAGCCGCATGCAGAGTGCCCGCATCATGAGCCCCTCGCGCCCGACCCCGTAACAGGCGATCCGGCGCGCTTTGAGCAATTCGTCGCATAGCCGGTCGACCTCTGCAGCGGCACCATCCTCGAGGACCGCGCGGATCTCGTCCAGCGCCCCGGTGAAGAGGCTGTCGGTGTTCACTGGGCCACGCCGGCGCGAAGGGATTTCAGATTGGCGGCCGCGTCTCCGCCGTCGAACACCGCGCTCCCGGCCACGATCACATCCACGCCCATGGCGGCAATGGAACCGACATTCTCGCGCGTCACCCCGCCGTCCACGCCGAGCATCACGCTGCGTCCGCTGCGAACGATCAGGTCCCTGACGGCGGCGATACGGCCCTGCGTGTTTGGCGCGAAGCGCTGGCCGGCCCAACCTGGATTCACGGCCAAGATCAGGACCATCTCCACGTCATCCAGCAGTGGCTGCACCACCTCCACGGGGGTTCCGGGATTGAGCGCGATGCCTCGGGTGACGGCGGAGCCGAGCGCCTGGAGAACCCGATGCGGGTGGCGGGTGGCCTCGACGTGGAAGGTCAGCATGTCCGCCCCGGCGTCGACATAAGCGCTGACCTTGTTCAGAGGATCTTCGATCATCAGGTGGACGTCCTTACGCAGCTTTGTACGCAGCGCGGCGATCACCGACGGCCCCACCGTCAGCTGCGGACAGAAGCAGCCGTCCATCACATCGATGTGCACGAAGTCGGCCCCGGCGGATTCCAGGCGCCCGAGCTCATCGCCCATGTGCAGCCAGTCGGCTGTCGTGATGCCGACGCTGAGCTGCGCGTCAGCCCGCGGAGCGCTGGCCAATCGGAGCCTCCCGCCGGGCGCGCGCGGGGCGCTCGTCTTCTGACGAGCGGTAGATCTCCAGCGCCTCTTCGGGCGTCTTGCCTTCGTGCACGACAGCCACCACCGCCCGCATCATGCCCGTGGGGTTGTCGCTCTGGAAAATGTTCCTGCCCATGTCGACTCCCGCGGCACCTTCATTGACGGCGCGGTGGGCCATGGTCAAGGCGTCCAGCTCGGGCAGCTTCTTGCCGCCGGCCATCACGATGGGCACCGGGCATGATGCCGTGACGCTGTCAAAGCCCTCGTCCACGTAGTAGGTCTTCACGAACTGAGCGCCGAGCTCGGCGCAGATCCGGCACGCCAGGCGGAGATATTTGGCATCGCGAGTCAGCTGCTTGCCGACAGCCGTGACCCCCATGACGGGAATCCCGTAGCGGAGACCGAGGTCCACCAGTCGCGTCATGTTGTGGACCGACTGCGTCTCATGATCGCCGCCGATGAAGACCTGCACGGCCAGAGCGGCAACGTTGAGCCGGGCCGCGTCTTCGATGTCGACTGCGATCTGCTCGTCGGAAAGCTCCTTGAGGATGCTCGGGCCACCACTGGCGCGCAGCACGACGGGGGTCCTCGAGCTCGGAGGAACGGTCGACCGAAGGATGCCTCGCGTGCACATCAGAGCGTCCGCGAGCGGGACCAACGGGAGGATGCTCAGGTCGACACGCTCCAGGCCGGTCGTCGGGCCCTGGAAGTATCCATGGTCGATGGCCAGCATCACGGTCCGGCCCGTATCGGGTCGGAACACGCGCGCGAGCCGGTTGCTCATTCCCCAATCCAGCGACCCCGAACCCTTCAAAAAGAATCCTTGGTCCGGCGGTAGCACATCGGCAAAGAAGTTCTTGGCGTCACCGTCAGGTTCTGGCATCGATTACCTCAGCACAATCTTGCAACCCCAGCACGATCGTGGCGCCATTCTGTGTGCGCCCGGACCCAATGTCAAGGCTTCGCGAGCGTCACTTAACGTCACCGGCGGCTTGTCTTCTCGGTGAGAAACGCGAGCGCATCGGCCGCCAGCTGGTCCTCGCTGTCGAACAGCGGCCGCCAGATTTTGGTGGCAGCTGCAAGATTCGGAAGGAAGTTGCCGAAGGCCTCGACTGTGAGCCAGCCGTTGTAGCCAACATCGCCTAGCGCGCCGAAGGCGGCATCCCACGCGACACTGCCGGTGCCCGGCACGCCGCGATCGTTCTCGGACACATGCACGTGGGCGATCCGGTCGCCGGCGCGGCGGATGGCATCGGCGGTGTTCTTTTCCTCGATGTGGGCATGGAAGGTGTCGAGGTGGAGGCGGCAGTTTGGGTGCCCGACCTCGTCGACCAGGCGGATCCCCTGGTCGAGCGTGTTCACGTGGTACAGCTCGAAACGGTTCACGACCTCCTCCGCCAGCACCACCCCCGCGCCCGCGGCGTACTCGGCGACACGGCGCAGATGCTCGACGCAGCGCTTCCATTCCTCGTCGGTTGCCCCTCGCCCGGTGAACACCCCAAGCGCAACCTGGTGAGGGCCGCACAGGATCGACGACCCCACGGTCGCACAGCAGTCGACCACCGCCCGCAGGTGGTCGTACGCAGCCTCACGGATCGCCGGGTCCGCGCTCAAGGGGTTGTGTTCGGGGGCGATCACGGTGTTGGCGGTTCGCTCGAGGCCCAGATCGTCGAGCCGCCGCGACCACAGCTTCCACTTCGCCGGGTCGAGATCGAAGATCGGGACCTCGACGCCGTCATAGCCGATCTTCTTCAGCTTCTCTAGCACCGGCATCAGGCGGTCGTGCATGTCGTCAGCCCACAGGTACAGGTTGATCCCGTACTTCATATGCTCTCCTTTCAGTCTTTGGAAATTGCGGCTAACCTAGTTCAACAGCGGACAGTTGGCAATCGCATGCACAATCAGCGCCTATGACTGAGCGGGGCCAGGCTAAAGCGATCGCGGTCGGCAGCGACGACGCCGGGTTTCGCCTGAAAGAAGAGCTCAAGAAATACCTCGAGGCGGAAGGCCACGTCGTGACGGACTACGGCTGTCCGTCGTCCGACCCAGTCGATTATCCCGACGTTGCCTTGATCGTCGCAAGGGCCGTTGCGCGCGGCGACCATGATCGCGCGATCCTCGTTTGCGGGACAGGCATCGGCATGGCGATCACTGCGAACAAGGTGCCCGGCGTCTACGCGACCGTGGCCCATGATGCGTACTCCGCGGCCAAAGCCAGGACCTCGAACAACACCCAGGTGCTCGCGCTTGGTGCCCGGGTGGTTGCGCCCGAGCTGGCGACCACCCTGGTCGACATCTGGCTGAGGTCCGAGTTTGCCGGCGGAGCGTCGGAAAGGAAGGTTGGCAAGATCGCGCGGGCCGAGCACGAGCTCGGCGTCAAGCGGGGAAAGTCAAGCGCGAAGTGACCACGGCCGGCTACAAGAAGCTGATCAACGACCCGTTCGACGCAGTCGACGAGGCGCTCGAAGGGTTCGTCGCGGCCCATGCGGACATCGTCGCTTTCGCTGAACCGAGGGTCGTGGTCAGGCGAACACCAGCCACGGGCAAGGTCGGCCTGGTCGTCGGAGGAGGCTCCGGGCATGAGCCCGCGTTCGCGGGCTACGTCGGCCGCGGACTGGCCGATGCAGCCGCATGCGGCAACATCTTCGCCTCGCCGCCACCGAACGTCGTCCTCGCCGCGATTCACGCCGCGAACCACGGGCGGGGCGTCCTCATGGGCTATGGGAACTACGCCGGCGACGTCATGAACTTCGGGCTGGCTGCCCAGCTGGCGGCCGCCGAGGGCATCGAAGTCCGGGAGATACACGTTTCCGACGACGTGGCGTCCGCCGCCAAGGGCGAGGCCGCCAAGCGGCGAGGGATCGCCGGGGACATCGTCGTCTTCAAGTGCGCCGGAGCCGCGGCCGAGGCGGGCCTTTCCCTTGCCGAGGTCGAGCGCGTGGCGGTCAAGGCAAACGCGGCCACGCGCAGCATGGGGGTCGCCCTCTCGGCCTGCGAGGTTCCCGGATCCGGGCGGCCGACGTTTGAGCTGGGGGATGGTGAGATGGAGATCGGCATGGGAGTCCATGGCGAGCCGGGGATCAAGCGCGGGCCTCTGCAGACCGCGGACGAGGTGGCGCGAACGCTGGTCGATGCGATCGTCGCCGACATCGACGACCGCGGGCGCGGGGACGTCGCGCTGCTCGTCAACGGCCTCGGGGCAACCGCCTACCTGGATCAATACATCCTCTACCGGGGCGCTCGACGGGCACTCGAAGCGAACGGACTGAGCGTGGTCAGGAGCTACGTCGGCGAATACATAACCTCCCTGGAGATGGCCGGTGCATCGGTGACCGTCACCCTGCTTGACGACGAGCTGCTCACACTCATCGATTCGCCGGCGAGCACCGTCAGATTCAGCGCTTGACCACGCAGGCACTGAGGAGACGCGTCCTGGCCGCGGCCGGCGCAGTCGAAGCGTCGCGCGACGAGCTTTGCCGGCTCGACGCCGGCGCGGGCGATGGTGATCACGGAGTCACGATGGCGCTGGCGGCGCGGGCGGTGCGCCAGGCGCTCGACACAGCACCAGACTCGACAACCCCCGAGCTGGTCACGAAGCTGGCGATGGCGATGGGCTCGGTGGGCGGGGCCATCGGCCCGGTCTACGCGTCGGGACTGCTGGCGATCGCCGGAACTCTGCGCAAGCTGCCCCCCGATAAAACGCTGACTGCGGCGCACCTGGTCGCGTGCGCCGAGGCCGCGGAGATGGCGATCGCCGGGCTGGGTCACGCCAAGCCGGGCGACAAAACGATCCTGGATGGTCTCCATCCTGCCGTCGATGCGCTGCGAAAGGCCGCTACGTTGGGCGCCGCCCCAGATGAGGCCGTCGCTGTCGCGGCAGCCGCAGCTCGCGAGGGCGCGGCGTCCACCGCCGCGATGGTCGCGTCCGTCGGTCGCGCCAGCCGCCTCGGAGAGAGAAGTCGGGGTCTGGCCGACCCGGGCGCAACCTCCTTCGCTCTCATCCTGGACGCTCTGGCCGCCCCCGTAGGCTGAACGGTGCGCCCACTGATCGGGACGAGCCTGAAGATGAATTTCACCTCGACCGAGGCTGCAACCTACTTCGACGAGCTCCGTTCGATGGTCGCAGCGCTGGCCTCGTGCGAGCTGTTCGTCCTCCCGCCATTCACGTCGATCTGGGTCGCGCGTGAGCGGCTCGCGGGAAGCAATGTCTCATGGGGCGCACAGGACGTCCATGCCAAGGACTCCGGAGCACACACGGGCGATGTCTCGGCGCGCATGCTCGCCGATCTCGGCTGCTCATTCGTCGAGGTCGGGCACTCCGAGCGCAGGCGGGATCACGGTGAGACAGACGAGACAGTGGCGTTCAAAGTGCGCCAGGTGCTGCGTCACCAGATGACCCCGATCATGTGCGTCGGAGAGCCGGCACCAGGCGACCCGGGTGCGGCGCTCGACCACGTGCTTCGGCAAGCGCGGGCAGGAATGAGCCTCCTGACCGATGACGATACTCACCGAGTCGTCATCGCCTACGAGCCGGTGTGGGCGATCGGCGAAGGCGCGTCCGCAGCCGACCCGGACCACGTCGGCGCCATCCACCGCGGACTCCGCAAGCTCGGCGCGAGGGTGATCTACGGAGGCAGCGTGGATCCGGTCACGGCCGGCGCAATCCTTGCCCAGGACGGGGTGGACGGACTTTTCGTCGGGCGCGCCGCACTCGATCCGAAGCGGTTTGCCGCGATCGCGCAGCTGACGAGCGCCTAGTGCATCCCCCGGCCGCCGGCAACGATCAGCAGCTCGCCCGTTATGAAGTCCGCCTCTTTGGACGCGAGGAAGACCGCCGCGCCGGCCACGTCGTCGGTGGTGCCCCACCGCCGTAAGGCCGTCTCGGCCAGGATTCTTTGCTCGACCTCGGGATCGGTGTCCGCGATCATGTCCGTCTTGATCCATCCGGGACAGATCGCGTTGACCGTGATGTGCGGACCGAGGGCAAGGGCGAGGGCCTTGGTCAGGCCGTTCATGCCGGCCTTTGACGTCACGTACTCGGTGAAGCGCATCGCCGATGGGTGGTAGAGGCCGGAGTTGGACGACATCATGATGATCTTGCCCGTCTCCTGGCGAAGCATGAAAGGCGCCACCTCCTTGGAGCACAGGTAAGCGCCCTTCAGGTTGATGTCGATCGTGCGGTCCCATTCGTCTTCGGTGGTGTCGAGCACCGACTTCGTAAACATGACGCCGGCGTTGTTGACCAGGATGTCGACGCGCCCGAAGCGGTCGATTGTCGCGCGCACGAGGTCCTTCACGTCGGCTGACCTCGACACGTCGGCTCGCACCGACAGCGCCTCGCCTCCGCCCTTTGCGATCGAGTCGACCACCGCCTCCGCCTCGCGTTCCTTGCCGACCCAGTTGACCGTGACCTTGGCGCCCTCGGCGGCGAAACGCTCAGCAATGGCTTTTCCGATCCCCCGAGAGGAACCGGTCACGATCGCGACCTTGCCATCGAGTCTCTTTTCGCTCATGTCACGCTCCTTTAATCGACTCCTTCCTTTGCGGTGTGAAATCATTCCACTGGGGTCCCCGCGGCAAAGCCGCGGGAGTCGGTTTCAGACCGAAGTGACCACGGCGCCAGGCGGCCTGGCTTGCCCAGGCCGCCGCCCCGATTCTTGAGCCGATGACAGGCGCCGTCGTCACGTTCTTATTGCGAACGGCCTCGGGCCGAGACGGGCCAGCAGTCGACGATGTCGCCACCGCGGCTGACCCAAACGCGGTCATGCAGGTTGAACGTGGTCCGGATCTGCCCAGGGATGAAGTCGACGGCAGCGCCGAGCTCGGGCGGGATCCCGGAAACCGTAACGGTCGCATGTTCATCGCTCAGCGAGACCTGGGTCGCCTCCAGGCCGACAAGCTGTGGCGGACCGTACTCGACGCCCACCACCCTCCTTCCGACGTCGGCCACGAAATGGTCCGGGTGCCGGCTGATCACGGTGCCGCGAACCGTGACCGCGCAGCGAAACGGGAGCTCCATCGGCAGCAGCTCGGGCTCCATCAAGCAGTAGACGCCGGCCTGGATCTCGGTGATCGTCGGGTCGGCGATCGCCTCCCGAAGCGTCGAGGTGC
Source organism: Candidatus Nitrosopolaris sp. (assembly GCA_035636885.1). GTDB lineage: Bacteria > Chloroflexota > Dormibacteria > Dormibacterales > Dormibacteraceae > UBA10449. The sequence continues at coordinate 26,071 of DASPYG010000182.1, forward strand.
CGGCCGCCGACACCACGCCAACATGATGGCCGGCCTCGAGGAGAGCGGCGCGGGTTTCGCTGAGCGCGGCATACGCGCCGGCGATGCGCTCCTCACGCCTCTCGGTGGCGAGCCGAACCCGCCCCTCATAGCCCATGATGCCCGCCAGGCGCACACCCGCCGCGGCCTCGATTGTCTGTGCAAGAGCCAGCGCCTCCGACACCGAGGCCACGCCGCACCGATGCAAAAGGATGTCCACATCGATGAGGACACCAACCGAAACTCCGACTCGCGTGGCCTCGCGCGAAAGAGCCGCGACGGCGTCCGGGTGGTCGGCAGCCACTGTGACGTCGGCGGCGCGCGCGAGCTGGGCGATGCGCGCGAGCTTCGCCACGGTGACCACCTCGTTGGCGATCAGCACATCGGTGATGCCTGCCTCGACCATGACCTCGGCCTCTCCAACCGTGGCGCAGGTCACGCCCACTGCGGACCCGCCCAGCTGACGCTTCGCCAGCTCCGGCGTGCGATGAGTCTTCATATGCGGCCGAACGGTCTTGGCGGTTCCGCGCAGCAAGTCCGACATCGCGGCGACGTTGGCGTCGAAGGCTTCAAGGTCGACTACGAGCGCGGGCGTCGACAGTGGCGCGGTCACGCCTCGACCTGGAGGGAGGCGAGACGCGCTCGCACTTCCGCGAACATCGCGCCGCGATCCTCGTCGGGTTCGAAGCGCCTGGACACGGCGACGATTTGTGCGACCGCTGAGGAAACCGACGGGTAGACGCCGGCGCCGACGCCGGCAAGGATCGCCGCGCCAAACGCGCCTGGCTCGTCCTGGGCCACAACCTCGACCGGGATGCCGCAGACATCTGCGTGCAGCTGCAGCCACCAATCGAGCTTGGAACCGCCTCCGGTGGCGCGCACCAGCGACGATTGGATCCCGCGATTTCGGAGGCGCTCGATGGTGAGCGAGAACTCACACGCGATCGCCTCCAGCAGGGCACGGATGACGTCGATCCCTTTGGTGGCAAGCGTGATGCCTTCGAAAGCGGCGCCTCGGCCCTGGCCACGGGACACATGCGGCAGCGGCGTCAGGGCCGCATCCGCAAAGACATCGCCGGGTCCAGCACCCGCCGCCGCGAGGCCCAGGTTCAACTCCGGAATCGAGACGCCGAAGAGGTCACGCGCCCAATCGATGACGCTCATCCCGTTGGGGTTTGTCCCCAGGATCGCGAATCCAGTCGGCCCCGGGTGCGGGCAGATGTTCATGCCTTCATGAACAAGCTCGGCAGGCCAGCCCGCCTCAACAGCCAGCGTGAACGAGTGCCACGTCCCGCATGCCAGAGCGACGACGCCGGGATCGACGGCCCCGGCGCCGACCGAGGCTGCAAGCGCATCCCACGCGCCGGTGACGATGAGCACGTCGGATGGGAGGCCGAGGTCCCGTGCCACTTCGGGCAGGATCGGCCCGATCGGAGTGGCATTCGGCTGCACCTCCGGAAGCCACCTGGCGTCGATGCCGGTCTCCGCGATGCGGTCGGGCGACCAACCGCAGGACGCGACGTCGTACGTTGCCCACGCTCCCGCATCGCTCCAGTCGACAACCGGCCGACCGCTCAACAGCAGCGAGTAGTACTCGTGCCAGTTCATGAACCAGCGGGTCTTGGCCGCGACCGCCGGCTCAGCCTGTCGCCACCACAGCGCTCGGTTGACGGGATCCATCCTCCGGGGAACATGACCCGTCAAACGGAACCACTCTTCGGGCGAGCGGCGCGCGGACGTCTTGGCCGCCACATCGTCGCCGCGCGTGTCGGCCGTCATGAGGCAAGGCCCGAGTGGTGCGCCGTCGGCGCTCACCGGAAAAACCTCGCGGCCAGAGGAGCTGAACGAGATGGCGACCGGACGGTCCTTCTGCACATCAGGGCTCGCCGCGATCTCAGACAGGGTCGCGCGGAAAGCCTCCCTCGACTCCTCCACCTTGACCTCCGAATGCCCCGGCTGCGGCCGGTAACCCGGGACCGCTCGGCGCGCCGACGCCAGCGGCGTGCCGTCAAGTGCGTAGGCGACCGCCTTGATGGCGCTTGTTCCCAGGTCGATACCGATGAGGCTCGTCGGTCTACAACTCAGCGTTCACGATGAAGCCGGCATCGGCCAGCACGGTTGTGCAGGTCAGGTAACTGGCATCGTCGCTGAGCAAGAAGGCGATGACGCTCGCCATCTCCTCAGGCTTGCCGACGCGGTGGAGGGCGATCCGGTCCTCGTAGTACTTGAGCGCCGACGGGTCTTGCATCAAGTAAGCCGACATCGGAGTATCGATGCAGCCGGGCTCGACGGCGTTGACCCGGATGCCGTGCTCGCCGAGGACCGCTCCCAGGGCCTTGGCCAACATGCTCACGCCGGCCTTGGTGCCGCAGTACGCGACCTGCGTGGGTGAGCCCACGTAGGCTGAGAGTGAGCTCGTGCAGCAGATCGCTCCGCCGTGACCTTCCTTGACCATCTGCTTGGCGCCCTCGGTGACGACGAGCCACGTGCCGCGGAAGTTGGTCTCAGTCAGCGCGTTGAAGTCCTCGACCGATGTCTCGTCCCACTTCATCATGGGATTGATGCCGGCGTTGGAAACGACGTAGTCCAGGCGGCCGCCTCGCCTGGCGACCTCCTGCACCATCGCCACGACCTGGGCCGGATCGCGCACGTCGGCGACGACGGGGAACCCTTCCCCACCGGCTTCCTTGATGCGCCGCAGCGTCTCGGTCGGGTCGTCCGACGGACGCTGGTTGACCCCCACCAGCGCACCTTCGCTCGCCAACCTGACGGCGGTGGCCTGGCCGATTCCTGTGGTGGCGCCGGTTACGAACGCGACCTTGCCGACGAACCGTTTCTCCATCCCATCCCTCCGGTCGATAATGTCTGACGGCGACGAGGTGCTCAGCCCTTGGGAGGGAGAGCGGGGCTCCGGCGCCACGGCGGAAGCTGGTAGACGGTGCCCGGCCGCGGGTAGGACTTGCCTTCGGCAAGGCGGCGCCGGTAGCTGTGGACCGGGGTTGCCATCGGGTCCGTCCTCACATCGACGACGACCGGCCGCGTGGCCGCAAACGCTGCGTCCAGGGAGTCCCCCAGCTCGCTCGGCTGCTCCACCCTGATGCCCTCACACCCCAGGCCGGTGGCGACCTGCGCAAAGTTCGGACCGCCGGCCTCGCCTTCGAGGTCAACGGATTGTCTGAGGCCTTCAAAGAACAACCGCTGCCAGATCGCCAGCCAGGCCAAGGTGCCGTTGTTCAGCACGACGTTCACCGTGCGAAGTCCATGCTGGGCATGCGTCGCCAGCTCGCCGATCGCGTAGCTGAAACCCCCGTCGCCACTCACGGTGACGACACGACTCTCGGGCCGCGCGGCGGCTGCCCCGATCGCAGCCGGAACTGCGTATCCCAAACCGCCCTGGCCCCGCGCAAATAGAAAGCCCCTTCCGGCCGTGCGCGCGCGGATGTGCGACGCGATCCAACCCGCGGAGAAGCTCGCATCGCTGACAACGACATCATCCGGGCCGATGCGCGCCGCCAGCTCACGCATGACTCGCGCCGGGTGGATCGGAACCGCGTCCGAGCTTTCGGCCTCGGCCCGCTGTGCGGCGGCAAGCGCTTTCGCCTTCGCAGCTTCTCGACGCCATTCCGGGCGGGGCTGGACGCTGAGAATCGCCAGCAGGGCCACGAGGGTGGCGCGGGCGTCGCCGTTCAAGGCCACCGTCGGACGGAACGTCCGGCCAAGCTCGGAAGCATCCACGTCGAGGTGGATGGTGGCCTGCTCGGCAAGCGGCAGCGTCCAGTTGTGGCTCGTGTTCTGCCCCACTTTGCATCCGCACCAGAACACGACGTCCGCCCGGCGGAAAAGTTCCAGCGAGTCCGTCGTTCCGAGCGGATTCAGGACGCCCGCCGAGGTCGGCCCGGTCTCATCGATCGACCCCTTGCCGGAAAAGCTGGTCACGACCACGGCGTCCAGGCGTTCGGCGAGACTCTTGAGCTCCGTGGTTGCGCGTGAGGCATGTACGCCGCCGCCGGCAACAATGAGTGGTCTGCGCGCCTGCTTCAGAAGTCCGGCCGCTGCCGCGACCGAGTCCCCTGAAGGGACGGGGCGGTAGGGCGGCGCCTGCGTGTAGCGGTCGTCCACGTCGACATCACGATCGTCAGACTGCCACTCGGCATCCATGACGTCGTGAGGGATCACCAACGCCACCGGTCCAGGCCGACCGATGGTGGCGATCCGAAACGCGGAGCGGATCATCTGCGGCAGAGCGGCCGCGGTCGGGACTTCGAGGGTGGCCTTGGTGATCGACGAAAGGAACCTGACCTGGTCGAAGCCCTGCGAGGCCACGCCCATCTCCCGATAAGGCGCCCAATCTCTGGGCAGCTCGCCGACCAGTGCAATCACTGGCACCGACGCGTTGTGGCTCTCGACCAGCCCGTCGCTGAGCTTGGTCGTGCCGGGGCCGACGGTAACGTCGCAGATTCCTGGACGCCCCGTCAGCCGCCCAAATGCGTCGGCAGCGTACGCGGCCGATCGCTCGTCGCGAACCAGAATGTGCCGGAGCCCGGGACCGCGCTTCGCGATTCCGTCGTACAGCGCCGCTGTCTGGCCGCCCGGCTGGCCAAAAACGTGGGTTACGCCGTAGCGCATCAACAGCTCAGCGACCAGGTCCCCGCCATGCGCCATCAGCGGGCAGCGTCTCCCCGGCGAAACTCGCGCGTCAACTCGTCGAGCTCATGGAGCAGGTCATCCTCGAGCTTGACGTCGACCGCGGCGAGAGTGTCGTCGAGCTGGTCGGGGCGACTGGCGCCGAGGATCGGCGCCGTCACAGCCGGCTGCGTCAGCACCCAGGCGACCGCCAGCGTCGCCGGCTTGAGCCCGGCTCTTTTCGCGATCTCACCGAACGCGTCAACGGCGTCAAACTCACGCTGGTGCCAGTACCGTTCCTGGTACATCGCACCCGCATTGGAGATCGTGAACCGCGTACCCTCGGCCGGTGGTTGGCCGCGAGCGTGCTTGCCTGACAGCATCCCGCCGGCCAACGGGTTGTACGGGATCACCCCGATGCCCTCCTCCAGGCACAGCGGAAACAGCTCGCGCTCGAACTCGCGAAACAGCAAGTTGTAGCGTGGCTGCACCGAGTCAAACCGTGCCAGCCCAAGCGCTTCGCTGCGCCCCAGTGCTCGCGCGAGCCGGTAGGCGAGGAAATTGGAGCAGCCGATGTAGCGCACTTTCCCTGCCCGCACCACATCGTCGAGAGCGTGCAGCGTCTCATCGATCGGCGTCTCCGGGTCGTCCGCGTGGAGCTGATAGAGGTCGATGTAGTCGGTGTCGAGCCGGCGGAGCGATGCGTCGATCGCGTCCATGACGTGACGGCGACTGTTACCCGCGTCCCAGGCTTGCGGTCCGGTGCGGCCGAAGACCTTGGTCGCGACGACGAAATGGTGCCGCCGGCCTTTGAGCCAGCGCCCCAGGATTGCCTCGGTCGTGCCGGCAAGGTCCACGCCACCGCCGAGCGGATAGGCGTCCGCCGTGTCGAGGAAGGTGACGCCCCCATCGGCTGCCTTGTCAAGGACGGATACCGACGCCGCCTCGTCGATCTGCAAGCCAAACGTCATGGTCCCCAAACAGAGTCGTGAGACCTTGAGGCCAGTGCGGCCAAGCCGCGTGTGTTGGATGGCTATATCCCCCGGCCGCCTAGTATCGCGCTGCCAACTTCACTCAGTCGTCGTCGCTGTCCACCTCGAAGTACGTGAACCCGTGGTCGACGTTGGTGTTCCCGACGAAGAAATTGAAACCGATTCCCGGGCTTCCGGACTTGAAGACATCGTCGGTCGCCGAGATTACCTCCTCGCCGTTGATGAACCCTTTGAGAACATTGCCGTCGATCGTCGCCTCGACCACGTCGCCGTCCTTGACTCCATATTGCGGTCCGATGAGCTTGTTCAAGGAGGTGAAGTCGCCGATCTTGCCGTTCCATCGCACGATCTCGGCGTAGCCGCTCTCTGTCTTGAGGCATCGCCAGAACACCTCGTACCCGGTGCACAGATGCGCCGCGATCGCGCTGCGCAGGCGGATCTCGACCTCCTGGAAGTACTTGTCGGTTGGATTCCTGCTGAAAACCGCTGCTTTGACGTGTTGGTTCTTTCCCCACGCGCCGGCCAGCACCGCGGTGGGATCGTCATAGTCACCTTCGGGCAGCGATCCCTCATCGCTCGATGGATCGAGGTTGCCCTGCTCGACCCGACGTTCCGCGACCCCCATGCGGGTGACCTCGCCGTATGCGACGCCGTTCCTGGTCACGACATCTGCCCAGTCGATCCCGTCCTTCCGGCCGTTGATCCAGAGCCCGGCTTCCGAGATCGGAACCTCGTCGAGCTCGAAGCTCGTGCGGTATGACCTCTGCAATGCCTGCGTCCTAGATGGCCGAGCGATGAGCCAGCTCTTCAGGCGTCTCGCGCCGCTCTCCTACGATCTCGCCGGCCTTCTGGAGCCATTCCTCGTTGCCCCGCAACCTGAGCGCGACGAGGACTGCGATGCCGATGAGCAGCCACGCTCCGACGATGAAGGGCGACAGGTTGTAGGGAGGTGCAGGGAACGGGTTGAACGATGCGTAAAGGGAGTAGATGAGGATGAGACTCGTACCGACCGGGAACACGAAGTGGAGTATCCAGTTGAACTCTTGCCGGCGCTCCCGCCAGTAGTAGAGAACGACGCCGAGGTTTGCCATCACGTAGACGAAGATCACGCCGATCACAAGTACGAAGCCGACGGTGAGTACGAAGATCTTGTCCGGACCCCAGATGGCAGCGGCCACCAGGCCAAGCAACGCTGAAAGAGCGAATTGAATGTGGATGGCGACCGTGGGCGTCTTGCGCACGGGGTCAACCGTACCCACAACCTTCGGGAGCACACCGCTTTGGCCCATCCGGTACCACATGCGGGTGGCCACGTTCTGGCAGGCGAGACTCGCCCCGATGACAGATGTGAACATGGCCAGGAGGGCCAGGAACCAGAGACCGCCCCATACCCGATGCGCGATCACGAGAGCCGGCAGCTCCGGTGATGGCGGCAGATTGGCCAGGTTGTCATTTCCCCAGCCGATGATCTGGCCCCAGATCACAAGGATCAGCATCAGCCCGATGATGACGATCGAAGCCATCGTCGCCCGAGGGATGTTGCGGCGAGGATTTTCGGTCTCCTCGGCGAGGGGCACAGCCGCCTCCCAGCCCGTCAGGCCCTGGACGGTGAACACGACCGCGAGCGCGAACCCGGATGCGGTGGCGATGCTGCCGGGGTTGAACGTGTAATCGAAGGACCGGAACGTGAACCCTCCGGGGCCTGGGCTGAACAGCCCGAACAGCCCCAAGCCCAACACGATCAAGAACTCGAGTGCTCCGACGACAACGATCGTGCGCACAGACAGTTTGATCCCCAGGTACATCAATGCCGCGACCGCCGGAATGGCAACGATCACGAACATCCACCAGTGGAACCATGTCCAGCCGTAGTTCGATTGAAGCTCTCCCTCGAGGATGAAACCGAAGAAAGCAAGGATCGGTCCGGGAACGATCGGCGAGTACAGGACGAACATCCACCCGGTCAAGAATCCCGCCCGTGCCCCGACGGTTCGGCTGACGTAGGTGAAGTACCCTCCAGCAGACGGAAAGCGCTTCGCCAGCTGGACCAGGCACATACCGAGCGCGAGCACGACAAGGAAGCCGAGGAGATACGCCAGGGGCGCGTGACCCCCGGAGAAGCTGACGATGGTCGCCGTGAAAAAGAAGGCCGCGATCGCGGGGGCGATGTGGGTGACGTTCTGCATCACAGCGCCGGTCAGGCCGATGGCGCCGGCTCTCAGCGGGGTTTCGGCGACCCAGGCTTCTCCGGGCTTCTCTACGACATCCTCGGCAAGCCCGCGGGCGTTCGTCCCAGACATTTTGGACCCCCTCCCTATGCCCCGTAATGTCTAATGTACGGGAACATTCGACATTTCTACTCCGGAGCAGGAGGCGTGTCAATTGGAGAAATGTGCGGCCAAGCGGTCGCTGGGCCTACTCTTCTGCAGGAAGTGTTCGAGTTTCGCGAACGCCGGCGCCCACCCTCGGTGGCCGACATCGTTCCGACGCTGGCACGGCAGGTCCTGGCCTCATTCGAACCCGGTTCGCGCCTGCCCACGGTGCGCGCTCTCGCCCGCGAGCACAGGTCGAGCAACTCCTCGGTCCATGCCGCGATCGGCCGGCTGGAGCAAGGAGGCGCGATCGAGATCGAGACGAGGGGTCGGGCCGGCGCGTTTCTGGTCGGGCGATCGATCGACCGGTTGTGGGCGATGACGAAGACTGGACCACTTGTGATCGCGCTTCCGCTGGCTTCGTCTCCGCGCTACGAAGCGCTCGCGACGGCGATCAAGCAACTGATGACCAATGCCGGGTTGGACGTGATCCTCATGTTCGTACGTGGATCGCGGCAGCGACTGCAGGCCGTGCGCGAAGGCCGCTGCCTCGTAGCGGCGATGTCCAGCTTTGCAGCATCTGAGCTGTCCAACGAAGACGATGCAGTCCTGGTCGAGCTGCTGCCGAACTCGTACAACACCGGCCACCGCGTGTTTTACACGCCGAGCGCTGACAGCGCCCGTCCGCTGCGCGTTGTTGTCGACCGCCACTCGGCCGACCAGCAGCTGCTTACAGCTCTTGAATTCGTGGACAGAGAGGTCCTCACGCTCCCCGCGATGACCGCTCAAATTGCTCGGATGCTCGAGAGTGGACAGGCTGACGCGGCAGTCTGGACGATCGATGAGATGCAGACAAGGTGGCCGCCAGGTGTGCTTGACCGACCCTTGTCGCCAACCGTGCGCGATCGCATCGGTGATCGCGATACACGGGCGGTACTCGTCGGTAAGTCCGCTGACGCCTCGGTTCTACGTGCTGTGTGCAAGGCGCTCGACCCCGCCCAGCTCGAGCGCATTCAGCTGGACGTCTTGTCGGGCCGGATGGTTCCAGAGTATTGATTCGATCAACGCGCAACGCGACCCCGGGCACCATCAACATCGACCGGAAGGCACTGGTCTGAGGAGGATCGGATGAAAGCATCGACGTTCATATTCGCGACCGACCTGGTCGATGAGGGGATCGACGTTGTGCTGGACCGGCTCGAGGGAGCTCGTCTCGATGGCTTGACGATGGCGTGCAACTACCATCACTCTCGGGACGTCTTTCCACACAACCCGGTGCATCGTGTCCGGTTCATGCAGGGCGGCGTCTTCTTCCAACCCGAGCGTTCAAAGTACGAAAAGCTGCTCATCCAGCCAGACGTTCCACGATGGGTGCTGGACGACGATCCACTGCAGAAGGTCTGCCGAGCGGCCGGCCGGCGGGGTCTCGCGGTGCGTGCGTGGACGAACAACATGCACAGCACGAACCTTGCGTCTGCGAATCCAGGCTGCTCGGTTGAAAACGCCTTCGGCGACCACTACATCACGAGCCTTTGCCCGGCCAATCCGGATGTCCGCGCATACGTGTGTGCGCTGAACTCCGATCTCGCTCGTTATCCGCTCGATACCTTGCTGGTCGAATCGGTCTGCTACATGGCCTTCGATCACGGCTACCACCACGAGCGCTGCCTGGTTCCGATCTCTCCGCTGGCCAAGTTCCTGCTTGGACTGTGCTTTTGCGAGCACTGCCTGGCGGCTGTGGACGCAGAGGGCGCCAACGGCCAGGCTCTGCGGGCGTACGTCGCACACCAGCTCGACCGGCATCTGAGGGGCGACTCGTCAGACCTCGATGGCGCCGAATTGAGCCGGCGGCGCGTCGAACAGCTTTCGAGCGGAGACCTGATTGCAATGCTCCGCGCGCGGCAATCCGTGGTCACCTCTCTCATCCGCGATGTCAAAGAGACGGTGGCAGCGACCTCCGACGTTCCTGTGCTGGTGATGGAGTGGTCCGGGGGGTTGCGGGGCGCCGGGATGGGAATGCCGGTCGGTGACACGTCGACGGTGGCGCTCGACCGAGCGTGGGAGGACGGGGTCGACCTCGAGAAGGTCGTCGGGGTGTGTGACGGGGTTGGTGTCCTCGGCTACGTGCGCGAGCCGGATGCGCTTCGGCGGGACCTGGAGGCATATCGCACAGCTATAGGATCCAAAACGCAGCTTTCGGTGGCGGTCCGGCCGATGCCGCCGGATTGCCTCTCTGCGGCGGAGCTTGCACCGAAGCTCGCAGTGGTCGGCGAGGTCGCCGCGGACTGGGTGGAGTTCTATCACTACGGGTTCATGCGGCTCCAGAATCTCGACTGGATTGCGGAGGCGCTGGCAGGCCACGCAACGCCGCAATGAGCTCCACGATCGACTCGATTTTGTGCGTGTCAGACTGACGAAATTCTCGGCGCCGTCCAACGCTTTGAGGTGAAGGTATGCGGTTCGATCTGCTGGTGAAAGGTGGTGAGGTCGTCGATCCTGGTTCTGGCCGCCGAGGCCGCTACGACATTGGAATCAACCGGAACCGCATCGCAGCCGTGGACAGTGATATTCCGGCGGACGCCGCGGCCAGGGTGGTCGACGCGACCGGCAAGATCGTGACTCCTGGCCTGGTGGACCTGCATACGCACGTCTTCCACGGCTGCAGCTACTGGGGTGTGCGCCCCGATCCGGTGGCTTCTCGCAGCGGCGTCACCACCTGGATCGACGCAGGCTCAGCCGGAGCGATGACCCTGGAGGGCTTCCGCGAGCACGTCGTCAAGCCGGCTCGGGCTCGCATATACGCGCTCCTCAACATCTCCTACATCGGCCTGGTGGGGCCTGACCACGAGCTCATGAACCTCAACTATTCGGATGTCGATTTGTTCAAGCGGATATACGACCTGAATCGAGACCTGGTCATCGGCTTGAAGGTTCGAATGATGAGCTCCACGGTCGGAGAGCAAGGCGTCAAGCCTCTCGAACGAGCTCGCCGAGCGGCGGACGAGTGTGCGATCCCGATGATGATGCACATCGGATACGCCCCTCCCTCGATCGACGAGTGTCTTCCCTTCCTGAAGAAAGGCGACATTCTCACCCACTGCTTCACCGGGTTCGACATGCGGATCCTGGGTGAAGGCGGCAGGCTGCGCGACTCTGCCCGTGCCGCGTGGGAACGTGGCGTGGTCATGGACATCGGTCACGGCACCGGCGCCTTCTGGTTCGAGGTTGCGGAGCCGCTGATCCAGCAGGGCTACAAGCCGGCTGTCATTTCGACCGACATCCACGTCCTGAGCATCGCCGGGCCGATGTATGACCTGCCCACCTGCCTCAACAAGTGCCTCGCCCTGGGGATGTCGCTCGACGAGGTGGTGGAGGCAGCAACGTCGGCTCCGGCACGAGTCATCGGGCTCGACAACGAGGTTGGTTCGCTCAAGCCGGGACTGATGGCCGACATCGCGTTGTTCGAGCTCGAGCGAGGGACCTTCAAGTACTACGACGTGAAGATGGACATGCGAGAGGGACACGAACGACTCCGGCACTCGCTCACGATCGTCGGCGGCCGACCGTTGGAAGAGCTCCCTGTCGAGCCTCCTCCTCCCTGGCTGGCGGACGACTTCGTGTGGCCGTCATTCCAGGCGAGCCTGGTCAAACAACAGCGGGCTGGTCTGCTGCGCGACTGATGCGCGACTGACCACGACTCCGGTGGCGTAGCTGAATCAGAGCGCGGAGAGAGCTCAGCTCAGCTCGGGTCGGTACTGCCCGTGCGGCCCAGTCCGCTACTTGACAAAACGATCAGTTCACCCATACTGGCACACGATTCTGGCGGGGCTGCAAGATCTTGCAGGTGTCTTCCGCAAGTCGCGGAATACAGACGGGGAGAACGGAGCGACGACTCGGAGAAGGAATGACGGGTAGGTCCGCGGCCTTTCCCGCGCAGGCTGAATTCCCGCTAGAGCGTTCCGGCAGGGCTCGTGTGAGCAACGCCGACCACCGGCGCTTCCGCCGGCGGTACGAGCTCCGTCGCGTGGCGATTGCTCTCGCGTTCCTCTTCCCGAACCTGGTTTTCCTCATCGTGTTTCTGATCGTGCCTCTGTTTCAGGTTTTCGTCGAGATGTTCCAGACCGGAGGGCTCATCGAGCCGATCAGGTACGTCGGTTTCCGAAACTGGGAGCGAATTTTTCACGATCCCGTAGTGATCCAGACCCTCGGAAACTCCCTTCGCTTCGCCGTGATCATCATCCCGACGATGCTGATCCTCGGCCTGCTCATAGCCCTGGTCCTTCAGAACGTGACTCGAGGAGGAGCAACTCTTCGTGCCCTCATCTACCTGCCGGTCCTGGCGCCAACAGTCATCGCCGGCCTCATCTGGCTCTTTCTGCTGGACCCTGACCTGGGGGCGTTCAACCTCTTCCTGCGGGTGATCGGGGCAAAGCCCCTGATCTACCTGGGCAGTACGGAGCTGGCGCTGCCTTCCGTCGCCGCAATGGAGGTCTGGCGGTCCATTGGTTTCTGGGCGCTCTACTTTCTTGCCGCGTTGATCGGAATGCCTCGCGAGCTGTATCAGGCTGCGCACCTGGACGGGGCCAATGCCGTGCAACGTTTCCGATTCGTGACCCTGCCTCTGATGAGGAGGGTTTTCCTTTTTGCGATCGTGCTCGCGACCATCTTCAATCTGCAGATATTCGACTCCGTGTATGTGATGACCGACGGCGGACCGGCCAACACAACCGCCACCTTTGTCTGGTACATCTACCACGCGCTGTTCTTCTTCTACAGGACCGGCTTCGGCGCAACGATGGCCTTCCTGCTGCTGCTGATCATCCTGGTTCTCAGCCTCATCCAGATGCGCCTGCTTCGCCGGCGCACGGGGGTCTGACATGGCCACTCGCGCCAGGGTGTTGAGGCAACCTGCCACCGTGCGACCGCGAGGCTGGCGGTACCTCTTCCGGCCCCTTCCGGCGGGTGAGGCTGGACCAATACTCACCGTTTTTTCGTACGCCGTCACCGTCGTGGTGGCGCTTGCCTGTTCGCTGCCCCTTTTCTACATCCTCAGCACTTCGTTGAAAGACCAGCAGCTCCTCTTCACCTATCCGCCCAACTGGATCCCCACCCATGTGTACTGGGGCAACTTCACCGGCCTGCTGTTCAACACTCCGTTCCTGCGCTGGGTGCTGAACACCCTGATCGTGGCGTTGTCGGTCACCCTGATCAAAGTCATCTTCGACTCGATGGCCGGGTATGCGTTCGCCAAGATGAGCTTTCCATTCAAAAACGCGCTGTTCGTCGTCGTGATCATGACCATGATGATTCCGTTCTCCGCAATCCTCATTCCGCTCTACTTCATCATCTTCAACTTCGGTCTGCTGAATACCTACTGGGCCCTGATCCTCCCACCGCTTGCGAATCCGATCGGAATCTTCTTGATGAGAGGGTTCATCGAAGGATTGCCCTCCGACCTCGAGAATGCCGCCCGCCTCGACGGGGAGTCGGAGTTTGGGATCTACCTTCGGATCATCCTGCCGCTGGTACGCCCAGGCCTGGTCGTTCTGGCGGTCTTGACCTTCCTGACCCAATACACGAGCTTCATATGGCCGCTGGTGGCCGTGAACGATCAGTCGATGCAGCTGATCACCACCGGGCTCGCCACGCAGAGAAGCGTGTGGCAAGTGAACTACGGCATCTTCTCTGCGGGGGCCGTCATGGCATTGGTCCCAATCGTGGCTTTTTTCCTTCTGCTGCAAAAGCAGTTCATCGCAGCTTCGCTGGCTGGAGCACTGAAGCAATGAACTCCTCGGCGACAACTGGTCAGCCCGACGCAACCGATTACGACATCGAGCTCGTCGAGGTCACCAAGCGCTACGGAACAGTCACCGCGCTTTCATCCGTCAGTCTCGAGATCGAGCCCGGGGAGTTTCTTGTTCTGCTGGGCCCGTCGGGCTGCGGCAAGAGCACGATCCTGAAGGTCATCGCAGGCCTCGAGGATGCCACCGAGGGGGACGTCTACATCAAGGGGAAGCTGGCCAACTACGTCCGTCCGAAGGCCCGTGACGTGGCGATGGTGTTTCAGAACTACGCGCTGTACCCGCACATGACGGTCGAGACGAATCTTGGCTTTCCCCTCCGGATGCGAGGGACCTCGAAGACCGAGCAGACCAGTGAGGTAGCGCGGGTCGCGAGCCTCCTCGGAATCACCGATCAGCTGAAGAAGTATCCCGAGCAGCTGAGTGGTGGGCAGCGGCAGCGAGTTGCCCTGGGGCGGGCGATCATCCGCAAGCCGATTGCATTCCTGATGGACGAGCCGCTCAGCAACCTTGACGCGCTATTGCGGGTCGAGATGCGTAGCGAGCTGCTGAAACTCCACCGGCGTGTCGGTCGAACCACGGTCTACGTGACTCACGACCAGGTCGAGGCGATGACCATGGCGAGCCGAATAGTGGTGATGCGCAACGGTGTGATTCAGCAGGTTGGCACGCCTGTCGAGGTGTATGCCGAGCCGACGAATACCTTCGTCGCGACTTTTGTGGGCAGTCCGCCGATGAACCTCTTCGAAGGGCATTTCGGCACGGCGAGCGGCAAGCCGGTCTTCAGTGGCCAGCTCACCGTTCCGCTCGATGGGCGCTGGACCGGGCTGTCGACGTCCGGTGAGGCAACCCTCGGCGTGCGTCCGGAAGACATCCTCATAGCGGGCCCGGACGATCCCAGCGCATTTCCTGGGCGGATCGAGCTCGTCGAAAAAGTTGGTGCCGAAGAGTACCTCTCGGTTGTGCTGGAGGACGGTGCGTCGTGCATCGTGCGCGCCAGCATCCGCGTCGCGGCTCGGGAGGGGGAGCGCATATCCATCCGATTTCCGCCTGACGCAATCCATCTGTTCACACAGGAGGGTTTGCGACTGAAGACCGCCTGAGCGTGGCGCCCAAGGCGCCACTCAAACCAACGCTTCTTGCCGGCTTTGTCGAGCCGGCGTTCCGAACTCAGAGGAGGACCAAATGGCGAGCGAGCCGCGCAAGGACCTTGTCCAATCATTCATGGCCGGGAAGATCTCCCGCAGAGACTTCGTCCTGCGCTTGACCGCAGCGGGGCTTTCGATGACGGCCATTGGAGCCGTGCTCGAGGCGTGCGCCGGGTCGAGCAACACGACGACATCCAGCAAACCCTGGGCGAGCGATCCGAAGAGCTTGACCGGAACGGTCAAGCTCTACAAGGGACCGTTTGCCGCCAACGAAGCGGACTTGCAGCAGAAGTACATCGACACCTTCAAGTCGGTCTGCCCTAATGTCACCGTTCAGTTCTCCGCGTTCGACTGGACGCAGGCTACCGCGCAGATGACCGCGGCATTGGCGAGCGGTTCGCAAGACGTGATCTACATTCCCGAAGTCTTTTATGGAGCGTTTCCGTTTTCTACTGGACCCCTCGAGGACCTCGAACCATGGACCCAGGATCCGAGCTACGTAACTCTGACGCAGGACTTCCTGCCCGGGTATAAGACGCGGCCCAAGCCAACTGCTCCTGGGGGGATCCTGGGCGGCGTGGCCTGGATCGACGGGGCCCAGGCGATGATCCACATCAACCTCGACCTCTTCCAGAAGGCCGGCGTCGATCCCGCGCAGTTCAACACCTCGTACGACTCGATGACCCAGGCGGCGATGAAGATTCAGGCTCTCGGCTTGCCCGGTGTCTACGGCCTCGGGATGCGGGAGAACGGAACCAAGAACTTCGGCCAGTTCGAGTGGTACGGCTACATGCTTCGGGCGGGCACCGACTTCCTCACGCCGGACCAGACAAAGCCGGCGGTCAATACACCTGAATTCGCGGCGGCGCTCCAGATGATTCAGGACTGGCATGTCAAGCAAAAGGTCACGCCGCCCTTCGGAAAGTACGACTGGCCAGGGATACGAGGCCAGTTCATCGCCGGGAATATCGGCATTCTTCTCGATGAGCCCGAGTTCACCGGCGTCATCGC
The DNA here is from genome assembly GCA_035636885.1 of Candidatus Nitrosopolaris sp. Lineage (GTDB taxonomy): Bacteria > Chloroflexota > Dormibacteria > Dormibacterales > Dormibacteraceae > UBA10449. The sequence goes on from DASPYG010000182.1 coordinate 41,976, forward strand.
CACCAACAAGCCGCCGGTGCCCTTCAAACCAGATGTCGCCAAATACCCGCCTGGACCGAAGGCCGACGTGATGCTCGGCAACGCCGGGCTCTGGGTCATGGCGAAGAAGAGCCAGAACAAGCAGGCGGCCTGGGAGGTCATCAAGCACTGGACCACGCCGAACGCGGAATACGATCAGGCGACGGGCGTCGATCCGATCATCTCCGACTGGCAGGCGAAGGGCTTCTGGCAGAACAACCCGACGGGCGCGAAGATTCAGAACTTCCTCCAGTACACGCACGGGCCGATCCTGAACGCCCATCTCCAGCAGATGATCAGCATCGTCATGCCGTACATGGACCGCGTCTACGCCGGGACTATGAAGCCGGCAGACGCGTTGTCGCAGGCATCCGGACAGATTCAGGACATCTTGTGAGGTCGAGCAGACAAAGAGGCATTTGACACACCGGGGGTAGTTGCGAGGCTTCGCGGATGGGGCGCCGGCTCCGTCCGCGAACGCTTCCCCGTTTGGCGCCAACAGATCACCCGTGGGACGCACTGGCGGGTCCAGGGCAAGGAGTGCGGATGGAAGCCGGAGAGCTGCATGGCGTGCGCGTAAAGCGCAACGTCTTGATTCCTTTGAGCGATGGGGTGTCCCTCGCGGGAGACCTGTTCATCCCCGACATTCCGGGTCGTTTCCCGGCACTGGTGAGCTACTACCCGTACCACAAGGACGACCTGATCGGCGCCCTGTTCGATCACCCCAATCGCTATTTCGCAGCTCGTGGATACGCCAACATCCTGGTCGACCTGCGTGGCCTCGGGAACTCAGAAGGGATCGCCTGGGATGTCGGTGATCCTCGAGAAGGCACCGACGGCGCAGAGATAGTCGAATGGGCCGCGGGTCAGCCCTGGTGCGATGGCAATGTGGGCATGTGGGGCATGTCCTACGGCGGGATCACCTCATTCAAGACCGCGGCCCTGGCCCCGGCTCATCTGAAGGCGATCGTGCCGATGTTCGGCGGCCTCGACCACTACCACGACATCGTCTACCCGGGAGGCTGCTTCAACTGCCTCGGCATCCTGGGAGGCTGGGGGCCGTTCATGACCGCCATGAACTTGACGCCTCCGATGTACCAGGACCCTGACGGACGTTGGTATCGACTGTGGCGCGAGCGATTGAAGGCGGGTCGGGCGCCTTACATCCTGCCCTACAAAGAGCACCCGGACTTCGACGAGTACTGGAAGTCGAAGACCATCGCCGGCGAGAACATCACAGTTCCGTCCTTCTTGATGGGAGCCTGGCGCGACATCTTCCCAGAGGCCATGGTCCGAGCCTATGAACGCATACGGGGACCTCGTCGAATCCTGATGGGCCCATGGATGCACGAGATGCCTGACCTTGCCGCCTTTGCCCAGGTCGACTATCTCGCCGAGATGACTCGTTGGTGGGACAGCTGGCTCAAGGGCATCGATAACGGGGTCCGTAACGAGCCCCCGGTGGTCATTTACGTTCAGGGACAGGGGTGGCGTTACGAATCTGAATGGCCGATCGCGCGAACCACAGACTCCGTGAGCTACCTCAGCCTCAGCGATAGCGGGATTGGCGGTCTGGTGACGGAGCCCTCGGCGCAAGCGAATGAGGTGTCTTACCAGGGCGATCCGACAGTCGGGGTCATGGCTGGATTGTGGGATCCGACCGGCACGGGACTCGGACTTCCACTGGACCAGGGCCCAGACGACCTCCGATCGATCACCTTCACCGGCGAGCCGCTCCTGGAAGCGCTGGAGATAACCGGCTCCCCCGAGGCAACGGTGTATGTCGCGCTGGACGAAGGAGCTGACGCGAATCTCGTCGTGAAACTGTGTGACGTGGCCCCCGGTGGACACTCCGCTCTCATAACAACGGGCTGGGCCAAGGCAAGCCGGCAAGACCCGGCTCGGACGCTCGAGTTCCGCGTTCCCCTCTGGGCCACGTCGTACGTCGTACACGCAGGTCACCGCCTCCGTGTTGCTGTCTCTTGCAGCGACTTCCCGCGGATCTGGCCGACACGATCGAACCCGCGCATCCGCCTTGCCACGGGCACGCCGACGCCTTCGGCGGTCCGCTTACCGGTCGTACCTCCAGCTGAGACGCCTGAGCTTCACCTGCCTGTCCCGGATCCGAATGTGAAGCGGACGCCACTCGACATCGAAGGCGTGCCCCGGTGGCAGATTGCTCAAGACAAGGCGACGGGCACCATGGTGGTCAGCACCGGAATCCGGTCCGCGATCCAATCGGTCGGTCGAGACGGGCGGTTCGAAATCGATCGGACCGGCCGCGCTTCGGTATCGGCAGCCACGCCCGAAGCCGCACGCGTCGAGGGGGAGGCGACGATACGCCTGCAGACCCCGCAGGGGTCCAACGTCATCGTGCAGAGTCGCCTCCGCGTTACACAGGATGGGCAGGACTTCCGCGCGTCGGTGACGGTGGATGGTCAGCTCGTCTTCGAACGCCAGTGGGGTGATGGACGCACAGAAACATCTGATGAACGCATCGACGGTGATCGATCGGGCGCCGGCAGCGCCACATCGAAAGCGGTCAGCGGTCAGCCGGCCGGGACGGATGGCGCGCCCGCCGACCCGCGGGTTTCTTTTTGAACGGGTCGTCGCCCTGACGTAGCGGCCGAACCGCCAGCTCGTTCACCGTGACGTGCGGCGGTTGCGTGAAGGCGTAGATGACGGCATTGGCGACATCGTCAGCTGTCAGCGGCTCGAACGCGTCGAGGAGCGGCCGAACCACCGGACTGAGACGAGTCAACGGCGTGTCCACCAGTCCGGGCTCGATCAAGGTCACCTTGATCCCAGCGGACTGCGCCTCCATGCGAACGGCATGGCCGAATCCGACCACTCCCCACTTGCTGGCGATGTAAATGGACTCACCCTGGTATGCGTGTCGACCAGATTGCGACGCGATCAGGAAAATGTGGCCGGAACCCTGCTGGTACATCTGCGGCAGAACGTAACGAACCGAATAAGCGAGCCCGAGGAGGTTTGTCTCGATCACGTCACGCCAACGCTTGACGTCGCCTGAGACCGCCTGATCCTGGGCCGCTATCCCGGCGCTCGCCACCAGGAAGTCAATCCGCCCAAAGTTTTCGACGGCCAATCTGGGCAGCTCGGCAACCTGGTCGGGATCACGGACATCGCAAGCGATGGGAATTGCGGCGCCTCCTGCATTACTGATTGTCTTGACCAAGGCGCCGAGATCCTCGATGGAGAGGCCCGCCAAAACCATGCGCGCTCCCAACCTGGCGAACGCAAGGGCCGTGGCAGCGCCAATGCCGGAAGCAGCACCAGTGATGATTCCGACCGGACCCTGGCCACGCGCCTGTAAGTTCGCTGACCCAGTCATCGTTCTATGGGAAGCACCCTAGCGCCGACGCAGCCAGTCGCGCATCCCCGCCACCATTCGCTCGCGTTGATCATTCGCCTGCAGTGGTTCGGGAAAGCCCATCGGCAGCGGCGGAAAGTAAGCGGGCCGCTCGGCATGTTCCGCCAATTCAGCTCAAGGATGTAACGGGCTGGGGAGCGGTCCGCTGCAGCCACCATACACCTCGTCCGTCCGCGTGCTCAAAATTCTTGATCGCGGCCAGAACCGGGGGCTTGCCGGCTCGCCGAGGCGGTCCGGCTGAGGTCCTTTGTCGCGTCAGCCTTTCGCAAGCCAAGCGTCACATGCGGAGGCCTACTGGAGGATGTCTGCGTGGTGTCTCGTCGCCTTGTTCAGATTGCTGGAGGTAGAGGCCAGAGGAATCAGTCCGATGACGCCGACCGCCTCGAATTTCAACCGCGGGGAGAGGACTCACCTTCAGAGCGCCGCACACCCAAGGACCGGGGCCGATCGGCGGGATCGAAGTGAAAAAGAGAGGGCCGCACAACTGCGGCCCCTCCTTCGATCTCCTTACCGGTAGACCTAGGTCCGGGTCGCGACATTGCGCGGGGCGTAGTACCGGCGCCAGATGAGTCGGTGGATCGGCAGCCATCGTGGGATGTCGCGCAGACCGGGGATGAACGGCACCATCGCCAACGCGATGGTGAGGACGGTCATAAGGATGATGATCCCCAGGTCGGCGTTGGACGCATTGAGCCCGAGGAAGCCGCTGTCGCTGGTGAAGGGCGGCACCTGGTACCACATCGTGTACAGCCAGAGCCATGTCTGGCCGGGGTACGAGCCCGTCTCGTTCATCATTCCCCACTGGCTGCCGGTCAGGTGCGCCTGGTCGGCGAGGCCGGCGAGGTATCCGCCATCACCCATGAAGAGAAGCGGCTGGGTGTAGTCCGTCTGATAGAAGCGGCCGTTGATCACGAGCAGCCCATCCAGGCCGCCCGCCTGAGCGATGCCGAGAAGGTTCGACATCATAGTGGGGAGCGAACCGTAGTCCCCGACGGCGACCGTGACCTTTCCCTCTGTGACCGTCGCGTCAGCAAGGGCCTTGGTGTACGCGTCCAGCCACTTGCCCTGCTGGTCCGCGCTTGCTGTTTGCCAGGTGCTGAGCGCCGCGCCAAGGTCGGTGTTGCTGAAAGCGGCCCTCTGCAGCGGCTGGATCACGAATGAGTTGGCCGAGTCCACAGGGATCCGCGTTCCAAACCATTTCTGAGGTGCGATCGGCCCCCAGCTCTGGCCGGGACCTGCGGTGTTGTATGGATTGCCATAGCCGGCGCTGGTGGATGAACCAGCGAGCTCGGTGGTCGCAGTGGTCACGAAGTCGACGGGATCCTGCTGCGCCCAGGTCGCGATGGTGATCGGAGCCACGTCCGGCGACGAAAGGAACGCAGTCGCCACAAGCGCGATCAGCGCCACAACGCCCAGGGCGATGACGAGCTCCTTCACGAGGTCGTAAGGCACCATTCGCATGCCGCGGTAGTACTCCTCTTGCGTCGCGCCCATCGGTTTCATGACGACGCACCCCCTTCCGGATCGATCGGCTTCACGACGCCGCGCAAACGCACCAAGACGATGTGCACGACCACGAGGATGGTCACGCCGATCGGCAGCAGCATGATGTGGAGCCCATACATCTGACCGAAGTTCAAGACGTTGAAGAACGCGCCGATTCCGCCTGCATTCATCGCATCCTTGGCGTTGATGGCGATGAACTGAGCATCGAAGTTCTGCTGGGACAGGTAACCCGTGAATGCGGTGAGGACGCTCACTCCGAAGATCACCACACCGATCGCCCACGTCGCTGCGCGCCCATGGCGCCAACCGGCCATGAAGTATTGGCCCCAGAGGTGCAGGACCATGAAGATGAAGAACAGCTGAACCGACCAGAAGTGAAGGCCGTTGAAGAAGCGGCCAATCCGGGAGTCATGCCACCACTGCGGGCCCATGAACGCAAGCACCACGCCGCTGATCACCACCCAGACGAGCGCGGCAATGGTGACGACGCCAAAGACGTAGACCCAAGACCCGACGTAGTAGGGCTGCCGGTCCGGCAGGAGGTGGTCCATAGGCAGGTGGCGGTCGATCGCCTGCCGGAGGCGCAGGGTCCAGCTGCTCGGTTTCGACTCGGACGGCGTGGCGCCGGTGGCGCTAGTTGTGGTGGTCATTTTCCCCCGCCTCCGTGTGAGGGAACGGGATCACCAGCGCGATCGCGAACAAGACGATCATCCCGGCGATCACAAGCAGGTTGGGAACGGAGATCAGGATGAATCCCCAATGGAAGTACGTGGTCGGTGTGTCCATGCGCTTGGCAGCTCCTCTGTTCATTGACGTTGGCGGCGAATCTGATCGCCTCGACCGCCTTCGACAATTCGAACTTGTGATGGCGCCTACCCATAGGGCCTGACGGCCCCCTCCGCCCAGGACTTGGGGCCCCCCCAATCGTCCTGCGGTGCCGGGGACTTTCGGCACTCGCGGCCGCCGCCGGCCGGCGAGACTCAGCTCATTCGGAGCGTGAGAGGTGAGTTGACATGGAGGTGTGCACCATGCCCGGCGGGAACAACCCCTGCCCGCCACCCACGACAGGTACCTCACTGCCGAAAGACCCTGCCGGTTGGGGCCGCAGACCCTAAGCCGGCCGGGCCCAACGGCAGGCGTCATTCATCTCGAAGCCCTGTTCACTAGCTGCAAGAGCCGTCCGAGCTCAAATCAAACCCTCGAACAGAGGGATCAAGGAGAAACGTCATGAACAAGGCAATTCGGTGGCGAATCATCAGTCTTCAGGCGGTCTTGGTTTTGGTCCTCGCGGGAGCTGCTGGATTTGCGTTTGCCATGGGGTCATTCACCACCACGCAGATTCACGACGAGCTGACTGCCCAGCAGGTCTTCTTCCCCGGCACCGACCAGATCAAGGCCGGCGGAGCGCTCGACCCCGCGAAGTTCCCGCAGGAAATCCGCGACCAGGCGGCCAACCAGGTGACTGACGGCAACCAGGCTCGGATCTACGCCAACGACTTCCTCGGTGAGCACCTGCAGGGCGTGGCCGGCGGCCTGACCTACGCGGGGGTGGGCACAAAAGTCTCACAACTGAGCGCCCAGCTCGCCAACACCTCAAAGGATGACCCGAACTACGCTGCACTTCAGAAGCAGATCGCAACGCTCAACGGACAGCGCGACACGCTGTTCAAGGGTGAGTCCCTGCGCTCGATGCTCCTGAACGCATATGGCTGGTGGACGATCGGGACCTACACGACATATGCAGCGTTCGGCCTGATGCTCGCGGCCCTCGTGGTCCTCGGCGCCATGGTC
>DASPYG010000183.1:0-13470 GCA_035636885.1 Candidatus Nitrosopolaris sp.
GCGAAGCCGGGTACGAGCACGACGACTTCACGCGACGTGTCGAGGTCGCTGTCGACGAGTCGGTGAACGGCCACGCCCATTGCCGCCAGCTGCTGCTCACCGGATTCCTCACGCTGCTCGTCGAAGAAGGAGAGCTGGTGACGGGGCGGTGGCAGTCGGTGTTCGCGGTCGAGCTAGACGGCCCGCGTCACCGGCAGCTAGCAATGCAGCTGGAAGGCGACTTCTCGACGAAAGTTGAAGCCGATGAGGTTTTCGCCCTCCCCGCTCGCGGGGAGGGAAGGGGTTGGGGGGCCCCAACCGGCAGAAACGACTCCAAACTCGCGGACCTCGTGGAAGTGGAGATCACCCGGCAGCTCTTGGTCGATCCCGACCCGGTGGCGCTGCCCATGCGCCGCCTCATGGAAGCGGGCGGCAAACGCCTGCGGCCGAAGCTGGTACAGCTCACCTCGCGAATCGGTCCCAGGCAAGAGCCGCTGCGCGCCGCCTCTCTCGCGGCGGCCGTGGAGCTGCTCCACAACGCCACCCTCGTCCACGACGACTACGTCGACGAGTCGACCCATCGGCGGGGCCGCCCGACCGTCGCCGCGGCGGAAGGTGCGGAGCGCGCCATCGCGGTCGGGGACTACTACTTCGCGAAGGCGACGCGATTGATCGCCGAGCTCGGCAGCCCAAGTGTTGCGACGACGATGGCCGAGGCGCTGGAGGCGATCTGCGCGTCGCAGATCGACGACGTTGCTCTGCGGGGCGCTTTTCCCGGAGACCACGATTCCTACTTGCGCGTCGTGCGCGGCAAGACCGCAGCGCTCTTCGCGGCGGCGTGCGTGTCGGGAGCGCTCCTGTCAGACGCATCGGCGGACATCGTCGAGGCCCTGCGCCGTTATGGCGAGCTGCTCGGTATCGCCTTTCAGATGGCCGACGACATGGTCGATTTCAGCCCTGACTCGGGAAAGCCGATCGGCCTCGACATCCGGCAGCGCGCGCTGTCGCTCCCGCTCATCTACGCGGCGGAGGATCGTTCGGTTGGAACCGAGGTGCGAACTTTGCTCGCCGGTTCGCTCCGAGACGACGAGGTCGACCGCGTGGCGGAGCTGGTCACCAGGAGCGACGCGTTGCGTCGCGTCGGCGACGAAGCCCGAGGCCTGGTCGAACAGGCCGTGTGCGAGATCGAAGCGGTCGAGCTCGACGGCCTGCGCCCCACCCTTGTCGGCCTCGCGCGGTCAGCGGTCGACCGGACTGCCTGACAGCAACCCCACCGTTCCGGCCGCCACGCTTTTGTAGCGAACCCCCTTCCAGCCTGCGACCTCCGCCAGCGTTCGAAGCTCATCCGCGTTGCGGTAGGAGTCGACGGTGTCGCTGAGGTAGCGATAGGCCGTGGGTTGGCCGGAGAGCACGCCTCCGATGGCCGGCAGCAGGGTGCGCAGGTAAACGCGATAAGCGGAGCCCACGGGCCCGTTGGGCGGCCGCACGAACTCCAGGACGACGGCGCGCCCGCCCGGCCTGATGACGCGAAGCATCTCGCGCAGACCACGCACGGGGTCGGCGAGGTTGCGAAGGCCAAAGGCGATGGTGCTCGCGTCGAAGCCGGCATCTTCGAACGGGAGGTTGAGTGCATCGCCGTCCAGGAATTCGATTGCGGGGTGCTCACTGCGGGCGACCTCGAGCATCTGCCTGCTGAAGTCGAGGCCGACCACATGGCCGCTGGGCCCGGCAATTCGAGCCAGCAGCGCGGTGAGCTTGCCCGAGCCGCAGGCGACGTCGAGCGCGGAGCCGCCCGCCTTGAGCTCGGTCAGCCTCGCGGCGCTGCGGCGCCAGCCCCCATCCGTTCCGGCCGACAGCACGGTGTTGACGAGGTCGTACCGGCGGGCGATGCGATCGAACATCGAGCGCACCGCTTGTGGGTCGCGTTCAGCGATGGCGACTAGCCTCGACGCCAGATCGACGCGATGCCCTGCCCGACACCGATGCACATCGTGGCCAGGCCGTATTCCGCGTCGCGGTGGGCCATCTCGCGGACGAGCGTGCTCACCAGGCGCGCGCCGCTGCTCCCAAGTGGGTGACCGAGGGCGATCGCCCCGCCGTTGAGGTTCACTTTCTCTTCGTCCAGCCCGAGCAGGCGGACGCAGGCGAGCGACTGCGCCGCGAAGGCCTCGTTGAGCTCGACGATGCCTATGTCCGACACCTGGAGCCCGGCTTTTTCCAGCGCCTTCATCGATGAAGGTACCGGGCCGATGCCCATGTAATCGGGGTGCACGCCCGCCGGTGCCGAAGCGACGAAGCGCGCGAGCGGCTGCAGGTTGCGCTCACGTGCTTTCGACTCGGACATCAACACCAGGGCTGTCGCGCCGTCGTTCAAGGGCGACGAGTTGCCTGCCGTGACCGAACCATTGGCTGCGAACGCCGGCGTGAGCTTTGCCAGCGCCTCGGCGGATGTGTTCGCGCGCGGGCCCTCGTCGTCGGTCAGGCGCACCGGCTCACCTTTGCGCTGCGGCACCATTACTGGAACGATTTCCTCCGTCAGGCGCCCGGATTTCTGCGCGGCAACCGCGCGCTGATGGCTGCGAAGGGCGAATGCGTCCTGGTCCTCGCGCGATACCTCGTACTTCTGGGCCACGCGCTCGGCGGTCTCCCCCATCTGCAGCGTCCCGTACATTTCCGCCATCTTCGGGTTGACGAGGCGCCAGCCCAGGGCTGTGTCGTACACCGTCTGCGGGCCCCGCGGAAACGCTCCATCCGGCTTCGGCATCACCCACGGAGCGCGGGTCATGCTCTCGACGCCGCCCGTGACGACGATGTCCGCCGCGCCGGCCTGGATCTCGCGAACTCCTGCGATCGTCGCCTGCATACCGGATCCGCAAAGGCGGTTGACGGTCTGGCCCGGGACCTCGACTGGAAAGCCCGCGAGCAGCAGCGCCATGCGTGCAACGTTGCGGTTGTCCTCGCCAGCGCCGTTGGCGCAGCCGAGGATGACGTCCTCGACCTCCGCCGGCTTGACGTGGGCGCGGTCGCACGCCTCTTTCAGCACGATCGCCGCGAGGTCGTCGGGGCGCACGTCCTTCAGCTGGCCGCCGTACCTGCCCATAGGCGTGCGCGCGGTCGCGACGATGACCGCCTCGTGAAGCTGCACTTATCCCCTCTCGCCTTCGGGGAGAGGGCTAGGGAGAAGGGCGTGAGTAGTCATTAAGACTTCTTGCGCCGCGCGAGGAAGGCCTGGACGCCCTCCGCAAACTCAGGGCTCGACGCTTGCGCCTCCTGCAGATACGACTCGAACTCCAGCGCCTCCTCGAAGCTCGACTCGAGGGCGTGGGTCACTGCACGTTTGGCCGCGGCCATGGCCTGGCGCGGCTGCACGACTAGCTGTGCGGCCAGGTCGCGGACCTCGGCCTCGAGGCGCTCGGCCGGCACCACCCGGTTGATGACGCCCAGACGATGCGCGTCGGCAGCCGACAGCGGCTTGCCCGTGAAGAACATCTCATACGCGATGCCCGTCCCGGCCAGGCGAGGCAGGAGCCAGCTCACGCCACCATCGGGCGCGAGGCCGATGTTGACGAACGCCTCGAGCAGATAGGCCTCTGGCGTTGCGATGCGGATGTCGCAGGCCAGCGCGTAGCTCGCACCGATGCCGACCGCCGGGCCGTTCATCGCCGCGATCACTGGCTTCGGCATGGTGCGCAGGCGTGTGAGCATCGGCATGTACTCGTTGCGCAGCACGTTGCCGACGTCCTCCGGCGTCCGCATTCCCGCGCCTTGCACCATCTCGGTGACATCCGCGCCGGAGCAGAACGCGCGCCCAGAACCGGTGAGGACCAGCACGCGGACGGCATCGTCGCGCTCCGCCTGCTTGATCGCCTCACCCAGCTGTTGGCGCGTCAGCGCGCCGATCGCGTTCATCTTCTCGGGCCGGTTGAGCTGAATCAGCCCCACGCCATCGTGGACGTGGACGTTGACGTGAACCTCGACCTCGGTTGCCATCACTACCTTCCTTTGAATACTGCCTTTCGTTTCTCGAGGAAGGCGCGCATGCCTTCCTTCTGATCTTCGGTCGAGAACAGGAAGTAGAAGCTCTTGCGCTCGGCCGCAAGCCCTTCCGCGAGCGGCGCCTCGAATGCTTTGAGCACCGCCTCCTTCGCCATCCTCAATGCCAGCGGCGCCTTCTGCGCGAGCTGTCGCGCGACACGCTTCGCAACCTCGATCGTCACCTCGGCGGGCACGACCTTGTTGACGATGCCCAGCTCCCGCGCGCGCTCGGCCGTGACGGGCGCCCCCGTGAGGACGGTTTCCATGGCCGCGTATTTGCCCGCCGTGCGCGGCCACCGCTGCGTTCCGCCGGCGCCAGGAATGATGCCGAGGTTGATCTCGGGCTGGCCGAAGCGCGCGGAATCCCCGGCGATGATCATGTCGCACATCAGCGCGAGCTCACATCCACCGCCCAGCGCGTAGCCGTTGACGGCCGCGATCAGAGGCTTTGTAAAGGCGGCGATGCCGGCCCAGCGGCCGGTCTGGTCACGATGGAGCTGCTCGACGGCGGTGCGCTCGGCCATGTCTCCGATGTCGGCGCCTGCCGCAAAAACCCTTGACCCGCCGGTCAGGACCACGGCTCGGACCCGGTCGTCGGCGTCGAGCTCGCGGAGGGCCGCGTTGACCTCACCGACGAGCTCGGGGCTGAGCGCGTTGAGGACCTTGGGGCGGTTCAGCGTGATCGTGGCGATGGGGGGCTCGACATCAACCTGAATGTGCTCGTAACCCACGGCGTCTATGATCGGCCATGTGGGGACCGCCAAGCTCAGGGACTCCTATGGGCGGATCGCCGACGACCTTCGGATCTCCATCACCGATCGCTGCAACTTCCGCTGCATCTACTGCATGCCCGCGGAGGGCCTGAAGTGGCTGAAGCGCGATGATTTGCTCCGCTTCGAGGAGATCACCCGGCTGGCGCGCCTCTTCGTCGAGCGGTACGGCGTTCGCACCATCCGCATCACCGGCGGCGAGCCGTTGGTGCGCGTCAAGGTCGAGGAGCTGGTGGGCATGATCAACGAGATCGACCCAACGCTCGACATCACCATGACCACCAACGGCGTGCTGCTGCGCGAAAAGGCCCAGCTGCTCCGTGACGCGGGCCTCAAGCGGATCAACATCTCCCTCGATACGCTGCACATGGACCGGTTCCACGAGATCGCGCGCAGCGATGCGTTCGTCCGCGTCATGGACGGCATCAAGGCCTCGCGAGAAGCCGGACTCTGGCCGATCAAGCTGAACATGGTCGTGATGTCAGGGCAGAACGACGACGAGGTCGTCGACTTCGCCCGCCTCGCGCGCGACGAGGGTTACGAGGTGCGCTTCATCGAGTTCATGCCGCTCGACGGCGACAACATCTGGACCGTCGACCAGGTCGTGCCCAGCCGGCGCATCCAGGAGCAGATCGAAGACCTGTTTCCACTCCAGCCCGTGGTCGATACGCGGCCAGGTCCAGCAACCCGTTTCAAGTTCGCCGACGGGGCGCCGGGAGGTGTGGGCTTCATCTCGTCCGTGAGCCAGGCGTTCTGCACCACGTGCAACCGCATCAGGCTCACTGCTGAGGGCGGCCTGCGCACGTGCCTGTTTTCGCTGCAGGAGACGCCGCTGCGTGAGCTCATCCGGTCGGGCGCGTCGGACGACCACCTCGGCCGCGTCATCGAGACGGCGGTCTGGCGCAAGGAAGAGGGCCATCTGATCAACCAGCCAGGGTTCATCAAGCCGGCCAAGTCGATGTCGCAGATCGGCGGGTGATTCAGGAGATTCAGTCCGGGGCGACCCATCTCGTTTACAAGGCAATGCTCGAGCTCAGGCCCAATATCGGGCCGGAGTCGGTTTTCGCGGAGCACGTAGACAACGACCTGAGGCCCGAGGGCTACCGGCTGATCGGGTTCTTCGTCAAGGAGGACACGTACGCGGTCGCTGTAGCGGGGTTCCGCGTCTTCCACATGCTGGCGTGGGGTCACGCACTGTACTGCGACGACCTCGGCACCCGATTCGACCACCGCGGCAAGGGGTACGCCGGGCAGCTGATGGACTGGATGATCGACGAAGCGAAGCGTCTCCACCTGGACGCGTTTCACCTCGACTCCGGGCTGGGCGCTGATCGCACCGATGCGCATCGGCTGTATTTCAACAAGCGCATGCGGATCTCGGCTTTCCATTTCTCGCGCCCGGTCTGACCCGCCGACTCCGGGTAGCCAATGCCGCCCACAGGCGTTCTCGATGCATGCGTGGGATCGCTGTGTCGGCTGCCTTCGTAGTCACGGCGCGCACGGCATCCGGTACTGCAAGAGCCCCCAGCCGGTCGCCCTCGCCGCCTGCCTCGACGGTGCCCAGCCCCTAGCGGCGTGCAAGTTGCCTGTTTACTGGGGAGGCCAGCACCGCTTCCGGCATCGAGATTCGTACGGAATTCGTGAGCGTGCCCGACGGGACGGTCAGCCCAGTCACTGCTCCTCCATAGCTGCCAGGTGTCTTCGGCGCGGCAATCGATGTCGCGTCGAACACATGGATGGGCGTCGACCGCAGCCAGCTCTCTCCCGATAGCTCGCGCTACGTGTACGGAAGGGCAGTCCTTATTTGTCGGAAGTCCACGTCGTCGTCGACATCGCGACGCGCGCGGATCGCACCGTTTACAGCGGCGCTCAAGTTTGCATCCCGATCGCTTTTGCAGCGGATGCGATCTACGTCGTCCATGCGATCAATCTCAGGCAGGGCCTTCGAGAAGCTCTACCGACTCGATCCAGCCGGCGGAACGCCAATGTGGTGACGGGAAGCGGTCGCCACATGTAGCAGTACGGTTGGGTGCTAATCAGCGATGGCGCTGCATGGGGCATCGACGTTCGGGTCCAGGGCAACGACGATTTCTTTTCAGTGCTTCACCTCGACCTGTCGACGTGGCAGGTGACTCACTGGTTCGAGGGACCTGCGAACGACCTCGTCTGGCCGCTTGGCGTGGACCTCACTCACAGGCTGTACATCCAGGGGGTCAACCAGAACAAGCTCTCGGGGCTCGCAGGTCCAGGCTCTTCAGAGCCGCTTTCCAATCCTGGGCCGATCCGCCTCGGCGATTACCTCCCGGGCCCTATCGCGATCTTCTCCGATCCGGCGGGTGTGTGGTTTCCGGGTCGAGGCGGCATCTGGTCATACTCGGACAACGCCGCCCCGAAACAACTCGCTGCGGGGACCCCGACCGACGACGTGCACCCGGCCGGCCCCTATCTGTAAGTCGCTCTACGCAATGAATAGCCGGATGCGGATCTCCGGATTCCACCTCCCGGAGGCTCTTGACCTTGACTACCGGGCATGAATCCGGCTAGCCGGCGCCGCTCGAATTAAGGCTCCACCAGCTAATTGTTAAATGAATGGCTATACGCCGCTATATTTGCCGGCGTATCAGCCAGCTGTCTTGGAGAGTGAACGCATGAGTCAAGCCCCACCCGGACCGCCGACTAGCGCGGGAACCATATCGCCTGACGGTGCCTACATCTGGAACGGCACCCAGTGGATTCCGAACGCCCCCGGTCGGCCAGGACCGCAGCAGGGCAAAGGCGGCGGGCACGGACTTCGGAACGTAGCGATCGGCTGCGCAGTCCTTATCGTGCTCGGCATTGTTGGCATTATTGCTTTAGCTGGATCAATCGGAAAGAGCACTGGCGGCACCGCGTCACACTCGAATTCTTGCTCGCCGAAGCCCTGTGCCAACGCTGACGGATTCACGGTAACCATCAGCAGCATCAATCGGAATGCCCCTAAAGGAGCTTTCATATCTCCCGAGGCCGGCAATCACATCGTGACGATGCAAGTGACAATGCATAACGGATCGTCTGACAAGCAGAACGCGAACCCGTTCGACTTCAAGCTCCGCGATCCGCTTGGTCAAGAACACGACATTGCTTTTTCGGATGCCGCCGGCTGCGATACGTGGCAGGCAGTCGATCTGGCCGCTGGAGCCTCGCTTGGTCCCAAACCCCTTTGTTTCGAGGCGGCAGGGGATCCTAACGGCAAGTTGATCCTTGTTTGGTCTCCAGGCTTTTTCCAGTCACCTCAAGAGATCCCTCTGCAATAGACTCCGGACCACCCCACTCGCCGGCGCCGCACAAACTCCTTGTGCGTGCGCCGGGTTCCTTTCCGGGCCTCACCCCTATCGGAACTAAGCTAACGGGCATGCTCCGGCCCGAAGAAGCCCAGCGCCCGTTCACCGTCACCGAGCTCGCCAACGAGATAAGGCGCGAGCTGCGCCCTCTCACCGCAATGCTCGTGAAAGGCGAGGTCAGCGGTATGAAGCGCGGCACGAAGGGCCACTACAGCTTCGCGATCAAAGACGGCCAGAGCCTGATCAACGGCTTCCTCTATGCAGACGACGCGCGGCGGGTGACCACCCTACCGGAAGACGGCCAGGTGTTCGTATTCAGGGGTCGCGTCGAATTCTGGACGCAGTACGGAACCATCCGGTTCGTCGTCGACCAGATCGAGTTCGACGACGTCGGCAAGCTGCGCGCGCGGCTGGAAGAGTTGAAGCGCCAGCTCGAGGCCGAGGGCGCGTTCGCGGCGGCACGCAAGCGCCCATTGCCATTTCTGCCGGATGCCGTGGCACTCCTAACGTCCCCGACCGGGGCGGTCATCCACGACCTCCAGGAGACGATCTGGGAGCGATACCCGAACATGGGCGTGGTCGTCTATCCGGTGCAAGTGCAGGGCGCGGCCGCCCCGATGAGCGTGTCGCGCGCGATGCGCCGGTGCAACCAGGAGGCGCTTGCCCAGGTGATCGTGCTGGCGCGTGGAGGCGGCAGCTTCGAAGAGCTGTACTCGTTCAACACGGAGCTCGTGGCACGCGCGATCCTCGACTCCCGCCTACCGGTCGTCACCGCCTTGGGGCACAGCTCCGATCGCACGGTCGCCGACATGGTCGCGGACGTAGAAGCGCGCACGCCCACCGAAGCGGGGTCGCGCGTGGTGCCGAAGAAAGCCGACCTGGTCGCCATGCTCCGCGAGCGCGAGCGCCGGCTGGACCGCGAGACCAACCAGCGCGTGCTGCGCGAGACCGAACGACTCCAGGTCAAGAGGTCGCGATTGCTCCAGGTCCTGCCGGCGATGCTGCGCGTGCGCACCGACCGCCTTGCCCTCGCGGCTGCGAACCTCGTCCGGCTGAGCCCTGTGCAGCAGGTGGCGCGGCGCGAGGAGGCCCTGCGCGAGCGGGCACGGCGATTGTCTGCGGCCGGCGCCGCCCGGCTGACCCGCGCCCGCAACGCGCTCGCGTCACGGCGCGCGCCGGATCGCCTCGAGCGGGCGCTGTCGGAGAGGTTCGCGGCCGCAACGCGTGGCCTCGAGCACCGCCGCGAAAGGCTGCTCGCCCTCAGCCCCGACGCGGTGCTGTCGCGGGGCTACAGCATCACGCAGGATGCGGAGTCCGGCGTCGTCATCCGGTCAGCGACCGAGACGTCCGTCGACCGCAGGATCCGCGTCCGGCTGGCAACCGGGCGGGTGGGCGCGCGGGTAGAACAGGTCGAGCCGTGAACGAGCAGCTGACGTATGAGCAGGCCCTCGAGAAGCTGGACCAGAAGCTGAAGCTCCTCGAGGACGGTGACCTGTCCCTGGAGGACGCCCTGAAGGCGGTCGAGGATGCCCGTGTGTACTTGAAGATCTGCACCGAGCGCCTCGAGGCGGCCCGCAAGAAGATCGAGGTCCGCCCCGAACCCGACTCGTAGCCCCGACAGAATTCCTATGGCCAGGCGCTCTCGGCACGCCTAAACTGTGCCGCGCATCGGAGGGAGGTCGCGGTCCGTCTTGCCTTGGGACGATCGCCGGCGAGCCACTAGTGGGAGGAAAGGATGGCGACAATTACGCTCGACTCTTTACGTCAGCAGGTTCGTGGCGATGTGATCGCGCCGGAGGACGCCGGCTACGACCAGGCGCGCTTGGTTCGTAACGCAATGATCGATCGCAAGCCAGCGGTAGTGACGCGTCCGGTGAACGCCGGCGATGTGATCGCCGCTGTCAACTTCGCTCGAGAGAGCCACCTGCCTATAGCAATTCGCGGAGGGGGGCACAGCGTGCCGGGGTTCGGCACTGTCGATGACGGGTTGGTCATCGACATGTCTCGGATGCGGAGCGTTCATGTAGACCCGGAAAAACGGACCGCTCGAGCTGAAGGAGGCGCCACGTGGGGTGACTTCAACGCCGCGACGAACGCGTTTGGGCTGGCGACAACCGGCGGCATCATCTCGACCACTGGAGTCGCGGGCCTGACGCTCGGCGGCGGCATCGGATACCTCGCACGCGGATTCGGACTCTCGCTGGACAACCTTGTTTCCGCCGACGTGGTCACCGCCGATGGGAAGTTCCTGGTTGCGAGCGAGAAGGAGAACGAGGACCTGTTCTGGGCCATTCGTGGGGGCGGCGGAAACTTCGGAGTTGTGACCTCATTCGAGTTTCGACTCCACCCGGTCAAAGACATCTACGGCGGCCCGATGTTCTTCGAGCTGAAGTACGCCCGCGACCTCCTGCGCTTCTACCGCGAGTACATCGCGACCGCGCCCGAGGAGATGGGCGCCTTCCCGGCATTCCAGATCGCGCCTCCGCTGCCTTTCATCCCCGAGAACCGGCATGGGGACACCTTCGCGCTCGTGGTCGCGTGCTGGGCTGGGCCTGTCGAGCAGGGTGAGAAGGCACTCAAGCCCTTCCATGACGTGGCTCCTGTTTTCGCCGAGCACGTCGGCCCGATGCCTTACCCCGCGCTCAACAGCGCGTTCGACGGACTCTACCCACCCGACCTGCAGCATTACTGGAAGGCCAATTTCGTGAAGGAGTTGACCGACGAGGCGATCGACGCGCATGTCGAGCACGGATCGAAAGTGCCCGCCATGACTTCGACGATGCACATCTATCCGATCAACGGCGCAGTCCAGAGAGTTGCCTCGGACGACACCGCCTTTGCGTATCGAGACGCCAACTTCGCGACCGTGATCGCCGGCATGTGGCCCGACCCCGCTCAGAACCAGGCGAACATCAAGTGGGTGCGGGACTACTACGACGCAACCGCGCCTCATTCCGAGGAGGGCGGCTACATCAACTTCATGGCCGAGGACGACCAGAGCCGCATCAAGGCGAATTACCGCGGCAACTACAACAGGCTCGTCCAGGTCAAGCGAAAGTACGACCCGGACAACCTGTTTCACGTCAACCAGAACATCAAGCCCTAAGCATTCGCCAGGAGAGGGGGGCGAGACCCCCTCTCCCCGCAATGGAAGAGGGGAACTCCGCCGCCTAGACCGACGTCGTTGTCGGGGCAGCTGGCGCGGATTCGAGTTGGTCGTTCATGACGCGAATTCGCTGGCTGAGGTTCTTCACGAACTCCAGGAGCACCTCGGGGTGCTCGTGGACGAGCGCATGCAGCCGGTCGCGGCGCAGCACTCGAAGGGTCGTGGTCTCGGTCGCCTGCGCGCCGGCCGATCGCGGCTGGTCGTCGAACACCCCCATCTCGCCGATCACAGACGAAGGGCCGAGACGCGCCAGCGTGACCTCGCGGCCTTCGTGGTCAACGTGGACGCGCACCTCCCCCTCGAGGACAACGAAGAGCTCCGTGCCGACGTCGCCCTTCAGGAAGATCGACTCGCCCTTCGCGTAGTGCCGCGTGACCATCAGACGGTCGATGGCCGATAGCTGCTCGAGCGTGAGGGCGCTGAAGAGCGGCACTCGCTTGAGCGCGATGAGCTCCTTCATGCCGTCGCCAAGACCATGCGCGGTCGCACCGGCGGCTTCGGAGATCCATCGGTCAGGATGGGCCGCGAGCGCCTCGAGCTCCGCGTGCGAGATGGTCCGCGCCGAGGCCTCATCAAAAGCATCCGGGTCGAGGAGCTGCGCCAGCGGTGGGGCGAGCCATGCGGGCCCGAAGTTTAACAACGTTTCCAGCCCCTCGACCCGCGCTTCCGGTTCCCCTGACATCACGCCGCGCTCGACCGTCGCGAAGCCGCGCTTGCCGTGGAGGGCGCGCATCGCGCCTAGCCCGGATTCGGCGGCGTGGCCGGCGTAATCGTCGAGGGCGATGCGCAGGAACGCGTAAGCCGCAGCCGTGTCGTGGTCATGGTGCGCGCGCGAGCTTGCCGCCGCGCGCTTGGAGATCCGCGCCGACTTGACCCCATCGCCAAGCAGGTGCTCGAGGTGCACGCGCACGCGATGGAACAGGTCGGGGCGGCCGCTGCGGATGAGAGCCTCGACGGCTGCGGAGGCGGTGTCCTCGCGAGAGTCCAGCAGCGGGAGCGTCAACGCCAGCGCTTCAGGAGCCTGGGCCGCCATCGCTTCCGACGCGAGGCGCCTCACCTCGCGGTCGCCGCTCGCAAGCGATGCCACCAGCGCCTCGGCGAATGCGGGCCTCTCTTCGCCGATGGGCGCCCATCGCACCGCCTGCCGGAGCGCCTCCCGACGAACCTCGGGGTCTTCGTCGCGAAGGCAGGCGACGATTCCGGCGGCGGCCTCGGGCACGTCGGCCTTCAGCTTCGCGAAGCTCCGGATGCCCTCCAGGCGCACGCGAGCGTCGCGATCCCTGAGGGCTTCGACCACCGTTGCGCGACCGCCCACGAATGCGGCCGCCCACACCGCCGCGGCGCGCTTTTCCGGGTCGACCGAGTGCCAGAGTCGATGGAGGAGCACACCCGACTGCTCCCACGGCGGGTCGTGCGCCGCTCCGGCCACCGCCGCGGCTGCAACGACCCATCCGTCGGGGTCGTTCTCGGCCACGTGCAGCTGCTCGTCTGTCACCGACCCGGGCGGCGCAAGCTGCAAGCCGAGCCTGCGCACCGATGCGTCGGTTGAAGCCAGCAGCTCGGGCAACATGGCCGTGAATGCCTCCGGTGCGAGCCTGGCCAGCGCAGCCGCCGCAAATGGCCTCGAGCGGTCGTCGCCGGTGCTGATGAAGCCTCGCAGCTCCTCGACCTGCGCCGGCGTCGCCCGGCCAAGGGCTCGCTGAAAGTCGTTCAACGAAACCGCGTGCGTGCGCAGCCGCTCGTAGATCGCGGTGACGTAGAGGCTTCGCACCCGGAGCGCCGCGGCGATGAAGAGCAGCGACAGAACGATCCCGATCACCGCCAGCACCTCGACCGTGGCGGAGACGAACTGCTGAACGAGCAGCAAGCCCACTCCGGTGATCACGGCGGCGCCGGGCAGCACGGCGTTGTCGAGCAGGAGCTTGAGCTTGGGGCCCACCTGCGCCGGCAGAGCACCGCCGAGCACGTTCTGGGCAGGATCGTCGAGCCCCGTCTGGAGGCCGTTGCGGACGATAAATAGGAACAGCGCGGTTGCCAGCACGGGATTGATCGCGACCGCCACGAAACCGACCAGCGTGAAGGCCGGCAGCGCCATGATCGCGTTCTTGACCCCGAGCTTGTCCAGGACGAGCGGGGTGATGAAAAGGCTCACCGCGAGCTGCACCAGGTAGCTGGCGAGCCACGCGTTGCCGATCAGGAT
>DASPYG010000184.1:0-9682 GCA_035636885.1 Candidatus Nitrosopolaris sp.
CCAGTAACCCTGCACCTAACAGGTAGTTAGCCACGTCCTACTGATACGCGATCAGCACGTCCCCGCCGCACGCTGCTGTGTTGCACGCTCCCAAACGCTTTCCATCACCTCTGCCATCTGTCGATGCGCCTCGGGCAAGACGCGAGCGTAGACAGACTCTGTCGTCTGCACGCTGGTGTGACCCAGCCGCGCGCTGACCCACGCGAGGTTCACGTTACCAGCGTTGAGTAGCGCCGTGGCGTGACTATGCCGGGTATCGTAAAGGCGCACATTCGCAGGCAGACCGGCTCTCTTCAGTGCACTCTTCCACCGATTCCGCACGTTGTTAGGGTCGAGGAAGGAGCCGAAGCGCGTTACGAAGATGAAGTCGTTGCGCTCGTACCGCTCGCCGAGCGACAGCATCCCCTCGACCTGCCGCTGGCGGTGGACCTTCAAGGCCTCGAGCACGGACTTCGAGAGCGTGACAGCACGGAGCGACTGATTTGTCTTGGCCCTCTGCTCCGCCACATCGTACGCGCCGCTACCGTTGCGGACGAGCACCCGTTGAAGCCGAAGCGTGTCACCGTCAAGGTCACTCCACTTCAAGGCCAGGGCCTCGCCGGGGCGTAAGCCGGTTCCGAGTAGAAGAAGCCATAGCGGGTACAGCGGCTTGCCTTTCTCGCTTTCCAACAGCTTGACCATTTGCTCCGGCGATAGGATCGTGAACGCCCGCCGAGTCTTCGGCGGAAGCTCCGTGTCTTCCGTCGGATTTCTCACGAGCAGCCCGAGCCTTACGGCCTTCTGTAGAGCCTGGTGGAGGACCGCGTGTGCGTACTCAATCGTGCGTGCTGCGAGGCCCTGGTCACGCAGGTTTTTGATCGTGTCTAGCACGGCAAACGGCGTGACCTCGTGTAGCCGGAGATGCCCTAAGCGAGGCAAGACGTACAAATTCATTTGAGAGCGATAGCCGTTCAGCGTGCTCTCCGACACGCTAGCCTTCGTCCTGTACCACTCTTCGACGTAGGTGGCGAGCGTCATGTCGCTTCGAGGTACGAGCGCGCCCTTGTCCGCCTCGTGCAGCATTTTCGTTAGCTCTTGTCGCGCCTGAGCGGTGGTACCCCCGATGGTCTTGCTTGCGTACTTCTTGCGGCCCCGGTCGCGTCCGAGGAAGACGCGCAAAAGCCACTTGCGGTCGCCTCGAGGAATCAGTTGTCCGCGACGGCGTGGGCCGCCTTCATTCCGCCGTTTCTTCGTGCGTGCCGGTGACGCAGCAGGGGGACCACCAGAACGCCGTCCGGGCTCGGCGGCCTCTGCCCGGGCGAGAAGGTCGAGGGTGTTCATGCGCCGCCCTGCCTCGCCGCTGCGGTCGGCAACAGCGCCAGCTGCGCTGACTCGGGCTCCTGCCCAGCCCGTCGGACCACCCACCGGGTGCTGCCGGACTGCTTTCCGGCAGTGGTGAGCTCCAGACCGTCGACGATCCGCCCCTCCTGCTGGCTGAGGTAGATGCCGATAGCATGCTTGTTGAGAGACGGGTCGATCTCGGTGAGGACCTCGCGCAGCTGGCGATGTGCCTGCTGCTGACCATCCTCGTTGATCCCGGCGACGACGAAATCCCCCTTGATGGTGTCGACGAGCTGCGCCAGCGTGACGCCGTTCGGCCCGACTGCCCTGTACCACGAGGTCAAGAGCCGTTGTAGCACGTCTCGCTCGGGGTCCTCTTCGTACCCGGCGATCAAGGAGCGAGCGGGGTCCGCGAACCCGACGCCAATGTCCAGGTGCGTCGCGACCCAGCAGACTGTCGCCCGCACCAGGCGATCCCATTCTGGATAACCGGAACCGCCGTCGAGGGGAACGGGGCCCGCGGCGAGCGCGGCGCCGACCAGTTCGAGCGCGCAGACCCGCAGCGTGAGCCACGTCGCAGCAGTGAGCGCGCGAGGACAAAAGTCAAAGACGCGGCGCCAGGGATTTTCGACGTTCGGCGTGATGCGTGCGCGGAGCAGCCGACGGTTTAGGTCGCCCACAACGCGGACGTTGTTGCCCGTGAAGATGAGCAGCGTGCGGAACGGCACGGTGCTGTAGGTCGATTCCCCGAGCACGCGGTCGGCGATCGTTCCCGAGGTGAGCACCATCGCGAGGCTCGCGCTGTCCAACGCGCGGTCGCGTCCTACATTGTCGTACAACACACACGGGACCCCGGCCCGTCCGGCCGAGAACAGGCTCTTCCGTGTCTCCTCCTCGTACTGTGACAGAGCCTGCGGGACAGCCGGCACGCCCGTCAGGTTAGCAATAGCCTGCGCGCAGAGTGTCTTGCCGCTCCCCGCCTCGTGCGACTCAATCAAGCCGCCGGGGCTGGTGGGGAGGCCCACGCGCAACGCAGCCGTGAGGAGGAGGGCGAGGACGCTCCCGCGATCAACGTCCCCGGCAAAGGGGAACTTGCGAAACGGTGCCCAGAGGCGGTGGAGGACTTCCTCGGCCATCGCGACCGTCAGGTGCGGACGCACAGTAGGCGCGGCGCTGTCCGTCGGGCGATACAGGACCTGCGTCGCCGCGTCGTAGCCCGGGTCGCTGACGACCGTCCCGTCGGAGCGGACGAAGGGGCCATGGACAATCCCGACCAGCTCCGGTAGACCAAGCTCGCCGCGCTTGGCGAGAATGGTGCGGGCGTATTTCAGCGGGAGGTCGGTTCGACGCCACTCGTTGTTCTGAAACCGCTCGAACTCCGCGTGTCGCTGCAGGTAATCGACGGTCCAGTCGGGCTCCACCGGGGCGAGCCGTCCCTGGTCGGTGACGCGGACGAGTTGATCTTTCAGTTGGTAAATCTCGCCCTCCGCGACGACGACGTCCGTACACTCATCCACGATCCGAGGCAGGTCGCCCTGAGCGAGGCGGATCGTGGGTCGTCCGTTACTCAGGGTGTAGCGGGTCCCTCCATGCGCGTGTGAGTACAGGTAGGGCCGACCGGTGGTGGGGCGCAGGTTGACCCACGCGATCCGGTTGTCCCCCCGATAGTCGGGCTCCAGCGGGTCCCCAAACCGCTGTCCGTTCCACTTCTCAGGCGACGCCAACAACTCGGCGACCGCGACGGTCGTTCCCGCTTCGGTGACGAGCAGGAAATCGGGCCGCAGGACTTGGTGCTCCACGGCATCCTTTGCGATGCCTGCCGCAACGTCTTCCGAGACCCCCGCCTTCGCGGCGATCTCCTTTCCGCGCTCGAGGGTCCACTGCTCCCGCCGCGCGCGTGCCTCATTGTGTTTTGCCATCCTCTCGGCGTTGCGCTTCGCTTCGGTCTGGCGTCGTTCTTCCGTCGTCAGAGCTGTGGCACTCCGCGCGTCAAAAAAGGGTGCCTCACCGTTCCAAATCCGTGCGCCTGGCACGCGCCGCTCGAGCGGCGGAACGCAAGTCGGGCCAGCGGCAAAGTCGAGCCGTTCCGGCTGCCAGACTGCACGATCGAGGAGTGTGCGGTCGAGCAATTGGCCACTGGCGCTCACGACGAAGTAGCCGAAGCCCTGCCGCCAGAGGCGCTCGTACAGCAGGTCGCCGAGGTAGGGGATGTCGGCCGCGCGGGCGACAGCGATGTACACCCGCTGGCCCCGCAGTCCGCGTACCTCTCTATCGCCGTCGTAGAGGTAGCTCGAGGAACTCGGCCGCCAGACCATGGGCGCAGATACGAGTTCGGGGACGGCTTTAACCAGCAGGTCACGCACTTGCTCAGGCGACGCCACGGCGTTGAGTAGCCGCTGCGGCGCGCCCGAGACATCGAAGTCCAGCATCATGGAACCCGGCGCCTGCGCGAACTGCAGGTGCTCGCGGGTCCGCGCGATCACTCCCTGCCGCTCGGTGGCGGGGATTGCGCCGAGGCGCTCTTGCGTGACCACCCTCGCCGTCGGTGTCGACGGGATGCCGTAGAGAACGGCCTGATGCGCTTCCAGCCGATCCAGCCGCTGGACGAACGCCGAGATCGACGCCGCGTGTTCGACAGCGACTTCGCCGCTCGCGAGTGGGACAGCGGTTTCGGTCTGCAGTTCGCCGTTGCCGTTGAGCCAGAATCGCTTCCCGAGCGGCTGTCGGTTACCCGCTGTGACAACGGTGAAGGTCAGTTGATCGGGGCGGACCAGCGCCCCTTCCATGTGGCACTCGCCCGGTCCACTCGCGCGATCGATGCCGTTGGCAGCCACGCTTGCCTGGGGTGGTGCCTCAGGCACGGGCGGACTTCCGTCCGGGCCACCTTCCTGGTGCATGCTCATCTGACAAACCCCTTTCGCAGAATCTCACGTCCCGGTTCGCGCATGGCCCCGGACATCCGATCGTGTCCGGCCGGCGTTGCCACCGTTAGTTCCCCGCTGAGAAGCGGGGCGACGGTTGGCGCGTGGGTCGTCGAGCCGGTTGCTCTCGCCACGCTCTGCATGCCCCGGCGGCGGGACGGCCCGCCGGATTTGTGTGCTACGCGATGGGTACTACTGCTCTATGCCACTGCCTTTGAACCCCGTTCAATGGATAGACGTAGGAAGCGATTCGATGACTGCGTCTCATTGTGCACGAATTCTCGTTCACTAGGCGCGGAGGCCGCACGCGATCACGCTGTCTTGGGTCGTGCAATTTCCGCTTCGTCCGTGCTCCTTCCGAGAATCGTTAATCACTCTTCCACCCTATAGACGGGAAGGCGGGGACCATGATTGCGCTTTCCCATGCACGAGTCCTTGTTCACCAGTGGACGTAAGGTCATTACCATCCCCTTCAATAGGCTGTTCGGTTTCAGTGCTCTCCTCGCCTCTATAAGAGAACGACGAGCGAGCAGCGGGCCGATCACGCTTCGCTGTGCACGAGTTCTTGTGCATTTCAGCGCGGAGCCTGCGGCAATCGCGGTTCGCGAACTCTCGCAGGCCCCCACCTATAGACGGGCGGGCCCACGCCTGATTACGGTTGCTGTTGCACTAGTTCCTGTGCTTTTCGGCCGCGCGCGACTAACAGTGAGGGCGGAAACCTGTGACGGATGACGCACGGGAAGGTGATGACACGGGGAAGCTTCGCAGGCTCCTGGAGCGACTCGCCGCTGACCAGGCGAGAGCCGCCGAGGGCAACCGGGATCGGGATGAGGCGGCGTGGTCGGAACTGTACGGGGTGCTGCACCGCATGTCCCGTTCGGTGCCCGGCGACCAGGACGAGAGAGAGGACGTCGTCCAGGCGGTCTGCGTGAAGCTCCACAAGCCGGGAATGCTCACGCAGGTGCTGAACGCTCGGTTACCGGGTCCGTATCTGATGAGCACCCTCCGCAACGCATTCTTCGACATGCTTCGGCCCAAGCGGCGGGAGATCATCATCTCCGGCCCCCGTAGCGAGCAATGGATGACTGCGCTGACTGCTGCCGTGAGAGAAGAAGGAGAACCGGCTGTTCTACCTGTCTATGATGAGAGACAATTGCAATCGACGCTCAACGAGCTACCCAGCGAGAAGCGGGAGCTCTTTTCCGCGCGCTATCTGGAGAGGCGTAGCCTTGAAGCGATCGCGGCTGAGCGCGGGATATCCAAGCAGGCCGTCATTGCTCGCCTGCATAGGATCAAAAAGAGCCTGCAGTCATCTACCAGGCGTCGCGGGAACGTCACGGCGACCAAGCCCACCAGCGGTAAGAAGGTCCGTGTTGAGCGGCTGCGGGCGGTCTGGGCGGCTTGGAATACCGAGGGGCATCCTTGGCACCCGCTTGCAAAATCCGCTGGGATATCGCACGCAACGGTCTCGCGTATCCTCACGCCGGGGCGTACGAAAACCGTCCGACCCACAACCCTCGAGAAGCTTGCGAAGGCGCTGCGTGTCCCGGCTGAGTGGCTGACCGGAGAACGAGCAGACCTCCCCCACGTCCCGGAGTGGGACTACAGCGACTCGACGCGACAGGGTCCGTCTCGCTGGGAGAAACCCACGGCGCGCGACGTGCAATGGAGCTGGTTGTTGCAACGCGTCGAGGACGCGATCAAGCGCGACCTGCAGGAGCGGTACGGGTCGGACGCCCGCAACGTATACGATGCGTGGGGCCATCGCGTGATGGATGTGATAGCGCACCTGTGTGACCTAAATCTGTGGCGACGCGCTACCCTTTTTACGGATTACGGCAAGGGCAAGGACGAGTTGTTCGTGCTGAGGTGGCTGGAACACCTTCTCGCGCCCTGGCTCGAGGGTAAGGCGTATCTCAAGGCCGAGTTGCTGGGCGAGGTCTACAAGGCACTCCTCGCTGAGGACGCGGGCTTCGAATTCCTCGAGGAAGACAAACAGGCTGAGATGCTCGATGCGGCATTGGCCGCGCTGAGGCGGCACGAGCAGGGCTATTACGACTCCTTGGGACCAGAACCGGAATGAGCACGGAGGGTCACACGCGCCGCGTGGCCGCCCTGGGTCGGGGGGTCTAGGGGACTCGGGGGACCTTTCCGTACCGCCTGGAAAGAATGAAGTGAGTGGATATGCGATAGAGTAGAGCGAAACAGTCCCCTAAATCCCCCAGACCCCCTCGAGCACCGGGACGATGAGTGAGGACGCCGCACCGTTCGCGGCGCGCGTGCGCCCCAGAGGATGGCAAAACCGACCTTTCCCTCGCCCCGTATCTGGCTCCGCCTCGCTCGGGCCGGCGCGTCGGGGGCTCGCCACCCGGCCGAGGGGGCACGCGGTTCGATCGACGATCCTGCTCCAGATCCGTTCCGTGGTTAGAGAGAGCGCGATCCGACGCAACTGCAGGTGGGGCCTTGATTGTGCACACCAGTGAGTACCACCGCGCGCGCAGCTCTCCGAGCGCACTAACGTAAGGTTCCCTCTCGCCTCTAGGACGTTTCCTGTCGACAGGCGAAAAAGCAGCAGCGATACTCAGCCCTCTGGCCGCGCGCAGTACCGGCTCCTATGATGGAGCTGTCCCGCGCTCACGAGTCCCCGGCTGACCGATCCTCTCGCCCGCCTGCAAGGCGCCCTCGCCGACCGGTACACGATCGAGCGTGAACTCGGCCGCGGTGGGATGGCGACAGTCTACCTCGCGCAAGACCGGAAGCACCATCGACTAGTTGCCATCAAGGTGCTGAAGCCCGAGATCGCCGCCGCACTCGGCCCAGAGCGGTTTCTTCGGGAAATCGAGGTGGCGGCGCGGCTCACCCACCCCCATATCCTGCCGCTGCACGACTCGGGGCAGGCGGGCGGGTTCCTCTACTACGTGATGCCCTACATCGAGGGGGAATCGCTGCGGGACCGGCTCGAGCGGGAGGGTCAACTGCCGGTCGAGGAGGCGCTGCGTATCACCCGCGAGGTGGCGAGCGCCCTTGGCTACGCCCACAGTCATGACGTGGTGCACCGGGACATTAAGCCGGAGAACATCCTGCTGTCGGGGGGCGAGGCGGTGGTGGCCGACTTCGGGATCGCGCGCGCGATCACGCAAGCGGCCGGCAGCAAGCTGACGGAAACGGGAATTGCGATCGGCACGCCGGGCTACATGAGCCCCGAGCAGGCGAGCGGGGGTGGCCCGATCGACGGGCGGAGCGACGTGTACAGTCTCGCGTGCGTGCTGTACGAGATGCTCGCCGGGGAGCCGCCCTACACCGGGCCGAGCGCGCAGGTCGTGATCGCGAAGCGGTTCACGGATCCGGTGCCGTCGGTGCGGCGGCTGCGGGAGACGATCCCGCCGGCCATCGATGGAGCCGTGTCCAAAGCGCTGGGGAAGGCGCCGGCGGATCGGTTCGGTACTGCGGCCCAGTTCGCCGAGGCGCTGACGTCGTCGGGTGCTCCGGCAGTCCGGCCGCGACGGTCTGCCCGCCGCATCGTGGTGGCGGGTGCTGTCACGGCCACCCTCGGGGCGCTGGTGTTGGCCGTCATGCGCTGGCGTGCCGGCGTCGGCCCGGTGCTGGACCCGAACCTCGTCGCCGTCGCGCCGTTCGACGTGCTTGACCCGAAGCTCGAGCTGTGGCATGAAGGCCTGGTGGACGTCTTGTCGCGCAACCTGGACGGAATCGGCCCGCTGCGGGCCGTGTCGCCCACGGTTGTGCTGCACCGCTGGACGGGTCGGGCAGATCGTATCTCGGCGGCGGAGCTAGGCCGTCGCACCGGCGCGCAGTTGGCCGTGTTCGGTACCCTGATGCGTGCCGGTCCTGACTCCGTGCGGTTGGCGACCGCGCTCCTTGACGCGGGCACGGGACGAATCCTCGTCGAGGTCGACGGGCGCGAAGGCGGGGACCGGGTTGATCGACTCGCTGACTCCGTGACCTACAGCGTTCTCCGCGCGCTTGGGCATGCGCGACCGGCGGGTGCCCTTCCAGCGGGGCCGTTGGGATCCCCGTCCCTTCCTGCTGTCAAGGCGTTCCTGCGCGGTGAACAACTATACCGGCAACGAAGCTGGGACTCCGCCGGCGCGTACTATGCGCGTGCCGTAAGCATCGACAGCACCTTCGCCCTCGCCCATCGGCGCTTAGCCTTCGTTGGACAGTGGGGTTGGGGTCCCGCAGGTGAGTCGCCGTTGCGACACAGTCTTCTCGCAGCCCGGTTCAACCACGGGCTCACGCCGCACGACAGCCTGTCCATCGCCGTGGAGTCTCTTTTCACCGCCCTGACCGTGAGCGCCGTGGCACCGCCGCAAGTCCTGGTTGTGGCTCGCAGACTGCAGGTCATGCTGGACCAAATCACGGATCGCTACCCTGAGGATCCGGATGGATGGGGTGTGCGGGGCGAGACGGAGCTGCATTTCGGGTCGTATCTAGGAACGACCCCCGCACAGAGTGTCGCTTCCTTCGACCGCGCGATTGCACTCGATTCCGGGGCTGCGGAGTACTACGAGCACCCACTGGAACGCTCGCTCGTGGCTGGTGACCTAGCGGCGGCGCGACGGTACGCGATGGGCTTCGCCCGCTCCAGTGCACCGGGCCCGGAAAGAGACGGCCGGCAGCTGGTCGTGGGACTGGTTTCCGCGACTCCGCCAGACTCCTCGCAGCTCGAGCAGCTGATGGATACGGTCTCCTCCGATGTCCTACTCGAAGCGTGGCGGTTTTTAGCGCGCTGGCCGGACTCGACCGAGATCGCACTGCGGCTGGCCCGGCACCTCGCGGGGAAAAGGGCCGGCATCGGGGTGTCGCTCAACTTCAGCTATGCCCTGTACACCACAGCGGCGTACCGGGGACACCTTCGAGAGGCGTACGCGCTGATGGCAAACGTAGCGGAGTCGGCGCGGGTGAACCGGGTGCCGTTGCCGCCCATGTTGGAGTACTACTTGGCGGAGCAGGCGTTCGCGGGCGCCATTCCAGCCCACGATGCCACCCCTCTTCGAATTCGGCTCAAGTTGGGCTTCGAGCCTCCAGCGATGCTCTCGTGGTGGGGCATCACCAGGGACACCGTGCACCTCACCGAGGCCCTGCGTGCGGCCGACTCCGTCTTGCGTGTGAAGCCAGACTGGCGATTCGGGGCATACTTGCGCGCCAGTGCACTCGCCAACATCGCCCTTGCCCGAGCTGACACGGCCGAAGCGCTGAAACGGTTTCTCGGACTCCCGGATGCGCTTTGTCGTAACGTGTGTCTGACGGACGCGCTGGTGCGGGTACGCCTCCTCGAGGCGCGAGGCCAGGTCCGAGAGGCAGCGGAGCAGCTCAGCGCTGAGCCGCACGAGCGATACGAGCTCATGCAAGGGCTTCTCAGCGAGGTCTTCTGGATACTGGAACGGGCCCGCGTGAACGATCGCCTTGGGAACCGAGACCAG
>DASPYG010000185.1:0-79809 GCA_035636885.1 Candidatus Nitrosopolaris sp.
TGTGGTGCGAAGCTCGCACAGGTGGTAGATCTCTCGGAGGTTGGCCCGGAAGTACCAGCGCACGCGGAAGGCGAGCGGGACCACGTACTGAGCGAGTGCTGGACCGAGGTCGCGTTGGATGCGCCCATGGGCCGTGGCGGCAGCTTCGATGGCCGCCGTGAAACGCTCCTCCATGCCGAGCTCTCGGAGCCCCGGCGGCATATCGAAACCGAGCGAGGTGCCGAGCAATTGGCGGTCCTGGGTGAGCATGCGATGGCGGTGCAGGTCCCGGTAGGCCGCGAAGTTGGCGATGATCTCGAATGCGTACTGCGCGTGCTCCAGTGCCCGGGCGGGGCGCTGGCGGCGATTGGAGCGATCGGTAAGCAGCGCTTCGAGCGCCGGGCCCGGGTCTGCGTGCAGCTCATTCCATGGGGCATCGGAATACGGGAAGAGAGCGGCCGCGACCACCTTTCGCTCGGCTTCGGGATCGTGTTCGAGCAGCACGACCTTGGGGGCACGGATCTCCCCACCCCTTCCCTCCCCACGGGGTGGGGAGGGCGTAAGTCTTGCAATTCTCTCGACAGATTCACGCACACGTGCCATGCGTTCGGCCGCCGGTAGGCCATAGCGCTCGTCCAGTGCGCGCTTGACGAAGGCGGGGATGACGAGCGCGAGCTCGCGATGCAGGTCGGTCGCCAGCGCCTGGCACTCGGGCAGCTCGTGGGCTGCGAGCTTGGTGATGAGGTACTCGAAAGCCCGCCCGTTGCCGAAGAGGCCGAGGTTGGTGAGCGTGCCCGCGGGCAGCAGGCCGCGCAGCATGTCGAGAGCCTTCGCCCGCGTCGCGGCCTTCCACGCGCGGTCGGTCTCGCCCTCCTCGATGGGGAACCGCTCCCGGATCGCCTGAGTCACCGGTTCGACGAGGGCGCTGTATGTCTCGAAGAGCCCATCGGCCGCCGGCTCGTAATCGGGATGGGCCAGCTCGAGGCCGCGGTGATAGAGGAACCGGCCATCGCGGCCAGGGCGGTCGAACCTCACATATCGCGTCGACTTCTCGAGCGGAGAGATCCCGATCCGGCTGTCCTCCAGGGCCTTGGCAGCCAGGGTGGACGTCCGCTCGACCGCAACGTGGGCACCCGCCAGCTCCGCCACGGAATCGTCGCCGTAGCCGACGAGGACCCTCTCGTAGAACTCCTCGGCTCGCCGCACGGCCACCATGTCATCGACCGTCGCTGAGGAGGTCGTCAGGGCAGCAAACCCGGAGTCGGGCTCATTTATGAACTCGTCGAGCAGCACACGGCGAAGGCTCTTTTCGGTGCGCGAGTACCGCGAGAAGAGGGCTCCTTTGACGACCTCGGGGAGGTTGCGCAGCGCAAAGACCGGGCGGTCCAGGTTGGTGAAGTAGCCGGCGAGGACATTGGCTTCGGCCGCGTTGAATTCCGACGACGGTTCGGCTGCCATGGACTCCGCTATCCTAGCCTCAGCCCTATATCTGGTGGGTGCGAGAGCGTCGACCCCATCATCTGGGCTGAGGGCGCGCAAGTTGTCCCCTGCTTGTCCCCAAAGGTGTTAACAAGCTAGCGTTCGAGTCGATGGAGGTGCGGATAACAGGCGAAATCGATCGGATCGACTGGGCGCAGCGCTGGCGGGACACCGTAACCCGGCGGACGGCTTCCGGCGAGGGTGGACACCCGGGCGAGCATCGTCGCTCCGACTACTGGGACCACCGCGCCCCGTCCTACGCCCGGATCACCAGGCACCGCCACGACGAGTTCCTGCGAGTGGTCGAGCCTTACATCTCGCCGCGCAAGACGCTCATCGACGCAGGGGCCGGCGCCGGCCGGCACGCGGTGCCTCTCGCGGAGTTGATGGAGTGGGTCACGGCGGTGGAGCCGTCCCAGGGCATGCGTGCGCAGATTCCTCATCGCGACAACATGACCGTGGTCGCGAGCACGTGGCAGGACGCGGAGGTGGCGCCGGCCGACATCGTGATCTGCTGCCACGTCCTGTACGGAATCGAAGAACCAGTCCCATTCATCGCCAAGCTGCAGGCATCCGCACGTGAGCGCGTCTTCATCATGCTGCGAGAGGGCCCGGTCCCACACCCGGCCACCGAGCTTCGCAGGCGGATGCTCGGCACGCCCGACCTCCCCGTGCCGCAGTTCAGCGACCTCTTCATGCTTCTGGTCCAGATGGGCATCGCGCCCCAGGTGACGTTCGTGCGCTACCCGATCGTCAACCGCTACACGGACATGGACGAGGCTCTGGAGGACAGCCGGATGCTGTTTGGCGCCGGCTGGGACGAGGCGCGTGCACGTACCTTGCTGGATGAGATGTCGAGCACAGACGGCGACCAGCTCGTGATCGACAGCGGCATTGCTCTTTCAGGTATCGCGCATTGGCAACCGCAGGCGAGCTGACGCTGCGGCCGGTACGGCCGGCCGATCGCGAACGCATCGTCGAGATGACGAAGGACGTCTGGGGCGGCCACGACTATCTCCCTGAAGTTTTCGACGAATGGGTTGCCGACGCCGCGTCTGCCTTCGAAGCGCTAGAGGTTGACGGGGTCGTGGTCGCCGTGCAGCGGCTGAGGCCGTACGCCGCGGGGCTCGTCTGGTACGAGGGACTGCGGGTCGCGTCGAGTCACCGCCGCCGTGGATTGGCACGCGCGATGCTCACGTCTGCGATCGCGGAGGCGAAGGAGCAGGGACATCGCGAGATGCGCCTGGCGACCGCCAACCTGGAGGCGGTGCCCCTGTTCGAATCGGTCGGTTTCGCGAGGTTGGTAGACGCTCGCTGGTGGAGGGGACCTCGCATCGAGGGCGGCGAGTCGGCGCGGATCCCCGGTCCGGCTGAGGCCGAGAAGCTCTGGCCGGCCATCGCCAGGACTCCTGGCATCGAGCTCTACCACGGCGTGGTGGCCGACTTCAACGGAGCGCGCGACCTGGGCGCCGCCGAGCTGGCGCGGCTTGCCGAGATGGGGATGTTGAGGGTGGGTCCAGGCGGCCGTGCCGTGGCCGGCCTGCGGGAGCCTTGGGGAGACAACATCGCCGTCGGATTCATCGCCGGCGCCGGCGGCGCTCTGCGCGACCTCCTCCTGGCTCTTCGTTTCGAAGCCGACGCCGACGGCCTCGAGGACGTGGTCGTCACCCTGCCTCGCGATCACCCGGCCGCCGACGACCTCCGGGCTACCGGATACGATTTCGCGAATGACGACGACCACGCCTATATCTACGCCCTGACGCTTTAGTGGCTCGTCGTTACGTAATCCTCGGAAACGGCATCGCCGGGCAGACGGCCGCGGAGGAGCTGCGCAAGCTCGACGCCGACGCATCCATCGCCATGGTCGCCGCCGAGCGTCACCCGCTCTACAACCGCGTCGCGCTGCCCCGCTACCTGCGCGGCCAGGTGCGTAGAGAGAAGGTGTTCATGCGCACCGTCGAGGACTACGCGAAGCAGAACCTCGACATCCATTTCGAGACGTGGGCGACTGAGGTCGACGTCGTGCAGAAGCTCGTGCGCACGAATCGAGGCGACGAGCTTGCATACGACGCGCTGCTCGTCGCGACGGGCGGCCGCCCGAAACCGCCTCCATGGCCGGGCTGCGACCAGGTCTCGCGGACCATCGGCTTCCAGACCCTGGACGACACCGACGCCATCATCGAGAAGGCTGACGCCTCGGAGCGCGTGCTCGTGATGGGTGGCAGCTTCATCGGCTACGAGCTCGCCGAAGGGGTGAGCTACCGCAAGAAAGCTCAGCTGACCTGGATCATGCGCGGCCCGTGGTTCCTTCGCTACGTCCTCGACGAAGAGGGCGGGCAGCTGTGCCGCCAGCTGGGAGAGGCCCAGGGCGTGGAGTTCGTCACGTCGGACGAGGTGCAGAAGTTCAGCCGCCTCAACGGACGCTTCCTGGCCGAGACCGTCAACGGCAAGCGCGTCGAGTTCGACCTGCTCACGTACGGGGTCGGGCTCGACTACTACACCGAGCCTGTTAGCGGCGGGGCGGTCAAGTTGGACAAAGGCGTCGTCACCGACGCCAAGCTGCGGACGTCGGCGCCTGACGTGTACGCCGCGGGCGACATCGCAGTGTTCTACGACCTGATGGTCGAGCGTCACAACCAGATGGGTACATGGGACAACGCGGAGGCCCACGGCCGTGTGGCCGCCCGCAACATGGCGGGAGCCGACGAGGACTTCTTCGACGTGCCCACTTACACGACCACGATGTTCGGCTCGACGCTGGCGGTGATGGGCGTGACCCCCGACGTGCAGCCCGGGCTCGAGTCGGTGCGCACGTTCAGCTTCGAAGAGAAGTTCTATCGCAAGCTCTTCTTCAAGGACGACCGGTTGGTGGGGGCGATCATGATCGGACCGCCCAAGGGCCGCAAGAAGCTCATCGAGATCATGCGGTCGCGCCAGCGCATCGAGCGCCCGAAGCAGGACCTGCTCGACCCGAACAATCTCAAGGACTGATGGCCGCCGAGTACCACTTCATCACGCGCTGGCACATTCGAGGCACCGCGCGCGAGGTGGCGGAGGTGCTGGGCGACCCGCTGGGTCTTGCGCGCTGGTGGCCGTCCGTCTACCTGGACGTACGCGAGCTGGATCCAGGCGACCCTGTCACGCACGTCGGCCGACTCATCGACCTCTATACAAAGGGATGGCTGCCTTACACGCTGCGTTGGCGCTTCAAGGTCACGGAGTCGCATGGGGTCGAGGGCTTCACGCTGGTCGCCGAGGGCGACTTCGTCGGCACCGGGATCTGGACGTTCGAGGAGAAAGACGGGTTCGTAGACGTCAACTACGACTGGCGGATCCGGGCCGACAAGCCGCTGCTGCGATACGGCTCGTTCATCTTCCGCCCGATCTTCGGCGCCAACCACCGCTGGGCGATGGCACGCGGCGAGGAGAGCCTGAACCTCGAGCTCGAACGGCGCCGCGCGAAGACCGACGCGGAACGGGCTGCGATTCCGCCTCCCCCTCGCCCGACCTTCCGGTAGACTTCGCCGTAGAAGAATGCCGTTCGCTTACAGCGAATCCGCCCATATTGTCCGCGGCGCGCTCGGGGCTGTGCTCCGGCAGCGCCGCGAAGCGGCGCACCGGACCCTGACGGAGGTCGCCGCCGAGGCCGGCCTCTCGCCGGCCCACCTGTCCGAGGTGGAGCGGGGTCGCAAAGAGGTCTCGACCGAGAAGCTGCTCGCGGTGGCCCACGCGCTCGGGATCCGTCCGGCGGACCTGTACGCGGAGCTCGCCCGGCTGCTCGGCGCCGACTCCGACCGGCCGTCATGGCCGGAGGACCCGCCGGCCAAGCTTCGCCTGGCGACGGCGAGCCTCCCTCTCGAGGCGCTGCGCAGCGTCGCCGACTTCAGCGCGTACCTGGCCATGTCCAACCCGCCGCCCAAGGCCCGGCCACGAATCGGCTTTGACACCAGGAGGTTATGACGATGCATCTGATTCCGACCGTGATCACGAACGACGGGCGCGGCGAGCGCGCGTATGACATCTACTCGCGGCTGCTGAAGGACGGCGTGGTCTTCGTGCGCGGCGTCATCGACGACGAGCTCGCGAGCAACGTCACGGCGCAGCTCCTGTTCCTCGAGAACGAGGCGCCCGACCGCGACATCCAGCTGTACATCAACAGCCCGGGGGGATCGCTGACCGCGGCCCTGTCCATCTACGACGCCATGCAGTACGTCGGCCCCAAGGTGGGCACGCTGTGCACCGGGCTCGCCGCGAGCGGTGCGTCGATTTTGCTCGCCGGCGGCACCTCGGGCATGCGGATGTCGCTGCCGCACGCGCAGATCCTCATCCACCAGCCGTTCACGCAGGGCATCCAGGGGCAGGCGACCGACATCCAGCTGCACGCGCAGGAGATCCTTCGCCAGCGCGAGTCGATGGCGCGCATCTATGCGAAGCACACCGGCCGGCCGCTGGAGGACGTCGAACGCGCGATGGAGCGTGACTTCTTCATGAACCCTGAGGAGGCCAAGGACTGGGGCCTCATCGACCTGATCGTCGATAAGAACCCGCACGTGGCATCCCCTCACCCGACCGGGGAGAGGGTGAGGGAGAAGGGCTGAGGGTAGCGATCCTCGGCGGGACGCGGTTCATAGGCCGCGCCATCGTCGAGGAGCTGGCGGCCGCAGGCCACGAACTCTTGATCGTGGATCGGGGCGTGCTCGAGCCTGAGGGACTGCCGGCCGCGAAGCACCTTCACGCCGACCGCGCGGAGCTGGGCGCGCATCGCTCCAAGCTGGCGGCCTTCGAGCCCGATGCGGCGATCGACTGCCGGGCCCTGTCGCGCTCGGACGCCGAAGTGGCCCTGGACGCATTGCCCCATGGCATCAGGCTCGTGGTGATCTCGAGCGTCGATGTGTATCGCGCGTTCGGCGCGCTCCACGAGCAGCGCGAGACCGACCCCGTGCCCATTGACGAGGATTCACCGGTTCGGGGCAAGCGCTATCCGTACCGCGGCCGCATCCCGGACATGGACGACTACGACAAGCTCGACGTCGAGGATGTGTACCTTCCGGCCGGCGCCACCGCCTTGCGCCTGCCGATGGTCTACGGGGAGGGCGACTACCAGCGCCGGGAGGAGTTCATCCTCCGGCGAGTGCGCGCCGGTCGCGGCCGAATCCCGTTCGGCGCGGGGATGTGGCTTGCATGTCGCGGATACGTGCGCGACATCGCGCGTGGCGGCCGACTCGCCTTGGAGTCGCCGGCGACGAAAGGCATCGCCCTCAACCTCTGCGAGGACCGCACGTTCTCGATGCGAATGTGGGCCCTCATGATCCTGGACGCCGCGGGCTCCGACGCCGAGCTGGTGCGTGTAGACGATGAAGCGCTTCCGGAAGATCTGGAGCCGACGGGCACCATGCCGCAGCACATTTCGGCCAGCGCGCATCGAGCGCGAACTCTGCTCGGCTGGACCACCTCCGACCCATTTGAGACGCTGCGCACCACCGTCCGCTGGCACCTCGACAATCCGGCGCCCGATGCAGATGCGGATTTCGGTGCCGACGACCGCGCTCTGGAGAACGCCTAAGCTTCGAAGCAGATGACGCGCCGGTACCGGCCGTTTGATCCATTCGAGCGCGGCGGACCTCTTGAAGGCCGCGAGATCCGGTTTCCCCGCCCGCCCCGGCGCTTCTGGTTCGGCGCCGCGCTGTTCGGCCTGGCGGTGCTCATCTTCTTCTTCGCCAGCCCGATCGTCTGGTTCTTCACCGAGATGCAGTGGTACGACGCACTCGGCTTCAAGGACGTTTTCACCACGCGCCTGTCGATGCAGGTTGCACTCTTCGTCGCCAGCTTCGCGCTCGCTCTCATCTACCTGGCGGCGAACGTCGTCGT
Organism: Candidatus Nitrosopolaris sp.; assembly: GCA_035636885.1. Classification (GTDB taxonomy): domain Bacteria; phylum Chloroflexota; class Dormibacteria; order Dormibacterales; family Dormibacteraceae; genus UBA10449. The sequence goes on from DASPYG010000185.1 coordinate 7,327, forward strand.
CGCCCTCCGCCTGCGATCGGGGCCGAGCCTGCGCGCCGTGGGGATCAAGCGCTCGAGCATACGGAGCGGCGTCGGCGGTGCCGCCCTGGGGGCGTCAGTGCTGGTGGCGCTGGTGCTGTCCGGTGGCGCGGGCACCCAGTGGCAGAGCCTCGCGCTGTTTCAGCACGCGAAGCCGACGGGCATCACCGACCCCGTACTGGGGCAGGACATCTCCTTTTATCTGTTGACGCTCCCGTTTCTGCATTCGGTGGTCAACTGGGCGCTCGGCCTTGGATTCCTGACTCCGCTGTTGATCGGCGTCATCTACGCCTGGCGCGGCGATACCTTCGACATCAACCTCACTCCCTTGGCGATCGGGCACCTTTCCGCGCTGCTGGGGTTTTTCGCGCTTGTGCTCGCTGCCTTCATGTGGCTCGGCCGCTACGACCTCCTGTATCAGCACAACAGCAGCGTGGTCTGGGGCGCGGCGTACACGGACGTCAACGCGCGGCTCCCGATCATCACGTTCCAGTCCGGGCTCGCGGTCGTCCTGGCCGGCGCCTTGCTGGTCAACGTGTGGCTGCGCCGTCTGTGGCTGGGGGTGGCGACCGCCCTGGTCTGGGTGGCGTTCCTGCTGATCGGCGGCATCTACCCCGCCGTCGTCCAGTACGCCTTCGTCACCCCGAACGCACAGACGTATGAGCTCCCCTACATCGACCGGGAGATCGCCGGCACGCGTGCGGCCTATGGCGTGACCAACGTCGGCGTCAGCCAGTTCACGGGCGACAAGCCGCTGACTCTCACCGACGTCCAGAACGACCGCGTGACCATCAACAACCTGCGGCTGTGGGACTTTGCGCCGCTCATCGACACGTACGACCAGCAGCAGACCATCCGCACCTACTACTCCTTCAACCGGATCGACATCGATCGGTACACCGTCAACAACCAGTACACGTCGCTCGAAATCGGCGCGCGGGAGTTCGACTTCAACAAGCTCCCCGACGCCGCGAAGAACTGGGTCAACCGCCACCTCCAGTACACGCACGGTTACGGCGTCGCGGCCAGCCCGGTCAACGCCGTCGTGGGCGAGGGCCTGCCCGACTACGTGATCCGTGACATCCCGCCCACCGGACAGATCCCGGTGACACAGCCGGCCATCTACTTCGGAGAGGCCACCACCGACTACGTGCTGGCGCCGAACACCAACAAGGAGTTCGACTACCCGTCGAACCCCGACGTCTACAACAACTACAAGGGCACGCACGGCGTGCCGATGACGTCGGTCAATCGCGCCATGTGGTCGCTAAAGCTGGGTGATTTCAACCTGCTCGTCTCCGGCCAGGTCACCAGCCAGACGCTGATGCTCTACCGCCGCCAGATCATCGACCGCGTCAGCGAGATCGCGCCGTTCCTCAGCTTCGACTCCGACCCATACATGGTCGTGGTCGACGGCCGCCTGTACTGGATCGTCGACGCCTACACAACGGGAAGCACCTATCCCTATTCACAGACAGTTCTGTTCCAGAACAACAACGAGATCAACTACATCCGCAACTCGGTGAAGGTCGTGATCGACGCCAATGAGGGCACCGCGGTGTTCTACGTGTTCGATCCGAAGGACCCGATCATCCAGGCCTACGAGGCAACCTTCCCGCACCTGTTCACCCCTTCCGACGCGATGTCGGCGAGCATGCGCGCTCACATCCGGGTGCCCGTGGACCTGTTCAACACCCAGGTCCAGATCTACGCCACGTATCACATCACCGACCCCAAGGTCTTCTTCGCCCGCGAGGACGTGTGGGATATCCCGACGGCGCAGGCGGCGCCAGGCAGCCTGCCTACGCCCGTCTCTCCTTATTACGTGCTGTTCCGTCTTCCCGGTGAGCAGAACCCCGAGTACCTGCTCATCATGCCGTTCACCCCGCACGGCAAGAACAACCTGACGTCGTGGATGGCCGCCCGCAGCGACGGGTCGCATTACGGCGAGTACGTGTCCTATGTCCTGCCGAAGGACAAGGTGATCTTCGGCCCGCAGCAGGTCGCCAACCGCATCAACCAGGACCCCGCGATATCACGCGATTTCACACTGTTCCATGGGACCGGCTCGCAGGTGCAGCAGGGCAACCTCCTGGTCGTCCCGGTCGGCGACTCGTTCCTGTACTTCGAGCCGATCTACCTGAAAGCCACGTCCGGGTCGAGCCTGCCCGAGCTGAAGAAGGTGATCCTCGCCGACCAGGACAACGTCGCGTACGCCGACACTCTGCAGCAGGCGATCGACCAGCTCGTAGGAACCGCCACCCCGCCCACGACCACGACGCCGCCACCGACCACGCTCACGGCTGCCCAGGTGGCCCAGATCGAGAACCTCGTGGCGGAGGCCAACACGCACTACAACGCCGCATATGCGGACCTGAAAAACGGTGACCTGAACGGCTTTGCCACTGAGATGGCGCAGGTCGGCCAGATTCTTCAGCAGCTGCAGAAGATCACCGGCACCACAGCCCCGGGCGGAACCGCATCGCCATCGCCATCCCCGTCGAGCCGCGCCTCTCCTTCGCCCTCACCGTCACCGTAAGGGGACGAAGCGCACCGGGAAAAGCGAGCGCGACATCACGTCGTCGCCATGGCGCATATAAAGGCGCAGGTCCTGGTGCTCATCGGAAGCCCGTCCCAGCGGGATGACGAGGCGGCCATCGGGTGCGAGCTGATCGATCAACGCCAGCGGCAGCTCGGGTGATGCGGCCGCGACCAGGATGATGTCGTAGGGCGCGTATGCCGGCCAGCCCTGAGCGCCGTCGGCGACAGCAACCTCGACATTCGAGAAGCCGAGCCGCCTCAGCGTTCCGGAAGCGTGCTCGGCGAGAGCGGGCTCGAGCTCGAGGGTGATCAGGTGACTCACGAGCCGGCTCAGCACGGCCGCCTGGTAGCCCGAGCCGGTGCCGACCTCAAGAGCACGGTCCTCCGGCCGGGGCGCAAGCGCCTGCGTCATCAGCGCGACGACCAGCGGCTGCGAGATCGTCTGGCCGCATTCGATGGCGAGCGCGCGATTCTCGTACGCGTGCCGGCGAAGCCGGCCGGACAGGAACTCCTCGCGCGGAACCTCGGCCATCGCCGCGATCACGCGGGGATCGGTGACGCCGTTTGGCAGCAGCTGCTCGGCGACCATCCGCTGCGCCGGTGTGCTCATTGCGCTCCGATGACGAGAGTACAATCTCGGCGTTTCCTTGGCGTCGTCCGTCCATCTCTCCGTCCCGCAGAAATGGCGCCGCCCAGTCAGGCAGCGGTCGCGTCTTGTCAGGCGATCGGGCCCGGCGCACTCGAGGATCGAGTTCGCTCATCCCTCAGAGCAGGAATTCGCGCGCTTTCTCGACTACTACCGAATTCGCTGGGTGTACGAGCCGCTGTCGTTCCCAATCGCCTGGGATGGCACCAAGGTCTCGGAGATGTTCACCCCCGACTTCTACCTGCCCGAGCACGACCTGTATGTCGAGCTGACGACGATGAAGCAGTCGCTGGTGACACCCAAGAACCGCAAGCTGCGAATGCTCCGCGAGATCTATCCCGACGTCAATGTCCGGCTCCTGTACCGCAAGGACTACCAGCAGCTCCTGGCCAAGGCCGGCTACGGCGCCCTCGAGGTCCAGCACCTGCGCAAGGAGGACATCGGACAGATCCTCATCTCACCGGTCGAGCTCGAAACGCGCGTCCGCGCGCTGGCGCGAAAGATCTCACGCGACTACCGCGGCCGAACCATCGTCCTCGTCGGAGTCCTCAAGGGAGTCACGTTCTTCCTGGCCGACCTCGCGCGCCAGATCAAGGTCCCGTTCGTCATCGACTACCTCGACCTCAGGCGGTTCGCGGGCGCCCAGCCGCGCGAGCGCGTGCGCATTGCGCGCGACATCGACTATCCGATCGAGGGACGGCACGTCGTGCTCGTGGAAGACATCGTCAACACAGGCCTCACCCTCGACTACGTGCTGTCCGAGCTGCGGGAGCGCGGCCCGGAATCGATCGAGGTGGTCACCCTGCTGGACCGCCCAGGCCGCCGGCTGGTCCAGGTGCCGGTGCGATATGTCGGCTTCCAGATCCCCAACGACTATGTCGTCGGCTACGGGCTCGACTACCGCGAGCTGTACCGGAACCTACCTTTCATATGTGCGCTGAAGGCGAGCGTGTTCGAGCTCGCCGCCGGCCCTTCGGTTGTGGAGGACCTCAAGTAGGGGCCGAAGCCGGAGCCAGGCTGCAGGCGCTCCTGGAGTGGATGTCCCGGCAGGACTTCGCCCCAATCGCCTCAGGAGACCCCAGCCTTCTTCGCCAGGTCGAGCTCATCGTCGTCGACGGTCACCGGGGGATGTATGCAGCCGCGGGTAAGCCGTGGTCGGAACCGCTCGCGTATCACTGGCTTCGTTACGAGGATCCGATGCCGGTATCGCAGCTCGCGCGGGGCGTTAAGGAACTTATGCGGGCGCGTATAAGATTCGACCCGGAGGCTGTGGACAAAGCGTGCGCGGAAGCACGCAAGATGGGCTTTCCGAATTGAGAATTGGGCTGTGGATGCCCTGGGGAAAAGTAATGCCCCAAGAGACCTTCCTGTTTACCCTGAAGTGCCCTATGCGTTTTTCGGCTTCCAGCCACGGCTTGCGCCGCACCTTTCACCTACTCGACGTTCGGTATCCTCAGGTTTACCGTACTCAGCCGCTTGGGGCGTCGCGAAAGTTAACAGGGGTCTAAGGGCGCGTCAACAAATAAAAAAATCTCACAGCCAGGCAACCGCTTGGGGGCTTGACACCACATCCAATGAGACGTTAGTGGGGCGGTCGTAGAATCGGCACACCAAGGCCGTAAGGAGACGCTTAGACATGCGAGAAGTTGTGATCGTCGAGGCCGTGCGAACGCCGATTGGACGTCGCAACGGAAAGCTCAAGGACATTCATCCAGTGGTGCTGGGCTCGCTGGTGCTGAAAGAGATCGTGCAACGTGCGGGCATCGAGCCAGGTCAGGTCGATGACGTCGTCTTCGGTTGTGTGAGCCAGGCCGGCGAGCAGTCGCTCAACATCGGGCGCAACGCATGGCTCACCGCCGGACTCCCTGTGACCACCCCCGCCACCACTGTCGACCGCCAGTGCGGCTCCAGCCAGCAAGCACTTCACTTCGCCGCCAACCTCATCCAGTCGGGCGTCTGCGACATCACCATCGCGGGCGGCGTGGAATCGATGAGCAGGGTGCCGATGGGATCCAACGCCGTGTCGCCCGGGACTCCGTTTCCGCCGGAGCTGATGGAGCTGTACGACCTCGTGCCGCAGGGAATCTCGGCCGAGCTGATGGCCCGCAAGTACGGGATCTCGCGGCGCGCGATGGACGAGTTCGGCGTCCGCAGCCACAAGCTCGCGCACGAGGCGACCGAGAAGGGCTACTTCACATCGCAGATCATGCCCATCGACGTTCCGGTCGAGGGCAACGGCCATACCCAGCTGTTCATCAAGGACGAGGGCATCCGCGCCAACGCAAGCTACGAGACGGCCGCAGCCCTGCAGCCGGCGTTCAACCCCGAGCACTCGATCACCGCGGGCAACTCGAGCCAGATCTCTGACGGCGCCGCCGCCGTCCTGCTGATGTCGCTCGAGAAGGCGAAGGAGCTCGGGCTGCGGCCGCGGGCTCGCATCCGCGCCCAGGCGGTCGTCGGCACCGACCCTGTGTTGATGCTCGAGGGTCCCATCCCAGGCACCGCTGCGGTCTTGAAGCGAGCGGGCCTGGACCTGAAGAGCATCGACCTCTTCGAGGTCAATGAGGCCTTCGCCTCGGTGGTACTCGCGTGGCAGAAAGAGACCGGCGCCGACATCGAGAAGACCAATGTCAACGGTGGAGCTATCGGCGTCGGGCACCCGCTTGGCGCTTCAGGCGCGATCCTCATGAACCGGCTCCTGTACGAGCTGGAGCGCCGCGACCTCCGGTACGGCCTCGAGACGATGTGCTGCGGCGGTGGGCTCGGGACGGCGACTATCATCGACCGCGTCGTCGAATGAAAACATTCGAGGCGCTGCGCGACGTTCGCCCGTACCTGCTTCGTGATGGCATCACAGCCAGAGCGGTTCAGGGCGACCGAATAACCATGGCCGTCGTCGACCTCGAGCCGAATGCGTCTCTCCCCGAGCACCACCACGAGAACGAGCAGCTCGGCTTTGTGATCAAAGGTTCGATCGAATTCCGCATCGGGTCTGAGAAGCGCGTCCTCGAGGCGGGGGACACGTATGTGATCCCGAGCCATGTTCCGCACGAGGCCTCGGCCGGACCGCACGGCGCGACTGTGGCGGACGTTTTCGCTCCGGTCCGCGCGGACTGGGCGGACCTCAAACGGGCCGAACCGTCAGCGGGTGATTGGCCTTAATTCCACTCGCGTCTTCTTCAGGCGCCGCGAGAGGTGCGGGGAGTCGTAGCAGAAGAAGGCGCGGGGAAGGACAGAGTCCTCCCCCGCGGAACCCGCCACCTCTCCAGGGCAACGTTGGGAGGCGCTTGGAAGGTGCACGCTGTGGGACGGCCGGAATGAATCCGGCCTAGCCGCCACGCGCAGTCTTGCTTAGCTTTCGAGAGAGGTGCGGGGAGTCATAGCAGAAGCGTAAACGCCGCTTCTCCCACCGTCCGGTGCCCTGGACGCCGATCCTCGGCGTGACAAAGATCCGCCGCCTGGGTGCACCGTCATCGATGACATAGAGACCGGGCGGCTGCAGAGTGACGCCGTTCAGCGCGCGGTCGATGCTCAATGCGCGCGTCACCAACCCCGGACCACCACACCTCCCAACGCCTGGGCCTGGCTCCAGCGCGCGGACCAGCACCGCCTGAGGAACACCTTCCTCGCGCGTGACGAAGTTCAAGCACCAGTGCATGCCATAGGTGAAATAGACGTAGGCATGCCCCGGAGCGCCGAACATCACCTCGGTGCGAGGCGTTCGCCGCCCGCCGCGTGAATGCGCGGCCAGGTCGTCCGGTCCAAGGTAAGCCTCGACCTCGACGAGCCGTCCCCGCAGGCGCACACCGTCGAACTCGCGTACCAGCAGCTTGCCCAGAAGGTCACGGGCGACAACGACCGTGTCGCGGTTGAAGAACTCGGGGTCCAGCACGTCGCCTTCGATGGCGCCCGTGTCCGGCGCGGCCGGTCTAGCCAGGGACGCCCTGCACGCGGCCGGCGCCGGTCTTCTTGCGATGAGCGTGGCGGCGCCGTTTGTCCACGTAGAGAGCCTTGTCGGCCAGCTGGTACATCGCCTGCCAATCCATCCCCGGCCGCCATGCGACGACGCCGATGCTGAACTCCACCGGAACCGGCGCCTTTCCCTCGTCGAGGGCGGCGCGTACGCGGCCGCCCACTTCGTTGGCATGACGCTCGTCGGCATCGGGCATCGCGACACCGAACTCGTCGCCGCCCAGCCGGCCGCATGTGTCGGTGGCGCGCACCGCGCGCTGCAACTCGTGCGCCAGCACCCGGATGGCTTCGTCGCCGATGTGATGCCCGTGCTGGTCGTTGATCTCCTTCAGGTTGTCGAGGTCGATCATCATCAGCACCAGGCGGCGTTTGTGGCGCTCCGAGGCGGCGACCGCGCGATCGATCGCCCGCTCGAACTCGGGCCGGTTGGCAAGGCCGGTGAGGTAATCGGTGCGCGCCTCCCTCGTGTGCTGCCGCGCGCGGTCGAGGGCGACCGCGATCTGGTCGGCGACCGCAGCGACGAACGCCAGGTCGCTTGGCTCGAAGGTCTTCGGCAGCCTGGTCGCCACCGTCATCGCGCCGAGCAGGACACCTTTTGTCCTGAGCTCTGCGCGGATCGCGCTCCACTCGCCGGCGATGCGATCGACGCGCGACTCGGCCGGCCCGGACGCGATCTCCACCACGCGCACCCGCCCTCCGGCTCGTCCAGACTCGAATTCTTCCTCCTCTCCAGGCTGGAGGCCCACCGTCTTCGCGAGCATCAGCCGCGCGCCTTCCCGAGTCCAGACGGCGCCCGCCTGCAGGCGCAGGACCTTCAACGTCTCCCGAAGGCCGACTTCAGCGATCTCAGTCACGTCGAGCGAGCGCCCCAGGGCGCTCGCGATCTGATACAGACCGTTGAGCTCGCTCTGCCGGGCGTCGAAACGAGCCTCCGTATAGTCGAGATAGCCACGGATGAAGCTCGAGTTCAGGTGTTCGACGACGTCGCCGAGCCGGCTCTGGGCCAGCAGGAGCACCTCGTCGGCATAGTCGTGGCCCGCCACCTCTTCTGTGACCCGAGCCATGACCGAGCGGCGGAACACGGCGAGCCCCTCCATGACCGATTCCAGCGGGATGCCCTTCTCGGCGTACCGGCGGGACGCCACCCGCGCCAGGTTGTAGTAGTGCTGCCAGGGCACGCGCGTGTCGGCGCGGAGGGAGCGGAACAAGATCTCCAGGAAGCCGACCGAGGTGCGTACCAGGTCGTCGATCGACCCGCCTTCCTTCTGCATCCTGAGGAGCTCCGGCTCGAGCGTCCGGACCGATTCGGCCACGACCTGGCCGCTGTCCCGGGAGTCGGCGGACAGCCTGTCCGCGAGCTCGCCGAGGAGGTCGCTAGCTCGCTCGGTCATGTCGGTGCACTATAGAGTGACGGAAGTGAACCGGGGTACATGCGCGACGAGATATTCGCACTAACCAAATGTGTAAGAGGGACTGATGGCTACTGTGACCAAGGGGGCGTTGAAGCTGGAGGAGATCCTGGGCGCCGAGGCGTCGGACCTCCTCAACCACAAATGCGGGACGGTGCCGGCTTCGCAGCTGCACCTCCCGGGACCGGATTTTGTCGACAGGGTCTGGAAGGACAGCGACCGGCCGACGCGGGTGCTGCGCAGCCTGCAGACTCTGTTCGGCCACGGCCGGCTCGCCCGCACCGGGTACCTCTCGATCCTCCCGGTCGACCAGGGCATCGAGCACACGGCGGGCGCCTCGTTTGCCCCCAACCCGATCTACTTCGACGGCGAAAAGATCGTCGAGCTGGCGATCGAAGGCAACTGCAACGCGGTCGCGTCCACCTTTGGCGTGCTCGGATCGGTGGCCCGACGCTACGCGCATCGAATTCCGTTCATCTGCAAGATAAACCACAACGAGCTGCTGACGTACCCGACCAAATATGACCAGGTGCTCTTCGGCACCGTCAAGGAGGCGTGGGAGATGGGCGCCGTCGCGCTCGGCGCCACCGTCTACTTCGGCTCTCCCGAGTCCAACCGCCAGCTTCAGGAGATCGCGGTCGCGTTCCACGCCGCCCACGAGCTGGGCATGGCCACGGTGCTGTGGTGCTACGTGCGCAACTCCACCTTCAAGAAGGATGGCGTCAACTACGAGACTGCCGCAGACCTCACCGGCCAGGCCAACCACCTCGGTGTGACGATCGAGGCCGACATCATCAAGCAGAAGCTCGCGGACACCAACCGCGGGTTCGAGGTGATCGGGTTCGGCAAGACCGCGCCGGGCATGTACGACAAGCTCGCGACCGACCATCCCATCGACCTGTGTCGTTACCAGGTGATCAACTGCTTCATGGGCCGCTCAGGCCTTATCAACTCCGGCGGTGAGTCCCACGGCGCGAGCGACCTCAAGGACGCCGTGCGCACCGCGGTCATCAACAAGCGAGCGGGGGGCACGGGGTTGATCTCCGGACGGAAGTCGTTCCAGCGCCCGATGAAGGAGGGAGTCGAGTTACTGCACGCAATCCAGGACGTGTACCTGGACCCGACGGTGACCATCGCCTAAAGCTCGCCTTCCTGGGTACGGGAGCAGCTTTTTCCACCGACCGCTACAACGGGGCGGTTGTCGTGAACGGCCGCCTGCTGCTCGACGGAGGCGCGCCGCTGCTTCCTCACATGCAGCGCGTGGGCGTCGACCCGGGCGCCATCGACGCGGTGTTCCTCACGCATTTCCATGGCGACCACACGCTGGGTCTCCCGACGTTCGTGCTTTACCGCGTGTTCGTCGATGAACGTCCGCTGACATTCGTCGGGCCAGAGGGCGTCGAGGAAAGGCTCGAAGCGCTGTGGGACGTGAGCTGGGGCCCTGACTGGAAACGCGTCATGCGACCCAAGTTCAAGGTCGCCTACCACACCGCCACGCCGACGGGAACCGCGGCGGGATACAAGTACGAGACGATCAGGCTCGACCACGGCAGCAGCGGCAGCAACGGCTATCGCATCCAGGTGAACGGACGCGTGCTCGCCTACTCCGGCGACACGGAGGCGACCGCGCCTCTCGATGCCCTGGTCGAAGGCGCCGACGTCGCCATCGTGGAGGCCACCGGTCCGGGCGACGTGTTCAGCCACATGAGCTGGGAGTCCGCAGCGGACCTGAAGCGACGACATCCGAAGACCCGCTTCATGTTCAACCACCTCTACTCCGGCACGATCGAAGACGCCGCGACCGACCTGCAGGTGATCGAGGTCTGAAAGCCACGAACCTGGCGGGGGCCGTGATCGGGATGGTTGCCGGCGCCGTGGTGCTGGCCGGGTTCATCAGTCTCGGCCTCTTGCTTGACAGCCGGGTCGCGAGCGATGTGCCGGTGATCGTTCTGACGCTCGCCGGCGCCTACGCGGCGTGGCTGGTCGGGGTCATCGTGTTCGACGCGATTCGAGGTGCCAATGGCAGCCAGGCGCGCGAGCCCTGAGGCCGTCTCGACGCGGCCGCTTCTCGACAAGCTGGGCGTGAAGCCCGGCTCGAAAGTTGCGATCGTCAATCTGGATGACCCTGCGTTCATGAAACAGGTCAAGAACCGCACCGCCGATGTCGTCACCCGCAAGCCGCGCTCGAAGGTCGACCTCGTCTTCATGGGCGCCCAGGACCCCGCGGACCTGAAACGCCTGCACGAGGTGAAGGAGTGGATCGAGCCCAACGGCGCCGTCTGGGTGGTGCGCCCGAAGGGTGGGCGAAGCGCTCTCCGCGATACCGATCTCATCGGCGCCGGGCTCGCCGCGGGGCTCGTCGACAACAAGATCGCGAGCTTTTCGGACACGCACGGCGCGATGCGGTTCGTCTATCGCCTGCGCGACCGCCCGAAGTGACTGTGACCATTCGGCCCGCGACACGGCACGACGTGCCGGTCATCGCCGAGCTGATTCGCGGGCTTGCCCGCTACGAGAAGCTGGAGCACGAGTTGGTGATGACGGAAGAGCTGCTCGCCGCCGGCCTGTTCGGCGAGCGGCCTTACGCGGAGGTGCTCCTGGCCGAGGATGAGGGCCACACCGTGGGCTTTGCTCTGTTCTTTCACAACTTCTCGACCTTCCTCGGGCGGCCTGGCATCTATCTAGAGGACTTGTTCGTCCTCCCAGAGCATCGAAGCAAGGGGATCGGCCGGCTGCTCCTGGCGAGGCTCGCGCGCCTGGCCGTCGAGCGCGGTTGCGGACGCCTCGAGTGGGCGGTGCTGGACTGGAACCAGGACGCCATCGGCTTCTACGAACGGCTGGGTGCGCGACCAAACTCCGACTGGACGGTTTACCGCCTGACCGGCGAGTCGCTTTCCGCGCTTGCCCGACAATAGTTTTCCAACGATGGAAGTCCTGCGCCCGAAGAAGCTGGAGACGCATCCCGGGGATGAGCTGATCCCGTGGGCCCGACGCCAGCTCGACCTGGCCCGCGAGATACTCGACAACCCTGGTGGCGGCCTCCTGTTCGCGACGCAGACCATCGGGCAGGTACGGGCGGCTCTTCAAGAGCGCGACCTCGAGCGCTGGGAGGAGGTCGTCCCGATCCTCGAGCGGGCTGAGGATCAGGCCGTCCACCGAGAGTTCGAAGATTCCCGCCAACTCCTGGCTCAAGCGATAGAAAAGCTCGCCCCCAAGTGAACCTGTAAGTGAATCTCGCGCAGGCGCTCTTCATGGGCCTGCTGCAGGGCGCCACGGAGCTGTTCCCGGTTTCATCGCTCGGACACTCGGTGATCATTCCCAGCTTGCTGCACTGGAGCTTCAAGCAGTCGGACCCGACGTTCGTGCCGTTTCTGGTGCTGCTTCACCTCGGCACGGCCGGCGCTCTGCTCGTCCTCTACCGCGCTCAGTGGGTGGAGATAATTCGCGGCTTCTTCACCGCGGCGCTGCGCGGGAGCATCACCACGCCGGCCGAGCGGCTCGCCATGCTGCTGCTGACCGGGACGATCCCGGCCGCGATCCTGGGGGTCTTCCTCGAGAGCCGAATCAAGTCTCTCTTCGCCAGCCCATACGTCGCCGCGGGGTTCCTGGTCGTCAACGGCGTCCTGTTGTTCGCGTTCGAGCAGCTGCGGCGGCGCGCGGAGCATCGGGCGGCGCTCGACACGAAGCCTCGCGAGGAGCAGGAGCAGAGCTTCGCGCAAGCTGAGCGGATCAGCTTCTTCGCCGCAGCCGTGATCGGCGCCTGCCAGGCGCTGGCGTTTCTGCCGGGAATCTCGCGCTCGGGGGTCACCATCGGCGGCGGCCTGCTCGCCGGGCTCAGGCACGAGGAAGCTGCCCGTTTTTCGTTCCTCCTGGCGACGCCAACGATCCTGGGCGCCGGCATCCTCGAGGTGCCTCGGCTCTTCTCGACCGGCGTGCCGCTCGCTGAGTACGTTGCCGCGGCGCTGCTTTCGGGTCTCGCGGCCTACGGAAGCGCGCGATTTCTGCTGAGGTACTTCCGCTCCGGCAGGCTCGACCCATACGGCTGGTACTGCATCGCCGCCGGCCTCGCCAGCCTGGCTTTGTTACATTTCAGCCTGTGGTGAAATCCAGCTCGCTCGCGATCGGCCTGGTGATCCTGGCGGTCGTATTCGTCGTCATCGCCGGGCTTTACTACGAGGGCGTGCTGCAGATCCTCGTGTCGGATTCCCACGCGGCGCACCACACGACCCACGCAATCCTTTTCATCGTCCTGGCCGTCGCCAGCCTGGTGGCGGCCAACTTCGCGCGCCCGAAGAAGGCGACCTAACGCTTGGGAGCCGCTCCGGCGGCAATTCGATCCGGCACCTGGCGTCCCGTCCCGTCCCTGTCGCCGACCCGGATATCTTCGTGGTAAACCGCATCGGCGTTCACCTTCCACGGGTCGTAACCGCCGCCTGACACGATGTTCCGCGCCACCAGGAGCGCGGTCATCATCGAGTGGTCCTGGTTGTTGTACTTGTGCATGCCGTTGCGCCCGGCCAGCTGAAGGTTGGTCAGGTGCGCACTGATGTAGTCACGAATGACATCCACCTTCGCCTGGTAAACGTCGTCGTAAACGGGATAGGCCTTGCGCTGCCTCACCACGACGCCGTCGAAGACCTGCTCGGGGGTGCAGATGCCGAGCTGCGCCAGCTCGTTCCGCGCGCGCCCGATGAGTGCCTCGTCGGTGGACGTCCACAGCCCGTCGCCCTCGAAGCAGAAATACTCGAGGCCTAGACACGTCTTGCTCTGGTCGGGGACCATGTCAGGGCTCCAGTTCTTGAAGTTCTGGATGCGGCCGACCTTGACGCTGGGATCGTGGATGTAGATCCAGTTGTCGGGGAAAACGTCCGCGCGGTCGATCATCACAGCGACGCTGATGAAGTCGCGATAGCTAAGACTGTCGGCGGCCCGGCGCACGCTGTCGGGCGCAGCGGGTTCGAGGCGCGAGACAAGCTCGCGGATGGGCATGCTCGAGACGAAGTCGCTGCCCTTCTGCTCCTCTACCTCGCCTGCCGCCGTCTTTGTGACCACCGATGTGACCCGACCGCGGTCGTGCTTGATGCGCTCGACCGTCCGGCCCATCAGCACCGGCTGGCCTTTGGCGCGACGCATCTCGGCCACCCGCTCCCACATTTGCCCAGGGCCCAGCCTCGGATACCGGAAGGTGTCGATCAACGTGGTGACCAGATCGCCTCGATTGGCCGGCTTGCGGTGCGGGAGCAGCGCGCTCTTCAAGACGAGCCACATGTCAAGGCTCTTGATCCGCTGTGCGGCCCAGTCTGCCGACAGCTCTTTGGTGCTGATCCCCCACACCTTTTCCGTGTAGGTCTTGAAGAAGATGTTGAACAGGCGCCAGCCGAACTGGTTTCGGACCCAGTCCTCGAAGCTGCGTGGATCCTTGACTGGCGTGACCCGCGCCTTCGCGTAGCTGGCCATGCATCGGACGGTCTCCACGGGTCCGAGGTTCCAGAGGGCGTTGGCCGCCTTGAGCGGATACGCGAAATAGCGTCCCCGGTAGTAGATGCGCGAGAGGCGGTCGCGGGTCAGCATCTCCGGGCCGAGGATCTCGGTCCAGAGGTCTTCGACCTCCTGGTTCTTGGAGAAGAAGCGGTGGCCCCCGATGTCGAACCGGTAGCCCTTGTGCTCGACGGTGCGAGCCAGCCCACCCACGTAGGTCGGGTCCTTCTCGATCACGGTGGTCGGGACGTCGTGCTTCATCAGCTCGTAAGCGGCGGTCAGCCCGGCCGGTCCGGCGCCGATGATCACAACGTGTTGATGGCCGTTCCTGGCACCCAAGTCGCGCACAGTATCAACCGTCCCGACGCCGGTCCAGCCCCGTAATTGCGCTCGAGCGTGGGTGGTTTCTAGTTCAGGGGGCCTTTGCTGCGGACCTCGTCGACCTTGACCAGGGCGGCACGCAGGCCCTTGAGCCAGTCCGACTGGTGCATCCCGACCAGCCGGACGCACCACGCCAGGGCGTCGCTCCGGCTGCGTGCAACCCCCCCCGCGACCAGGGTGTCGAGCACCGCCCGCTCGGGCATCCTCAAGCGGGTCATGACCGGGAGGCTGAGCGTCGTGAAGATCCTGGTCTCCTCACCGCAGCGGGCACCCCAGGCGACCTTCCGCCGGAACCGTCGCTCGGCGTCGCGGGCGATCTTGACCCGCTCGTCGCGGGTTTCCTCTCGGAACCGGTCGATCCGGGCCACACGGGCCGCCTCGCGCGCCTCGCTCGAGGTGCCGGCGGCAAGCTCGACGTCGGGCAGGTCGCCGATGACGAGGATCTCCTCGCTGTCGGAGCTCACCTCGGGCGGTCCCGCGAACCAGGCCTTGGGCACGCGGCTCACGAACCAGGCATTGATTTCGTCGCTCACCGATTACATCATTACGCCCAGGTACCCCAGCGCGCAAGGCGGCGATGATACTCACGACATGAACCCGCTCGCCTGGGGCGCGTTCGGGCTGGCCGCCCTGGCCTCCGCAGGCGACCTGGCATCGATCCTCCGCCACGACAAGCGCCTCGAGTACGCGACCAAGCCGGCGGTGATGGTTTTTCTGATCGTGGCGGCACTCCTCCTCCACCCGGCCGGCCAGGGCGAGCGCGCCCTGTTCGTGATCGCCCTCGCCCTCGGCCTCGCCGGTGACGTTTTCCTGATGCTGCCCGACACTTACCTGCTGCCGGGCATCGTGGCGTTTCTCGCTGGGCACCTCGCCTACGCGGCCGGCTTTCGGTTCGCCGGCTTCAGCGCCCTGGGCCTGCTGGCCGGCCTCGCAATCGTGATCGCGACCGCGAGCCTGTTTCTGCACCGAGTCCTCGGCGCCCTGCAAGGCACGAGCCGCGCCAGGCTGCGCAACCCGGTGATCGCTTACGCCGTCGTCATCTCCGTGATGACGGTGAGCGCGACCGCCAGCGGCAACCTCGTCGCGGCCGCGGGCGGCTTGCTCTTCTTCTACTCCGATGTGATCTTCGCCTGGTACCGCTTCGTCAAGCCGGTGCGCTGGGGACAGCCGGTGAACATCGTCATGTACCAGCTCGGCCAGGCACTGCTGGTGCTCTCCCTCGTTGTGGGCAGCTAGGCGGCAGCTGCCTCATGCGGCTTGCCGCCAAGCATCTGCATGGTGTCCACGATCACCTCGGTCCGGTATTTCTTGAGTCCGCTGGCGGCGTCATCCCATGAGCTGGTCTGCAGCCGGCCCTCGGCATAGAGGAGGCGGCCCTTCCGGAGGTATTCGCCCGCAATCTCCGCCAGCCTGCCGAACAGCACGAGGTGGTGGAACTCTGTCGCCTGCTTTGTATTGCCCGACTCGTCCTTCCCCATATATGTGTTCGTCGCCATCCTCACGTTGGCGACGTAAACGCCCTTTGGCGTGGCGCGGACATCCGGGTCCGCTGTCAGGTTGCCGACGAGTATCACCTTGTTGATCATTCCGAAACCTCCTGAAAATTTCTAGACCAGCGTAGGAATGAGCGACGCTGCCGCCAACGCCGGTTGTTAAGACCCAAGCCACACCTGCGGGTCGACCGCGAGGCCGTCGACCTGCACCTCGAAATGCAGGTGGGCGCCGGTCGCAATTCCGGTCGCGCCCACCTCTCCGATGACCTCACCCGGCGTCACCGAGTCACCCGCCACCACGTGCACGCGCCAGAGGTGGCAGTAGAGCAACCGCACATGCGGCCCTACGCTCACGGCGACATAGATCCCGGCCCCGGTTGGATCGAAGCCCGCGAAGGCAAGGCCCGCGGCCGCCGCATGCACCGGCGTGCCGGCCGGCGCCGCAAGGTCGATACCGGTATGGATGTGCATTCCAGGACACAGCGGATCGAAGGGCTCGAGTGCGAGCGACGTGCAGCCGAACGGCAGCGTCTCGACGGCGCCGGGCACGATCGACGCCAACGGCAGCCGCTGACTGTTCGCCACCCGCGACGCAGCCACAGTCCAGATGAGAGCAGCCGCAACGCCCACCGCCGCGATTCGCAGCATCACGCGCGCTCGACCGCGTGCTCGACTGCCTTGAAGCCCGATTTGAGTGCCGATTCCAGCTTGTGCGCCACCTTCTCGGCGCCACCCATCGCACCCGGAACTTTGAACACGACGAGCAGGGACGCCAGCGCGAAGAGGTGGTGGACCGGTGTGTAGCCGTTCCGCTCGAGCGCAAACCCGATCGCCAGCACGAACAGCTGCATCGGCTGCATCAGCAGGTTCGTCATGAACAGCGAGCTCCACTGCTTGCCGATGTGATGGGTCTCCGGAAGAGTGAAGAGGAGGGCGGCGAGAGGCGCCGTGATGGCGAGGACGATGAGGATCGTGTAGCGGATCAGGTAGGCGATGCCGAGCACGTCGTAACCGACGATCAGCACGGCGGTCGAAATGATCTGCAGCACGCTCGCGGACGGGTCCAGCTGCAGGTTGTGGAGCCAGTTCTGCCAGTCGGGAAGCACGCCCAAACTCTGGATCGCATCGCAGGCAGCGTTGCTGGCCTGCACGACCGCCTGGATGAGCGGGAGCGCGAAGTTGATGAGCGCCGCGGACAGGAGCAGCCGCGGCAGCATGATGCGCGCCGTGAACTGGCTGCGCAGTCCGTGGCCCCACATGATTCGGTACGAGGCCCAGATCGTGACGAGGGTGAGCGCAGCGTTGGCGACCAGCTGAACCTTTGGCTCGAAGGTCTGGATGGTCGCGTTGGAAGTGAAATCGCGACCCGTCTCGAAATCGGTGGTGTGCAGGATGAAGCCGAACCACGCCTTGAGCAGCAAGCCAAGACTGTCGTCGAGCAGAGTCTTGACGATGAGATTCGGATGTGCGAACGGAAACAGAAAGTTCGCGATCCCGGTGAGCTGGACGATGAGGTTCTGGAGTTCACCCAGCACCCGCCCCGGATCCATCAGTGGGTCGCCGGCACCGACTTGGTGAGGATGTCGACGAGCGAGCCGGCGACCTCGACTCCGATGGTGCCGACGACGATGCGCTGGATCCACTGCTTGGCGGCCAGCGCCGACTTGGATTCCGCGGCGGTAATTTTCCAAAGAAACGCAAAGATGAAAGCCAAGGCGCCGATGGAGCCGACCAGCGCCTGGCCGATGTGTATCCAGGTCGTGATCAGGTCGGTGATCGGCGTGATGTTCGGATCAGCGGCGAGAAAGGACATGTGAGCCTCCAGCGTTTTCGCTGCAGACTACGAACGACCGGGGCGCTTAGGAACTCAGCCTGTTAACCGCGTTTCGCGCGATGGATCCGGCTCTCCACACCATCGAGCAGGATGTCGATCGCTGACGCCGGCGCGCCGGTTGATTCGCGTTCGTCACCAGCACCGACCATCGCTGGCTCGACCTTGCTTGCGTTCGAGTCCAGCGTCACCTGCACGACACCGCTGTTGATGCGCAGCTGATACCGACCCGGCGATCTCGAGGCACCCTCGCTCTCCCAGCGCAGGTCGGACACCGTGGCCTTGGTCGCGAACTCATCGAGCTTCAAGCGCAGTGCGCCGGTGCTGATGTCCGCGACCACCGCCACACCCGGCGGCCGGTGCAGCGTGACTCCCACGACCCCGCTCGATAGAGTGATCGGCACCACGCCACGAGGCTCGGGAAGAAAGCACTCCACTTTGGTCGCGCCGCTGTCGAGCTTGATCTCGCGGACGTCCAGCGCGCCTACGTCAAGCCTTGTGTTCCAGGTCGCGCCCTGAATCTGAAACCGCCAAGGGTGGCGTGGATTGAGCTCGATCTCTCCCAGCCCAACTCCTCTCAGGCGGCGAATCACGACCGTGTCGCCTCGAACGACGGCCGGCGCGGCGGTGGTTCGGTCGTGCACGGCTCTGACCAGCGTCTCCATGTCGGCGCCGGCGCGGAGCAAGACCCCACGGGAGCCCGAGTCGACCGCGATCGATGCGACCGAGCCTGCCGTTGCGACCGGGCGCTCAACCGGGCTCCGACCCGTGATCACGTAAACCATGACGAGCAGGGCTACCTCCGCAGCCTCCGCCGGCTGCAGGCCGCCACCCTGAAACGCCCGCTTCAGCGCCGCGAACGTCTCGCTGCGCTCGAGGGCGTCCGGCACCTCCAGCAAGATCCGGTCCCCGTCCTTTTGATGTGAGACCCGCTCGCGCAGGGCGGCGCCTGCGTCCTGCACGGCCTGGCGCCAGCCGGCGCCGGACCCCGCAGCGGGCACCGTCTCCAGGATCGACTCCGCGAGCAACTCGATCAGCTCCCGCCGGTCCCGCACGTGCCAATAGAGGGAGGCGGCCTTTACCTCGAGCCCGTCCGCCAGCGCCCGCATCGAGAGGGCTTCCAGGCCCTCCCGGTTGATCAGGTCGAGGGCCGCCGCCACCAGCCGCTCTCGAGTCAGACCGCCCTTCTTCTCTTCCCCAGGGCTCAATTTCGCCGATTCTCCTCTATTCGCCGTAGTGGCACTTGCATAGCTAACAGCGTTAGGGGTATTGTATGCATTCACCCCCCTAACAGCGTTAGATTCCGAGAAGGAGCACGAGATGCAGACGATGGAAACGCGGAGATGGCGGCTCAAGGGTCCCGAGATGGAAGGACCCATCGCCCGCTGGTACGCACGGGTGCGCGGCTCGCAAAGCCAGCTCGAGGCTTATCGAAAGCAGGCTGCACAGCTCACCGCCGGGCTGCCCGACGGGGCCAAGGTGCTCGAGGTCGCTCCCGGGCCCGGATACCTGTCCATCGAGATGGCGCGTCTTCGGCGCTTAGACGTGACCGCACTGGACATCAGCCGCACATTCGTGGACATCGGGAGCGAGAACGCGCAGAGGGCCGGCGTAAGGGTCGACTTTCGGAATGGTGACGTGGCGAAGATACCGTTCGACGCGGAGTCGTTCGACCTGATCGTCTGCCAGGCCGCGTTCAAGAACTTCACGCTGCCGCGTACCGCGCTCGCCGAGATTCATCGGGTCCTTCGGACCGGCGGCACGGCCGTCATCCAGGACATGAGCCGCGATGCCACGCATGCCGACATCGAAGGCGAGGTCGCGGGCATGAACCTCGGCCGGCTGGGCTCGTTCGTGACGAAGGCGACGCTCGAGAGGCTTCGCAACCGCGCGTACTCCCCTCTTCAGTTCGAGCTTCTCGTTGCGGAGAGTCCTTTCCAGACATGCGAGATCACGACCGCGGGGATCGGCCTCGAGGTGCGCCTCAAGAGGGAGAAGGGCAAGTGACCAACATTCGCAACCACCCGATGGCCGCCCTGGGCGTGCTCGCCCTGGGCCTGTTCATGACCCTGCTGGACCTGACCATCGTCAACATCGCCATCCCCTCGATCCTCGACGGGCTGCACGCGAGCCTTGACCAGGTGCTGTGGGTCCTCAACGCCTACAGCCTTCTGTACGCCGTCCTTCTGATCACGTCAGCCAGGCTCGGCGACATCTACGGTCCTCGCAACCTCTTTGCCGCAGGCACCGTCATCTTCACGGCGGCCTCGGTGATCAGCGCACTGGCGCAGGACCCGACGCAGCTCATCCTCTCGCGCTCGCTGCAGGGACTGGGCGCGGCCGTCCTTGCGCCCCAGGGCATGCCCTTGATGCTGTCCCTCTTCCCTGTCGAAAAGCGCGGCGGGGTCTTCGCCATCTACGGCGTGATGGCCGGGCTCGCCGTGATCGCCGGCCCGACTGTGGGCGGCTTTCTTGTCACCCACTTCGGCTGGCGCTCGATCTTCATGGTCAACCTCCCGATCGGCATTCTCACGTTCGCTCTTGCGATGCTGGTCATCCCCGACCTGCGACCGGGCCGGCGCCACCGGCTCGACCTTCTCGGCGTCGGCCTAGCCACCGCGGGTCTGCTCGGCGTGATCTACGGATTGATCGAAGCCCAGCGCTACGACTGGGGCACCGTCACCGGCTTCATCACGATCCCGGAGGTCATCGGCGCCGGTGTGCTGACGCTTGCGCTGTTCCTCTACTACCAAGCGCGACGCCAGCCAAGCGCGCGCACCGCGCACATTCAAGAATTCGAGCCGCTGCTCCCGTTCGAGGTCTTTCGAGATCGCAACTTCACGCTGATGACGGTCGTGATGGCCGCGATGGGGTTCGCGATCCTCGGCCTCTACCTCCCGCTCACCATCTACATGCAGTCAGTGCTCGGTCTTTCCGCCATCGACGCCGGAGTGACCCTGGCCATTCAGCCTGTCGCGATGTTCTTCTCGTCCGGGCTCGCCGGCGGCCTGAGCCAGAAGATCAACGGCAAGTACCTCCTGGTTCCCGGCCTGCTCATGCTGGCTGCAGGCTCGGGATACATCGATTGGGCGGCGCACGCGGACTCCGGCCGGTGGGCCTTCACGCCGGGGCTCATCGTCAGCGGTCTCGGCATGGGCTTCATCTGGACGCCGGTGTTCAGCATCGCCACACGCGACCTGCCCGCCCACCTGGGCGGCGTCGCGTCCGGGGTGGTCAACACCATCCAGGAGCTGGGTGGGGTACTTGCGAGCGCCATCGTCGGCGCCTACCTTCAAAACCGTCTTGCCCTCTCGCTGCACGACCACGCTGTAGCCGCCGCCGGGCAGCTGCCGTCCGAATACAGGGCTCCCTTCGTCAAGGGCTTCAGCAGCGCGGCGCACAGCGGTTTTGAGGTCGGCGCCGGCCAGTCGGGCACGAGCCTGCAGCTGCCGGAGCGGGTGCAGGCGGTCGCCCACTACGTCTTCACCCAGGCATTCGTCGATGCGATGCACCCAACCCTGGTGCTGCCGATCGCGGTGCTCGTGGCGGCTGCATTCGCCGCCGCGTTCGCCCGGGCGCGCAAGCCCGTCGCGATCGCCGTCCATGAGGAAGAAGCGGCCGTGGCCTAACCTTCTCCTGTGGCGAAAAAGCTCGCCGAGTACGAAGCCAAGAGAGATTTCAAGAAGACGCCCGAGCCCGGCGCCAAGGTGCCCCGCAAGGCCACCAAAGCGCCGCGGTTCGTGGTGCAGGAGCACCACGCGCGCCGCCTGCACTGGGACTTCCGGCTCGAGAAGGACGGCGTCCTCGTCTCGTGGGCCGTGCCAAAGGGCATCCCGCTCGATCCCAAGAAGAACCACCTCGCCGTCCATGTGGAGGATCACCCGCTCGACTACATCGACTTCGCCGGCGAGATCCCGCAGGGCGAGTACGGCGGGGGCACGGTGAAGATCTGGGACAGCGGCACGTATGAGACGCACAAGTGGTCAGACCGCGAGGTGATGGTCACGCTGCACGGCAAGAGCGTCGAGGGCCGCTACGTGCTGTTTCAGACCGATGGCAAGAACTGGATGATCCACCGCATGGATCCGCCGCAGGATCCCGGGCGCGAGCCGATGCCGGCGCGCATCGAGCCCATGTTCGCCAAGCTTGCCGCCAAGCCGCCGACCCCGGACGCCGCATGGGGCTTCGAGTTCAAATGGGACGGCATCCGCGCCCAGGCTTACGTCGAAGGTGGAACCGTGAAGCTGTTCAGCCGCCGCGGCGAGACGATCACCCCGCGGTATCCGGAGATCCATGCCATGGGACGCGCTCTCGGAGCCACAGAGGTGATACTCGACGGTGAGATCGTCGCCCTGGATGCCAAGGGCCGCCCCAGCTTCGAGGAGATCCAGCAGCGCATGGGTCTCACGTCGGAGACGGAGATCCGCCGCAAGATGAAAGAGGTGCCGGTCACTTACATGCTGTTCGACGTGATGTGGCTTGACGGGCACTCACTGCTGAAGCTGGCATACACCGATCGGCGAAAGCGCCTCGAAGCCTTGAAGCTGAAGGGCCCCTCATGGCAGACGCCGCCTTATGAGAAAGGAGGCGGCGCGGCCATGCTCGAGGCGAGCCGAAAGGCGGGGCTCGAGGGCATCATGGGCAAGAAGCTCGACTCGCCCTACGAGCCAGGGCGGCGCAGCGGCCAGTGGGTCAAGGTCAAAAACCACATGGGCCAGGAGCTGGTGATCGCGGGCTGGCTGGAGGGCGAAGGCAAGCGCCGCGGCCTGCCCGGCGCGCTGCTGGTCGGCTACTACGACAATGGTGAATTCGTCTATGCGGGCAAGGTCGGCACCGGCTTCTCGGACGCGATGCTCGAAAAGCTCCTCGAGCTCATGAAGCCCCTGGAGCACAAGACCAGCCCATTCGACCGCGGGAAGCCCCCGAAAGGCGCGCACTTCATCGAGCCGAGGCTGGTCGGCGAGTTCGAGTTCGTGGAGTGGACGAGGGGCGGCCAGCTTCGCGCGCCGGTGTTCAAGGGCCTTCGCACCGACAAGGTCCCGGAGGAGGTCGTGCGCGAGCTTGGCTAAAGAAACGGCGGTCGAGGTCGTCATCGAGGGCCGCACCCTGAAGCTCACTAACCTCGAGAAGGTGCTGTACCCGGAGGTCGGCTTCACGAAAGGGCAGGTCATCGACTACTACACGCGAATCGCGCCCGCGATCCTGCCGCACACGCGCGACCACCCGCTGACGCTCAAGCGCTATCCCAACGGCGTCGACGCCGAGTTCTTCTACGAGAAGAACTGCCCCAAGCACCGGCCGCCGTGGGTCGAGACGGCAACCGTGTGGAGCGGGGGCAACAACCGCGACATGTATTACTGCCTGTGCCAGGACCTCCCGACGCTGGTGTGGCTGGCTCAAATAGCAACGCTCGAATTCCACACATCGCTGTCCCGCGCTAGCAAGCTGCCCGAGCCGCGAACTATGGTGTTCGACCTCGATCCCGGACCGCCGGCGACCATCGTCGAGTGCTGCCGCGTCGGGTTGATGCTGCGCGACGTGTTCGCGGAGCACGGCCTGGATTGCTGCGCCAAGACATCCGGTTCCAAAGGGCTCCAGCTCTACGTGCCGCTCAACACCGCGGTCACGTATGAGGAGACCAAGGTGGTGTCGAAGGGCCTTGCGCAGCTGTTCGAGGAGAAGCATGCCGACCTGGTCGTGCACAAGCAGCTGAAAGAGCTTCGGACGGGACGCGTGCTCATCGACTGGAGCCAGAACGACCAGTACAAAACGACCGTCAACGTCTACTCGCTGCGGGCGCGCTCGCGGCCGACCGTTTCGACTCCAGTGACCTGGGACGAAGTCGAAAAGTGCCTCAAGACCAAGGACCCGTCGAAGCTGGTTTTCGATTCGGACCAGGTTCTGCAGCGTGTCGCCAAGCTGGGCGACCTGTTCGAGCCCGTGATCAAGAAGAAGCAGAAGCTCCCTCGCTCGCTGGTGGAGGCGACGGGCGGAGCCGGGGCGCTGGAAAAGATGGCCAACCGCCGCCATGGCGGAGGACGGCGATACCCGCCGCAGGGTAAACAAGCGCAGAAGAAGTGAGCCGCCCGCGGGTGGTGATCGCGGGCGCGGGGTTCGCCGGACTCACCTGCGCGCGCGGGCTGAAGCACGCTTCGGTCGACGTCCTGCTCGTCGACCGCAACAACTACCACCTCTTCACGCCGCTGCTGTACCAGGTGGCGTCGGCGCTGCTGGATCCCGGCGAGGTCGCACGCCCGGTGCGCGAGCTGGTGCGGCCGTTGGGCAACGTCGAGTTCCGGCAGGCTGAGGTCACCGGCGTCGATCTGCACCGTCGAATCCTCGACACCGACCGCGGGCAGGTCGCGTACGACTATCTCGTGCTCGCCACCGGAAGTCAGAGCGACTATTTCGGCAATGCCTCGCTGGCCCTGCACGCGTTCGGGCTGAAGGAGCTCGGCGAAGGGCTCGCCCTACGCAACCGCGTGCTCGCTCGTGTGGAGGCCACACAGTGGATCACCGATTCCGAGCGGCGCCGAATGATGCTCACCTTCGCAATCGTCGGCGGTGGGCCGACAGGCGTGGAGATGGCTGGCGCGCTGTCGGAGCTCATCCGACATGTGCTCAAGAAGGACTATCCGAAGCTCGACCTCAGTGAAGTGCGCGTGATCCTGCTCGAGGCCGGCGGCTGGCTGCTGGGGACCTTCGACCCTGCGCTGCGCGAGGCGGCGCGGCGATCGCTCGAGAAGAAGGGCGTGGAGGTGATGTTGAACGCCAAGGTTGCGCAGGTCACGGAAGACTCGATCAGCCTCGCAAACGGGGACGTGGTTCCGGCCGGCACGATCGTTTGGACCGCCGGGGTGCGCGCTTCGGAGCTGGGCACCGTGCTCGGCGTCAAGCTCATGCGCCAGGCCCGAGTGCCCGTGGACGACACGCTGCAGCTGCCCGGCCATCCGGTTGTATTCGTCATCGGCGACCTTGCGGGCGCCGTCGTCGCGGGGCAGCCGCTGCCGATGCTGATCCCTGTCGCCATGCAGGAGGGGAGGCGCGTGGCGGCCACCATCAAGGACATGGCCGCGAACGGTGGGGCGACCGCATTCCTGTACAGAGACCCCGGCACGATGGCGACGATCGGCCGCAACTCGGCGGTGGCCCAGCTGGGGCGCGTCCGACTGTCAGGGTTTCCAGGTTGGGTCATGTGGCTGACCGTGCACCTGGTCAACGTGGTCAGCTTTCGCAGCCGCGTGCTCGTCCTGATCAACTGGGCGTGGGACTATCTCTTCTACGACCGGCCAATCCGCCTGATCGTGAGGGCCGATCCTGACCGCTCCGACTGAGGCGCGGGCGTCACAAACAGCCCGGATGCGGGGCTGATACTTGTGAGGTGAAGTCCAGGCTCGCGTCGTTTGCCGCCGGTCTGGTGCTCGTGGCCGTCATCACGGGTTGCGGAGGGCTCCAGGCTGAGGATGCCGCCCAGGCGCTGCGCGACGGCGGCGCCGCGATGGCGAAGCTGAAGTCGGTGAACGCCAGCCTCAAATTCACCAAAGGCGCTGTCAGCTTTCGTGGCTTCCAGCTGATGACGGCGAAGGCAGCGCTGAGGCTGCCCGCCGACAGCGACACCACCTATACGGTCCGCCAGCAGGATGTGCAGATCGCCCTCGAGGTGATCATCTCGGGTGGTCACGTCTATCTGCACTTGCCCTTCTCGGGCTACAACGAGCTGACCGGCGTGGACGCCGCCGACATCCCAGACCTCGCCAAGCTTTTCGACGCCGGCAAGGGCCTGCCCGCGGTCATCCCGGCGGGCCGCAGCCCGAAGTATCTCGGCGCCGAGCAGGTGGATGGGGTTGACTCTCACAAGGTGTCGGCCACATACACCGCTGACCAGGTCCACAGCATGCTGCCGCAGCTGAGCTCCTCGGGCGACGTGGGCGCGGTGATCTGGATCGGGGGCGCGGACCACCTGATCCGCAGGGCGGTGCTGTCGGGTCCGTTCGGCGACAACGGCACGACGAGCTCGGTGGAGGTCGACCTGAGCGGCTTCAACGGCAGCGTCGTGATCGCGACGCCAACGCTCTCTTAACAAGCAGGGTTGACCGGCTTTTTCGATTTGCCCAGACTGGCGCGAGGAGCGCCGGTCGGGGGAGGAACCGGAAACACTCAGGGAGGGCCCGCCAGGGGTGGGTCCGGGCTCAAAATCGGCACCGGCGGCACCCACGATTACTGACACCGAGCCGGCGACAACGCGACCCCTGCTCCTGCTCATAGCTGGAGCCGGCCTATTCATCACCGCCCTCGACGCCTACGTCGTCGTCACCCTGCTGCCGGCCATGGTCGCCGATGTCGGCCTCACCATCGACCGTTTCGAGCAGGCGACGCCGATCGTCACCGGCTTCCTCGGCGGCTATGTCGTCGCCATGCCTCTGCTCGGCGCTTACTCCGATGTGCGCGGCCGAGCGCCTGTCTACGCCTTTTGCATGTTGGCGTTCGCCCTCGGCTCCGCTATCACAGCCACCGCAGGCTTGTGGACGTTCGCCGGCCTGCCCTGGCTGGTCGCCGGCCGCTTTCTGCAGGGGTTGGGCGGCGGCGGCCTGGTCCCGCTCTCGCTCGCCCTTGCAGCCGACCTCTATCGCAACGATGGCCGCACCGCCGCGTTGGGGTCCGTGGCCGCGATGCAGGAGGCGGGCAGCGTCTTCGGCCCCTTGTACGGAGCCACCCTCGCGGCCGCGGCGGCATCGTTGGGCGGCTGGCGTTTCGTGTTCTGGTTGAACCTTCCCCTGGCCGCGCTGTGTGCCGCCGGCCTGCTCCTCGGCAGCCGCCGCCAGAGCAGGCTCGATGCATCTACGGCCTCATCGCTGGACTGGGTCGGCGCGGCACTGCTCGGCTTGGGCCTCGGGCTGCTCGTGCTCGCGCTCTACCCGGACGATCCCAACACTCGCGCCACCAATGGCCTCTTCGTCCCGCTCGGCGTCCTCAGCCTGGCCGTGCTGGGCCTGTACGCCCGGCGCCAGGCCACCCGCCTCGAGCCCTTGATTCCGTCGAGCCTGCTTCGCAGCCGTGCCTTCATCGGCGCGACGCTTGCCAACCTTTTGATCGGGGTGGCCCTGATGGTCGCGCTGGTGGACGTGCCGCTTCTCGGCCGCCTGGTGTTCAAGCTCGACCAGCTCGGCTCGGGCCTGCTTCTTTCGCGCTTCCTGATCGGTGTGCCGGTGGGGGCGCTGCTTGGAGGCCTGCTCGCCTCACGCATCGGCGCCCGCGCCACCGCCGTCGCGGGCATGGTCCTTGCGGCCGCTGCGTTCGCGCAGATGACCGGCTGGCAGTCGAACGAGCTCGCTGCGCGCATCGGACCGCTACCGGTCGCCGATCTCGCGCTCGCCGCATGCGGGCTCGGCTTCGGCGTCGTCATCGCCCCGCTTGCGGCTCGCGTGCTCGACCTCACGCGGGCCGAGCATCACGGCCTCGCGACAAGCCTCGTCGTGCTTTCGAGGACGATGGGGATGCTGATCGGCCTCGCCGCGCTCACCGCTTACGGCCTGTATCGATTCCGCCAGATCCTGGGCACGCCACAGCTCAACGACCCCGACGTGCGTGCAAGAGTCGATCACCTGGAGCGACTTGTGAGCGCTGCCTTTCTTCAGGAGTACCGCGAGATATTCGCGGTCGCAGCAGTGCTCTGCCTCCTCGCCGCGCTCGTCGCGGGGCTGACCGTCGGCGCGCGCCCAGGCGCGAAGTCGAGGCCCTGACCCGCCGCACCCGTCAGCGCTTGGTCGCCACCGCCATCAGATAGGAGTGGTGGTAGCGGAACGCATCGTCAGGATCGCCGAGGCTCTCCATCGCCTCTTCGACCTCGGCCTCGAGCTCCATTCGGTAGCGCGGTCCGAGGGCCCGGATCAGCGTGTAAGGGAGAGGTCCGGCTTCCGCCATCAGGTTCGTCCACTCCCGGGCGTTCTGGGTGCGTCCGCCGGTGACCATCTCGGTGAGCATGTCGA
This sequence comes from Candidatus Nitrosopolaris sp., assembly GCA_035636885.1. GTDB lineage: Bacteria > Chloroflexota > Dormibacteria > Dormibacterales > Dormibacteraceae > UBA10449. The sequence continues at coordinate 35,082 of DASPYG010000185.1, forward strand.
CCTTGAAACCGGCCGACTCCAGCAGCCCTGGCAGCACGCCAGGCTCCCCGAACCGTGAACGGTCGGAGGTGTAACGCGGAAAGCTGAGGTAGTGCCTGCGCGCAAGCGGGGCCAGGCCCTGGAAGAAGAGGTCCTGGGCCCGCGTGCTGAGACTGCGCCTTTGGCTCGAGATCGCCAGCCTACCGCCGACCTTGAGAACCCGATACGCCTCGCTCAGCCCGTCGCCCGGATCAGCCAGGTACGCCAGGGTGTCGCCCATGGTCACCAGGTCGAATGTCTCCGGCCTGAACACCAGGCGTTCGGCGGCCATGCCGAGAAACTTCGTGTTCTTGCTCGGTTTGGACCGCGCGATCGACAGCATCCGATCCGACAGGTCGATGCCGATCACCGCTCCTGGGCTGACCTTCGCGGCCACCAGGTGTGCGACCAGGCCCGTGCCGGTCCCGACATCCAGAGCGTGCTGTCCCTTCTTCGGCTTTGCCAGGTCGACGAGCCTGGCCGCCACCCTGGCGTGCTGGCCGTTGGCCCAACTGTCGTATGTCGGTGCGACCTGGTCGAAGAAGTCGACCAGGTGGTCGATCATCTCGTCGGACGCGTCAGGATCCATCAGCGCCACGAAGCCGTACCCAGGGCAGGCACGAGCCGCAGAATCCCGGTTGCCTCCCTCTCGAGTTGTCCGACGACCACTTTGCTACGATGCTAGCTCGTCAAATCCCCCTCTCTTCCGAGTTATGCATCAGATCGCAAGTCAAGTTCACGGTCTGAGTTGAGCAAAACGAGGAAAAGGCTCGATCAACCCAGTGGAGGACGCCCAAATGGCCCAAGCTGAAAAGTCCGGGACCCACGCTCCCGCCACCCAGAACGGTGGCACCAATGTCGTCAACCTCGGCCCGCGCGACAGTCTCCACGGGCGCCTCGAGATCCAGGGGGATCTCAAGGTGGCGGGCACCGTCGAAGGCGAGCTCAAAGCCAGCGGCGACGTGTCGGTGGACAGCACCGCCAACGTCCAGGCCACCATCGAAGGCGCGAACGTAAGCGTTCGTGGCCAGGTCAACGGCAACGTGACCGCACGGCGCCGCCTGACGCTAGGCGGATCCGGGCACCTGAACGGCGACGTCAAGGTCGCCCGGCTCACCGTCGAGGACGGCGCCACGCTGAACGGCAACGTCACCATGTCGCCGGAGAAGTCCTAAGACTCAACCCGCCGTTCCTTAGGCCCCACCCCTCTCGGCGCGCCTGACCGCCGGAAGCACGACCGTCTCCACGTAGTCGTGGGCCGCCGCCATGACGGCGTGGGTGACCCTCCACTCGAGCGCCTCGAACGCCGCCTCATCCCGGTTGAGGCTTCCCAGCCGGCCCCGCCAGAAGCCAACCCCGAGGTTCAAGCCGGGAAAGGGGCCGTGGAGAGTCATGGCGCCCGCGGGCGCGCCCGCGGCTGGCAGCCCGGTATCGGCCGGCGACGCCTCGGCGGCCGGAAACCCAGTCGGCGCCGCAGGCTGGGACGCCATGCCGCCCGCGAACACATGCCATGCGACCAGAATCAGCAGGCTCACCACCAGGAGCTCGGCGGCGATCATCCACGTCAACGGCGCCCGGATCACCCCTCGCATGCGGGCAACGCTAAGCGCGGCCGCGCAAGATGTGAACCCCGCCTGTTAACCCACCTTCAGCGTGCGCAGCGCTTGCAAGCCGCGCTCGATCGTCTCCAGCCGCTTCGGGAAGCTGAACCGCAGGTAGCCCCGACCTCGTTCGGGATCGTGATAGAAGCTGCACGCCGGCACTGTGGCGACCGCGACCTGCTCGATGAGGTGGCGTGCCATTGCGGTGTCGTCCTCGAAGCCAAATCCGTCGATCCCGGCCATCACGTAGTACGCCCCATCCGGGGCTGAGGCCGAGAAACCGCATTCCTGCAGCCCGGTGACGATGGCGTCACGGCGCTCGCGATAGTCGCCGACCAGCTGCATATAAAAGGAAGGGGGAAGCTCGAGCGCGGAAGCGATCGCGATCTGGAGCGGATGGGCGGCGCCGACTGTGAGGAAGTCGTGGACCTTGCGGATCCCGCTCGTCAGGTCGGGCGGCGCCACGATCCAGCCCACGCGCCAGCCGGTGACCGAGAATGTCTTGCTGGCGCCGCTGATCGTTATCGTCCGATCGGCCATTCCATCGAGGGTGGCCATGCTCACGTGGCGGCCGCGATAGACGAGGTGCTCGTAGATCTCATCGGTGATGGCGATCACGTCATGCTCGATGCACAGCTCTGCGATGAGCTCCAGCTCGGATCGCGAGTAAACCTTTCCGGTCGGGTTGTGCGGGGTATTGACGACGATGGCGCGCGTTTTCTCGGTGAAGGCGGCGCGTAGGGCGTCCGGATCGAACGACCAATCCGGCGCCTCGAGCGCCACGTAGCGCGGAATGGCCCCGCTCAGGATGCAGTCAGGGCCATAGTTCTCGTAGAAAGGCTCGAAGACGACGACCTCGTCTCCGGGATTTACAGCCGTGAGCATGGCCGCGATCATGGCTTCGGTCGCACCGCACGATACCGTCACCTCCTTCTCGGGGTCGACGGCCCGGTCCCATACGAGCGACTGCCTTCGGGCGATCGCCTCTCGCAGCTGAGGCGCGCCCCACGTCGTCGCGTACTGGTTGTACCCGTCACGCAGCGCGTGGGAGGCGGCGTCGAGAATGCGCGGATCCGTTTCGAAGTCGGGAAAGCCCTGCGCGAAGTTGATGGAACGCTCAGGGCCGTTGAGGGCCAGGTTCAACCGCGTCATCTCGCGGATGACTGACTCGGTGAAGCTCTGGGCTTTGAGCGAGAGACGGTCAGTGGCCAGGATCGGCGCGCTCCAATCGGATCTCGGTGCTCGAGCACGAGTAGCAGCGTTCGGGCATCTCGAGGCCGCGCTCCCAGCGCCCACACACGTTGCACGTCCAGCGCGTGCTCGCGAAGAACTCGAGCACGTCCGAACGGCTGAGCAGGCCCACCATCTTGCCCCGCTTGATCACCGGCACGCGCCGGATCTTCTCGCCGATGAGAAGACGGGCCGCTTCGTCGATGCCGGTGTCCTCGCTGACGGTGATGACGTGCGAGCTCATGATGTCGCGCGCGATCTTTCCTTTCTTGGAGAAGACGTCGACCTCGGAGACGATGCCGGTCACGTGACCGTCGGCTCCGATCACGGGCGCGCCCGTGATGCGTTTGGTCGCGAGCGTGGTGGCGATCTCCTCTACCGGCGTGTCCTCGCGGAAGGTGATCACGTCCCTCGTCATCACCTCTTTGACCGGGATCACTGGGTCAGCAGTGTAGCCACCGTCTCGAGATTCGCGTTGCCGCCGCTGAGGATCAGGCCGATGCGCCCGGCGCCCAGCTTTCCTGCCATGTACGCGGCCAGCGTAAGGGCGCCCGTCGGTTCCAGCGCCAGGTGCAGCCGGGTCCAGGCCAGAGTCACGGCCGAGGCGATCTCATCTTCCGTCACTGTCACCACCTCGTCGACGAGCCCCTGACCGAACATGACCTGGAACGTACGCTCGCGGATCGCAGTCGTCCGGACCCCGTCGGCGAGGGTCGCCGGAGTGCTCTCGAGGGCGACTATGCGATGAGCCTTCCAGCTGCGGTAGGCGTCGTCGGCGGCGGCAGGCTCGACGCCGACGACCTTCACCTTCGAGCTGTGGCTCTTGGCGGCGATCGCCGCTCCCGACAACAGCCCTCCACCACCCAGAGGCGCCGCGATCACCTCGAGGTCGGGCTCATCTGTGAGCAGCTCGAGGGTGGCGGTCCCCTGTCCGTGGATGACGTTCCAATCGTCGAATGGATGTACGAGTGTCAGCTGCCGCTCGACCATCACCTCTCGAAGGCGCTGCTCGCGATTCGCGAAGGTGATCGCATCCTGGATGACCTCCGCCCCCAGGGCCCGAGTCGCCGCCACTTTGACGGGGTTGGCGTCCGCCGGGATGATGATGACTGCGGGCAATCCGACTGTGCGGGCTGCCAGGGCGACGGCCTGGGCATGGTTGCCGGAGCTCACCGCGATGAAGCCGTTAGGGCGCGGGCCGCGCGCCACCAGCGACAGGACCGCATTGAACGCACCCCGCGTCTTGAACGAACCAGTGACCTGAAAGCACTCGGCCTTCAGCCGTAGGCCGAGGTCGAGGTCAGTCCGAAGGGTGGGAGTGCGGCGAACGTGTGGACGGATGCGCTCGGCAGCTGCACGCACGGCGGCGGCGTGCTCGTCCAGGAACTCGCTCACGCGGCGGCCCGTTCTTTCTCGGAGACCTTCGCCCGCTTTCGGGTGCGCAGGTTGGTCAGCACGACCCCCGTCAGGATGACGACCATACCGGCCACGATCGGCAGTGTCAGCTCCTCGTGCAACAGGATCACGCCCCAGAACACCGCGGTCACCGGTACCAGCAGTGTCACGCCCGTCGCCTGCACCGGACCCAGCTTGTTCATGATGTAGAAGTAGAGCAGCAAACCGATCGCCGAACCACCGACACCTAGCGCCACTACCGCAGCCATCGACGGCAGCGCGACATGCACGCTCGATAAGAGGGGAGCGGCGAACGGAAACGCAAACACCGCGGTCGCCGCGAGCTGTCCAAGGCTCACTTCGTAGACGCTGACGCTGCGCAGCTTGCGCCGCGCATAGAGGGCGTTGACGGCGTATGAAAGCGATGCCAGCACGACGGCGATGGCGCCGACAGCATTGCCCGCCAAGCCCTTGGAAGCGAGGTCAGGAACGACGAGGATGACAACCCCCGCGAAACCGATCAAGACCCCCGCATGGTTCACGGCACTCGGGCGGCCGCTCGGGATGATCCAGTAGACGAGCACCGCCGCCCACAGCGGAGTCGTCGAGTTCAGGATGCTCGCCAACCCGCTCGAGATCCGCTCCTCGCCCCACGCGATCGCCGCCCACGGCAGAAGCCCTCCGGTAATCCCGAGCAAGACGAACGGAATGATCCGGCCCCGCCACCCCTCGCCAAAGAGCGGGCGGCCCATCACGCGAACGATCAGGGCGAGTGCGATGCATGCGGACGCCGAACGTATGAGCACCAGCACGATCGGGCTCATGTCGTGAACGGCGACCTTGATGAAGAGGAACGAAACGCCCCAGATCAGCGCGAGCGCGACCAGCGCGATGTAAGGCAGCAACCCCGCCCGTCCCTCAGACACGGGTCGGCCAATCGTCCGTTGAGAGGACGAGCGTGACGGGACCGTCGTTTTCGATGGTCACGCGCATGACAGCTCCAAAGCTACCGGTGCGGGTCTCTATTCCGCGCTCTCTGAATCGCTGCACGAATGCGAGGTACAGCTCCTCGGCCCGCTTGGGATCGCCCGCCTTGAGCAGGCTCGGTCGGCGGCCGCGGCTCATGTCCGCGAACAGCGTGAACTGCGACACGATCAGCGCCGCGCCCTTCACGTCCTCGAGGCTGAGGTTCATCCTGCCCGCGTCGTCGCCGAACACGCGCATGTCGATCAACTTGTCCGCGAGCCTGCGCACGGTGGGTTCATCGTCGTCTGCTCCCGCACCCACCAACAACACGAGTCCGTGCCCGATGGTTGCAGCCTGCAGGGCGCCCGATTCCTCCCAGGTCACCGAGCCCGAGGCGGCCCGCTGCGCGACTACTCGCAAGTCGCCTTAATCGATTTTGGGTCCGAAGTGAGGCTCCGCGTGCACGAGTGAGTCGATGTAGCGAAACCGTTCGTAGCGGTGCTGCAGCAGATCACCAGACTGCTGCACGAGCAGCGGCTGCAGGTGCCGCAGAAGTGCTTCATCGAGCACGCGAGCGGCAGCGTCGTAGTCCAGGTGAGCGCCGCCTTCCGGTTCCGCAACGACCTCCTCCACCACTCCCATGGCCAGCAGGTCACGTGAGGTGAGCTGCAGCTGTTCAGCGGCCTCGACCTTGCGAGAGTTGTCGCGCCACACGATCGATGCCGCCGCCTCGGGCGATGCCACCGAGTAAATCGAGTTCTCGAGCATGATCACGCGGTCCGCGACGCCCATGCCGAGCGCGCCACCGCTGCCACCCTCACCGATCACCGCGGCGACTATCGGGACCGGGATGCGGAACCATTCCATGATCGCCAGCGCGATCGCGGCCGCAATGCCGCGCTCTTCCGCGCCGGCCCCTGGATAGGCGCCCGGCGTGTCGATCAGTGAGATGATCGGGAACCCGAACTTGGCGGCGTGGTGCGCGAGGCGCAGCGCCTTGCGATAGCCCTCGGGATGCATCATGCCCCAGTTCCGCGCCACCCTTTCCTTCAGGCTTCGCCCCTTCTGGTGGCCGAGGAACATGGTGGTGCGTCCGTGCCATGTGCCGACCCCCGCCACGAGAGCCGGATCGTCGGCGGAGATTCGATCGCCGTGCAGCTCGATGAAGTCAGGCGCCAGGCGGCGGATGTAATCGAGCGAGTAAGGCCTGCCGGCGTGGCGGGCGAGCTCGACGACCTGCCATACGGTCAGCGTCGTCTCCTCGAGCCTGCGGCCGTGCCTGGTCATGGATACATCTCCAGCAGATGGGCGAGGAGTCGCCTGAGCTCCGTGCGGAGGACCACCATGTCCACCTGCCCCCTCGCGAGCTGGAACTCGGCGCTCTGGAAGCCGGCGGGGAGGTCGGCGTAGGTCGCCTGCTTGATGACACGGGGCCCGGTGAACCCGATCGCCGCGCCCGGCTCGGCGATGTTGATGTCGGCGAGCAGTGCCAGCGATGCAGCCGTGCCTCCGAACGTGGGGTCTGTGAGTACCGAGAAGAACGCGACGCCGGCCGAATGGAGGCGCCCGACGGCCGCGTTGACCTTCGCCATCTGCATCAGGGCGAGCACACCCTCCTGCATGCGGGCGCCGCCAGAAGCGGAGATGAGGATGTAGGGCAGCCCCGAGGCGGCGGCCTGCTCCATCCCGCGCGCCAGCCGCTCGCCGGCGACGATCGACAGGGTGCCGCCGACGAAGCGGAAGTCGAACGCAGCCAGCCAGATGGGACGCCCGCCAAGTGTGCAGGTGCCGGTGCGCACCGCTTCGTTGAGTCCTTCGTCGGCCAGCTGGTCGATGGTGGCCTGGTACGGCTTGGGCACCTTCCAGTTGAGAAGGTCGTGCGAGCGAACGTCGCCCCACCGCTCCTGCCAGCTTCCGCGGTCGGCGACCAGCACGATCCACGCGTCCGCGCCGAGACGGAAGTGGTGCCCGCATTCGCACACGTATGCGTGCTTGCGGAGCGCCTCAGGATCCAGGCCGACGCCGCACCCAGGGCAGTTGGTGGGCAGGGCGATCGGGGGCAGCTTGCCACCCGCCATCCGGACCTCGGCGTGAACCTTGGCCAGCTCCATCAGAGGGAGAGCCCTCCATCGACCGCGATCACCTGGCCGGTGATGAACCCCGCCCGCTGTGAGCAGAGAAACGCGACCGCGGCCGCGACCTCCTCGGCGGTTCCCTCCCGCTTGATGGGCGTCATCTTGACCAGCTCGCCGACCATCTCATCGGTGAGCGAACCTGAGGTCAGCTCGGTGCGGACGTAGCCCGGTGCGACGGCGTTGCAGGTGATGTTGCGAGAACCGTACTCGCGGGCGATCGATTTCGTGAAGCCAATCAGCCCGGCCTTGGCGGCGGCGTAGTTGGACTGGCCGGCATTGCCGGTGAGGCCGACGATGGACGAGATGTTGACTATGCGGCCCCATCTCGCACGCATCATGCCCGACATGATGGCCGCGCGGGTGGTGGCGAAGGCGGACATGAGGTCGGTCCGGATCAGCTCCTCCCAGTCGGCCGGCGCCATCTGGATCAGCAGCTTGTCGCGGACGGCGCCCGCGTTGTTGACCAGCACGTCCACCCGTCCGATCGCTTTCACCATCGCTTCGACTTCGAGGGGGTTGCCGACATCGGCCTGATGGGCGCTCGCGCCGGGCAGCGCGGCCGTGGTTTCTTCAGCGGCGGTCTTGTCCGAACGGTAGTTGACCACCACCCTGGCGCCGATTCCGGCCAGCGCCTGGCTGATGGCGCGCCCAATGCCCTTGCCACCGCCCGTGACCAGGGCGGTTTTGCCGTCCAGGTCGCCGTTCATGCGGTGGCGGGACTGTCCGCGAAGTCGATGAACAGCTCTTCGGCGTTCCAGGTGTCGACGCCGGGGATGTGCTTGGCGGCCAGGCTCGCCAGCACGCGGCCGGGTCCGAGCTCTACGACCGTCTTCACGTGCATCGCCCGCATCGAGACCATCGTTCGTGCCCAGTCGACCTGTCGCAGCATCTGCTGGCGAAGCTCGTCCTGCAAGGCGGCCACCGTGCGCATGGCCTCACCCGACGCGTTGGCGAGGACCGGGATCGATGGCGCGGTGAACTGCAGCCTGTCGACCACCTTTCGAAAGGCGGCCGCCGCGCCGCCCATCAACGGTGTGTGTGCCGGCAGAGGGATGGTGAGGATGAGCGCGCGGCGCGCGCCGGCCGCGAGCGCGAGGCGCTCGGCCTCCTCCACCGCGGCCGTCTCGCCGGAAAGTACGAACTGGACGTCGGCGTTGCGGTTGGCGATCCAGAGCCGGCCGTGAGCCGAGGCCTGCTCGCGGATCGATTCCACCTGCGCTTCATCCAGGCCGACGATTGCGATCATCCCACCGGGCTGTTCGTCGGCGGCCTGGGCCATGATGCGGCCGCGCTCCTTGACGAGAAGCAAGGCAGTCTCCCACGGAATCGCGCCGGCGGCGGCGAGCGACGCGATCTCGCCCAGGCTGTGGCCGGCGGTCACGCTCACGTTCTCGAATCCGTAGCTCTCACGCCACACCTCGTATGCCGCCCAGCACACGGTCATGACGCACGGCTGGATGACCTCGGTCCGGTTCAACTCCTCGAGTGGGCCCTCGAAGCACAGCCTGCGCACCGGCATCTGCAACACTTCCTCGGCGCGCTCGAACACGCTGCGAGCGGCCGGGTAGCGGTCGTGGAGGTTCTTTCCCATACCGGGCTTCTGGACGCCCTGGCCAGGGAACAGCAGCGCGATCGGGCCGGACAGGCTGATCACAGCTCAGACCCAGGTCATCAGGGTTGCCCCCCAGGTCAACCCCGAGCCGAATCCGGCCAGCAGGACGTGGTCCCCGCTCTTGACGCGGCCCTTGCGGATGGCTTCCTCGAGCGCGAGTGGAATCGAGGCACTCGACGTGTTGCCGTACTCATCGATGTTGATCGCGACCCGATCGAGAGGAAGGCCGATTCGCCGCGCCGCGGCGTCGATGATGCGGAAGTTGGCCTGGTGCGGAACCCAGAGATCGATGTCTTCGAGTCCGATACCCGCGGTGTTGCAGACCTCGTTGGCCTGCCGGATGAAGATGTCGACCGCGAACTTGAAGACGTCGGGGCCCACCATGTCGATGTAGGGCGTGGCGTCACTGGCCGCATAAGCGCCCTTCTCGATGTTGCCGCACGTCACCTGCGCGAAGCCTCGCCCATCCGAGCCGAGACACCAGCTCTTGAAGCCCGCGCCTGTGGGCGCCTGCCGAACCACGGCCGCGCCCGCGCCGTCGCCGAAGATGACCGCCGTCCCGCGGTTGTGATAGTTGAGCATCCGCGACAGCACCTCGGCGCCGATCACCAGCACGGTGTCGGCCCGCTCGGTGGCGATGTACGAGTCTGCGATCGACAGCGCGTAGACGAAGCTCGAGCAGGCGGCCAGCGTGTCCCACGCCACGGCGCCCGGCGCGTTCAGCTCGTTCTGCACGCGGCAGGCAACAGACGGGAACGGCCCATCCGGAGACGAGGTGCCGACCAGGATCATGTCGAGGTCTTCCGCCTTGACGCCGGCATCGTCGAGCGCTGCCCGCGCCGCTTTGGTCGCGAGCTCGAATGTTGTGGTGCCAGGCTCGGCGATGTGGCGGCGGTGGATTCCGGTGCGCTCGGTGATCCACTTGTCCGACGTGTCCATCATCTTCTCGAGGTCGAAGTTGTCGATGATCCTCTCGGGCGCGTAGGCGCCCATCCCTGCGATCGCGCTGGGACGGCCCTTGGCTGCGAACGACCGCAGGGGCACCGCGTCAGATCGTGTGCGGTACGCGTTGGTGATCGCCATCTCCTTACGCCTCCAGCCGCTCGGCGGTCTTCTGCTCCAGGAATTTCCAGAGGTCGCCGATGACCTTCATCCTCTCGAGCTCCTCCTCGGAGAGCTCGACGTCGTACTTGTCCTCGATCGCGGCAATGAGCTCGACGAGATCGAGCGAGTCGGCCGCGAGGTCGCGCTGGAAGCTCTTGTCAAGCTGCACGTCGCCGGGTTCGATGCCGAGAATCTCCGCCGCGAGCTCTTGAAGCTCCTTGAAGTCGAGCTGGCTTGCCATATCTCTCCTAATTGGCCTCGGGAGCTTTGATCACGAGGCTCGCGTTGTGTCCGCCGAAACCGAACGAGTTCGAAAGGGCCACCTTGACATCGGCTTTGCGCGCCTTGTTGGGTACGTAGTCGAGGTCGCATTCCGGGTCGGGGTCGTCGAGGTTGATCGTCGGGGGCAGGAGGCCCCGATCGATGGCGAGGATGCAGGCCGCGGCCTCGATCGCACCCGCGGCGCCGAGAAGATGCCCGTGCACTGACTTCGTCGAGCTGACTGCCAGCTCGTAGGCATGGTCACCGAAGACCTCTTTGATGGCTTTGGTCTCGGCGACGTCGCCAAGCTTGGTCGAGGTTCCGTGCGCGTTGACATAGCCGACGTCATTTGGGTCGACACCGCTCTTAGTCAGCGCTTTGCGCATGGCGCGGATCGCGCCCTTGCCTTCGGGGTGCGGCGCGGTGAAGTGGTACATGTCCGCGCTCGCGCCGTATCCCGCGATCTCAGCAAAGATGCGAGCTCCGCGTTTCTTAGCGAATTCCATGTCCTCGAGCACCAGCATCACGGAGCCTTCGCTCATCACAAACCCATCGCGGCCGAGGTCGAACGGACGGCACGCTCGCTCGGGTTCGTCGTTGCGCTCGCTCGTGGCCTTGATCTGGCAGAACGCGCCCATCGTCAGAGGTGTGATCGTCGCCTCCGAGCCGCCGGCCAGCATCGCCACCGCGTCGCCGCGCTTGATGATCTCCGACGCCTCGCCGATGCCATGTGAGCCCGACGCGCATGCGCTCACGATCGCGTAGTTGGGCCCACCCGCATGTGTGTGGATGGCCACGATGCCCGCCGCCATGTCGGCGATCATCATCGGCACGGTGAAGGGGCTGATCCGCTTCGGCCCGCGCTCCATCAGAGCGGTGTGGCTCTTCTCGATCTCTTCCATGCCGCCGATGCCCGAGCTGACGATCACACCCACGTCATCGGGGTCCATCTCAGCCGGCTCGAGGCCGGCCTGCGCCAGCGCTTGCTTGGATGCCGCCAACGCGAACTGGCAGTACCGCCCGATGTGGCGGGCGGTCTTGCGATCCATATATTCCTCGGCGTTGAAGCCCTTGACCTCGCCGGCGATCTTGGTGTCGAAGTTGGCAGTGTCGAAATGGGTGATCTGGCCGATGCCGGATACGCCCTCGACCATGTTCGACCAGACGGTCTCCAGGTCGTTGCCGATGGGCGTAATGAAACCCATGCCTGTCACAGCCACGCGTCGACCGTTGGATTTGACGTTCACGCCACAGAGGATACGGACCCAGCGGCCTACTCACACACTCCCCGTGTGAGAAAAGGCGGCCTCTGCTTTGGACCTCGCGTCCAAAGAGGCTTCAGAGCAACCGGCGGAGGTCGAGGGCCAGCTGCAGGCGAAGCCGCGACGCGGGCGAATCGAACTCGGGGCCAAGCACGTCCCGCAGCTTGTCGAGCCGATACAGGACGGTGTGCCGATGCAGGTTGAGCGCCGCGGCGGCCTCCTTGACCGACCCGCGGTCGAGGTACGCCTCCAGGGTATCGAGCAGCTGCTCGCGGCCGCGCGTCTTGGAGTCGAGCAGCGGCCCGAGGCTGTGGGCGACGAAGCGCTCGGCCAGCCGTGGATTCTGGGCGAGGACGAGATGTGGGATTACCTCGTCGTGGCCGTGCGCGACCGCGTCCGGACGCAGCTTGCGGCCCGCCTCGATCGCCTGCTGGGCCTCCAGAAAGGATCGGGATATACCGCGCAAACCGGGGTGATACCCGCCGATGCCCGCGCGTACCCGGGCACGAGCGGTACCCGAGCGTTCGACCGCTTCCTTGTGCAGCTGGGTGACAAACTGGCGCGCGCTCTCGCCGTCCTTCGCCGAGTCCGCCGGCCACAGCGTGACAAGCGTCGAAGGATCGGTGGCGTGGTGGATGACGCCACGTGGGGTCTCGAGTGACGCCGCCACCTCGCCGAGCGCCTCGCCGCCCCGGGCGCCGTCGTGGTTGCCGACCACGAGCTTCGATACGACAGCGACGTAGCCGGTGGCCGCAATCGGCATGTTCAAAGCCAGCGCCTGCTTCTGCAGCTCGAGCTCCGAATCGAAGTTGTCGCTGATCAGTGCATGGAACAGCCGGGCCCGGGCGCGTGTGCCGCGCTGCATGTGCTGCTCGCGCGCATGGAGGTATGTCTTGGTGACCTCGGCCGCGACCTGATCGAGGGCCGCAAAGACGTAGTTGGCGGTGAGCATGATCGCCTCGGGCGTCGCTTCGGGATGACCGCGCCATGCGCGCAGGATCTCCTCCCAGGCGACGCGCGCAGCGATTCGATAGGCGGCCAGGATCGGCTCCACCGATTGGCTGCTGCGCGCCTGGAGGATGCCGAGCTGGGCCACGCGGCGCAGCTCCTCGGGCGTGGCGGGGCGGGCCTCGCGGGCTGTGGCCAGGAAGAGGTCGAGGCCGGCCTCGCACGCCTTCGCGATCGCATCGCGCTGCGGGGGGATGCCGGTGGAGTCGTCCCAGTGGACGACGGCCACGACGGCTCGAGCCATGTGGCGGGCAAGCCCGGCTCGGCGCCGCTCGAGCTCGGCCATGAGGGCCGGCGGAAGCTGGGAGGCCGGTTTGGACTTCGCGGCCACCCTGGCGATCGCTCTGGCCATGACCTGACTATAGACGCGGGGCCGAATTTAGGCCTCGAAGTCGAACGCGCGGTGTGCTCCTTAAGCAGCCATCCCCCCAAACCACCCAGCAGCCCTCCCCCAAAACCACCCACCTAGGGGGCTTTGTCCGCCGGCCAGAATACGGCGGCTCTGGGCGGCCGCCAATACCCTCTTAACAGCCGGGCGTCAGCTGTGCTCCTTGACGAAGGCGAGCATTCGGCGCCAGGCGTCGTCGCAGGCATCCTTCCACTGGTCGTACGTCCGGTCGAAGAAGCTGTGCGGGGCGCCCTCGTAGATGTGCATCTCGTGCGCCACGCCGACCTCGGTCAGCTTGCGATCGAAGTCGTTGAACGCCTCACGAGGCGTGAAGTCCTCGCCCGCGATGAGCATGAGCAGCGGTGCCTTCATCTTGTTGATGTAGGGCAGCGAACGCTCCGGCCGGCCGTAGAACCCGATGCAGCCGTTCAGGCCCGGATTCAGCGCCGACTGGTTCCACGAGTTCGCCCCGCCGAAACAGAAACCGACCGTGAACACCGCCTTGACCGCACCCCCATCCTTCGACCGCAGGTAAGCGATCGCTGCCGCCGTGTCCGCCGCGATGCCTTCGGGTGTCGTCTTCTCGACATACGGCTTCCAGTCAAAGCTCTCGTCGCGGTCGCCGACTCCGGCGGTGCGGCCGAAGTAGTCGATGGCGACCGCTTCGATGCCCGCCTCGGCAAAGCGCTGCGCGAGCTCCTTGTAGAAATGGTGCAGCCCGCGCACGTCGGGCAGAACCACCATTCCGGCTCCCGTCGGCGTGGACGCACGTGCGAAATACGCCATGAACCTGTTGCCGTCGGCGGCTTCGAGGGTGATGTCGCCTTGATCGGCGGCTGCGCCTCCGATCGGGGGCAGGGGCGGTCGGGCGTCGTCTGAATAGCACATGCGTCGATTCTCCAATACATTTGGCGGGTGACGAGAAACGAGAGTACTGGGTATACGCAGGCCGATCTGCAGGGCTTTTACGACGACCTGTACGACCACGAGCGCCTTGCGCTGGCCGACCGCCTCGAGAACGTTTCAACCCGACTTGCCATTGTCGGGCAGCGAATCAAGGCCGGCCGCGGGGTTGACGCTTGGAGCGACCACGAAGTGCTTGCTCACATCGCGGGGCTGTCGAAGTTCTATGGCGTGATCATCCACAGGATATCGAGCGGCAAGATGACCGAGGTTGACCTCCTGAGCGGCACCAACCTTCGCGACACCGCGATCGAGCAGATGGTGGAGACCGACCCTTCCGAGCTGCTTCGGATGACGCTGGCCGACCACGCCCGGACAGTTCAGCTCTTGCGTACCATCGATGCGGTTTCGCTGCGACGAGAGGCGAATGATTCCGCCGGCGGTACCGTGACCGCCGAATTCCTCGCGCGTTTCCCGCTCATCAACCACCTCGAGCAGCATGTCGACCAGCTCGAGCGCTCGCTGGCCTAGCGCGCCGCTCCCGCGAATCCCAGCCTCGTCAGCTCGGATCGGATTGCCTCGGCGGCCTGGGCCATCATCGCCTCATCGGGATTCGGATCCTGGTTGCCGAAATCGAGGTCGTGAACGCCGCGAATCGGGACCACATGAAAATGGACGTGCGGTATCTCGAGGCCCGCGAGCATCAGCCCGATGCGCGCCGGCTTGAACGCGGCCATCTGCGCTTTGCCGATCGACTGGGCCGTGATGGCGAGGTGCGCCAGCAGGTCGGTGTCGAGGTCGAGCCAGTGATCGAGCTCGCGGCGCGGCACCACCAGCGTGTGGCCGGGACGGAGCGGGCGGTTGGAAAGAAACCCCACGCAGCGGTCGTCCTTCCACACGAATCGGGCCGGCAGCTCGCCGGCGATGATGCGGCTGAAAACGCTCGGCACCTGTCTGAGACTACAAGCTAGCCTGTCAGCCATGCCGCCCGCAGCGGAGCTGATCGACGCCACCAAGAAGTACGGTGAGATCGAAGCCCTCAAGGGAGTCACCATCCGCATCGAGCTCGGCGATGTCGTGGCGATGCTCGGTCCCAACGGCGCGGGCAAGACGACGTCGATCAGCCTGTTACTCGGCCTTCGTAAGCCCTCCTCGGGCAAGGCACTGCTGTTTGGCCTGGAACCAACGAATCTCCGGGCACGAAGCCGGGTTGGCGTGATGCTGCAGGAGTCGGGCGTCCCGGCGATGCTCAAGGTGCGTGAGATCGTCGACCTGTTCCGCTCTTACTACCCGAAACCAATGCCGCGTGAGCGGGCGATCGCGATGGCCGGGCTCGAGGAGAAGGCCAACGCCCTCGTCAAGGAGTTGTCCGGTGGGCAGCGACAGAGGCTTTACTTCGCTCTTGCCGTGTGCGGTGACCCCGAGGTCCTCTTCCTCGACGAGCCCACAGTTGGAATGGACGTCGAGGGGCGCCGTTCGTTCATCGAGCGAATCGCCGACTTCGTGCAGATGGGACGCACGGTCGTGCTCACCACCCACTACCTCGAAGAAGCGGATCAATTGGCCAAGCGCGTGATTGTTATCGACCGCGGGGTGGTGATCGCGGACGCCTCTCCCCAGGAGATCAAGTCCCGGGTTGCCGGCAGGCGCGTTCGTTTTGTTTCGCCAGCTCTCAACGAGAAGGATCTCGAAGGTTTACCTGTTAGCGCAGTCACCATCAATGACCACCGGGTCCAGCTGCTCACGAACCAGCCAGAGGGGGTGCTGCGCGATCTTTTCCGGCGCGGAGTTGAGATTTCTGAGCTCGAGGTTGCAGGCGCCGACCTCGAGGAGGCGTTCATCGTGATGACCCGCCATTGAACGCCACCTTGAGGACGACCACTAGTGCGCCGACCTGGCCGATGCTGCTGCGCCAGACTTGGGCAGAGTTTCTAAAACTCTGGCGGGTCCCAGCATTCAGCGCGACCAGCATTTTTCTGCCGGTCGTCTTCTATGCGTTCATCGGCATCGGTCAAGCGAATCAAACACTGCAGGGCACCCACGTCAAGTTCGGCGCCTACTTTCTCGCCTCGATGGCAGTTTATTCAGTGGCGAATGTGATGATCTTCAGCTTTGGAATTTCGGTGGCAGCGGAGAGGGGCATGAAGATGGACCTCCTCATGCGTGCAACGCCGCTGCCTCCGCTGGTCTACCTGCTGTCCAGGTGCATCACCGCCATCGTCTTTGCCGCGCTGACTCTCGCCGTGCTCTTCCCTTTCGCCTACATCGCGGGCGGAGTCAGGCTCGACACCTCTGAGTGGTTCACGCTGGCATATCGGGTGCTGCTTGGGTCGGTTCCGTTCATCGGTCTGGGTTTTGCCATCGGTTACCTGTCGGGGCCAAACTCGGCGATCGCGGTCATCAACCTGATCTACCTGCCGACAGCGTTCGCATCCGGCTTGTTTTTTCCCAAGCAGCTACTTCCGCAGATCATCCAGAACATCTCGCCGTATCTGCCCCTTTATCGCTTCGGCCAGTTGGGGTGGAACGCCATCGGTGTCCCGACCAGTGAGAGCATCGCCACCGACTGGCTGTACCTGGCTGGTTACGGAGTCCTCTTTTTCGCTATCGCCGTATGGGCCTACCGGCGCGAAGAAAGCCGCAAATTCAGCTGACCGGAGCCCACATCCTTTCCGGGAGCGCGGCGCCGAAGGCTTCTCGATAGCGCTCCGAGAATTCGTCACGCGAGTAGGAGTGCTCGATCGTCCCCACCTGCTCGACCGCGTACGTGGCCGCGAGCGATGCCACCTGTCCTGCAGTCGGAATGTCGAGACCGCGCAGCAGACCGGCGACGAGGCCCGCGCGGTACGCATCGCCCGCGCCGGTGGGATCGGATTCGACTTGCGCAGGCGCCGCCAAGACGGTGTGCGACTCCGTACCGCGGTCGATTCGCGATCCCTGTCGGCCGAGGGTGGTCACCACGAGCTCGGACAGCTCCAGCAGCTGCTCCATCGTGCAGCCGGTGCGGTGCTGGATCATCTCCAGCTCATAGTCGTTGCCGATCAGGACCCACGCGCCGCGGGCGCCGTCGAGGAGGTCCTCGCCGGACAGATGCGGGAGCTGGTGCGCAGGGTCGAACACCCACCGAACGCCGCGGTCGCGGCATTCGCGCACCAACCGGTGCATCGCGTCGGGTGCGTTCGGGCCCACGATCACCGCCTCGGGCGCGGGCACTGTGTCGTCCAGCCCGAGAGTGCCGGCGAGGTTCATCGCGCCGCCGTAGTAGCCGGTGATCTGGTTGTCGTCCATGTCTGTCGTCGTGAAGCCGGTGGCGGAGATCTCATCGTCCATAAGCCGCAGACCGCGACAGTTCACGCCAAGGCTCTCCAGCCAGGTGCGGTATTCGGCGGCGTCGGACCCGGCGGTCGCCAGCACGGCGCTCGGATAGCCGAGGAGCGCGAGGTTGTATGCATAGTTGCCGGCGACGCCGCCTCGACGCTTCTTGAGGCTTTCGACCAGGAAGCTCAAGTTGAGAATGTGCGTCTTGTCAGGGAGGATGTGGTCTTTGAATCGTCCCTTGAAGCTGAGGATGTAATCGAAGGCGATGGAGCCGGTGCATACCACGCTCACAGCCGTGAAAGGCTAACTGAAGGCGAGTACAGCGGTGAAGGGGCGCCGAGCGGCGCCCCTTCGAGTCGCGACTTTTTCTTACGCGGCCGCTCTGCGGCGCGTGCTGGCACGTCGGGCAGAACGGCGCGGCGACGTCCGCGACTTCGACGCCGTTGCCGGTTGCCGCACTGGCAGCTCGCTGGCACGCTCTAGCCTGCTCGCCACCCGAGCAACGGTCTTGAAAGACCCGTTGAAGATCTTGAGCGCGCGCTTGGCCACGTCGCCCATCGGGTCCTGGCGCCGGGCCTGGACCTTGACGAGCTGAAGGCCTTTGATCGCGATGCGCTCCGGCAGCAGGTCACCGGCGACGCTCGACGCGGCATCGGCGATGCCCTTGGCGACATGTCTCACCGGTGCGGTGGCGGAATCCATCTGCTCCGCCAGCCTGCGGTTGACCTTGCGGGCGGTCGGAGTGCCCTTGCGCTCCAGGCCCCTGATCCGCTTGCGCGTCGAGCCGATCGGGTCCGATGCCAGTTCCGCCGCTGTCCTGGCGGCCCCGAACGCAACCTCTTCCACTGTCGAACTGATGTCTGTGCTCATTTGTCTCGTATCTCCTTGTGTGATGACGCAACGCATCATAACGCATTGCGTCATTGAGCGTCAAGGGCGGCTCGTCAGCTCGCTCATGAGCCGCTCGGCAGGTTCCCCGAAAACGTCGTAATGAGCGACTTTGCGGCGTTTCTCCGGCTGGATCCACTCCGGACGCAGGCCCCGTTGACGGCCCCAGGCCTCCAGGTTCGAGCGCAAGCCGATCACATGCAGAAAGGGTCGCTCCCGCCTCATGCCTCGAATCGTGGAACCGTGGTAGTGGTCGAAATTGCGATGGACGGCGATGCCCCCCGCCTCGGCGAACGCAATCGCCTCTCGGATCTCCCTGCGCTCGAAGTAGCGCACCTGCAGCGCATCCATGTCTACGCCCGTGCGTCGGCGCAGATCGGCCTGAACGCGCACATCGAGCACGGCCTCTGCGCATTCTCAGGGCCGAGAGCGAAATCGGCCTGCGCGATACGGTGCGACACGGCTGTCACCCGGGCCTCGACAGCGCCGTCATCAGCGGTGACCTCGATTGCGTTTGAGCGGCGGAGATCGAACAGCACGAGCCGCGGACTGGCGCCACCCGGGAGCAACCCGCGACCCGCGGCCAGCGAATAGAGGCGAAGCTGGGTCGTGTAGGCGTCGATCAGCGAGGCGTCCATGGTCGCGTTGGTCTTGTAGTCGACGAGCACGGTGCGCCCGTCCAGCTCGCAGATGCGGTCGACGATTCCGCGCACTCTCGTGGCACCCACGCGCAGGTTGAACACCACCTCCACCCCCAGCGTCTTCGCGGCCGCCAGGGGATGGGCGAGGTAGCTGGCGAGCATTTCTGTGCCCGCCTCCGGGCCTTCGTAGCGGCCCAGCAGATCGCCGCCCGACGAATGCCACGCGGCGAGGGCTTCGTGAACCGCGGCACCGACTTCGGTGGCGTTCGCCGTCCGCGCGAATCGCGGCAGCAGGTCGTCCGGAGGCGCTGGGACGCGCCAGACCTGGCTGAAGCGATACCGGACGGGACAGATCTCGAAGTCATGCAGCTGCGAAAAGCTGAGCCGGATCTCGAGCGCGGCCACCGGCGCGTCGACGGGGCGCCGCGGCTGGATTGCCTCCATGCGCGCGAGCACTGCGGCAACCACCGCTGAGCCGTCGAGGGCCGCGCCGTTGGCCGGACGCGGGACCGGGAGCTCGAGCTGCTCCGCCTCCACCACCGTGGCCGACTCCGGGTGCGCGAGACCCCAGCTGAGGATCTCGGCGAAATGGTCCTGCTCGCCCATCTCCACCTCGCGTGCGGACTGCTCCTCCCGCGTCGCGGTGACATAGAGGGCGTCTTTGGTGCGCGTGAGCCCGACGTAGACGATGCGCCTGCGCTCACCGATCGCCAGCTTCACCGCCGGCTCGCCCGGCGACGTGCTCTGGTAGCGCGGGTGCTTCTCGCCACGCCAGTTCTTCATCACGAAGCCAAGCCCGTCGGGGTCGAAGAAGAGCCGCTCCGTGTCTCGCGCTCGCGCCGGCCGCAGGTTGACCAGGAACACGACCGGAAACTCGAGCCCCTTGGCCGCGTGAATCGTGAGCAGCGAGACCGCGTCCGCGGCGGCCGACTCCTCGCTGGCCTCGCCGACGGGCAGCTCGGCGTCGATGACCTGGTCCAGGTGGCGCACGAAGTCTCCGATGCCCGCCAGAGCGAGCTCGCGCTCGAAACGAGAAGCGAGCTGGAAGACCTTGCGCAGGTTGAGCAGCGCGCGTGGGCTGCCGTCTCGCTGCGCCCGCAGCTCGGCCCACCGGAGGTAGCCCGTCTCCCCGAGGAGGCGGTTCAGGATGTCCGCCACCGTGAGCGCGTCCCGCAGCTTTCCGAGGCCGTCAGTGAGGTCGACGAGGGCGGCGGCGCTCACCGCCACCTTCGGCTCCATCTCGGGAAAGCCCTCGAGCCTCGCTGCTTCGAAACAATCGCGAAGGCGCATGCCGCGCCGGCCGAAACGCCTCGCGGCCATGCGGTACAGGCCGCGATCCGGAAGGCGCACGATCGGGCCCTGCAGCACCCTCACCAGCGCGCCATCGTCCATGGGATTCTCGGTGAGCCGCAGCATCGCCAGCACGTCCTTTATTTCCTGGCGGTCGAAGAAACCCGAGCCTCCGCTGGTCAGATACGGGATGCCCTGCCGGCGCAGCTCGTCCTCGAAATCGCGCGGGAGCATGCGAATCGAATGGGCCAGGATGGCGATGTCGGAGAACTTCCGGCCGCCTCGATAAAGACGCCTGATCGTCTCGGCCACCGATCTGGCTTCGGTTCGGGAATCAGGCGCCATGACCACGGTCACCGGCCGCTCACCCGCGCCGCGCGTCGCCACCAGGTCGGGCTCGTCAGCGAAATCGGGGTCACGCCGGATGAACTCTGTGGCGCAGTCGAGGATCTCCTGGTACGACCTGCGATTGTGGGTCAGCGGCAGGCGCTTGCCGCCGAAGCGGCTGCGTATGTTCTCGATCTCCGCGTCGCGCCAGCCGTAGATGGACTGCTTGGCGTCGCCGACCACCGCCACGTTGCCGAAGTTGTCGGCGGCCAGCAGCCGGATGAGGTCCAGCTGGATGCGGTTGGTGTCCTGGAACTCGTCGACGAGCAGGTAACGGAACCGTTGACGGCACCGGCGGCGGAACTCGGGCACACGTTCGAGCGCGTCGATGACATCGAGGATGAGGTCGTCGAAATCGCGCAGTCCCTCAGTAGTCAACGCATCTTCGTAGGTGCGGTAGACCAGATGGAGGACTTCGATCGCCTCCACCTCGGCATGCGCCGCCTGGCGTGCCATGTCGTCGGGCGGATTCTGCCAGTGCTGCGCGTGCAGCTCGAGGGCACGCTTGTGGAAACGCTCGGGCGTGATGCCCCTGCCTTTCAGCTTGAGGAGGAAACGCAGGCCCGATCGAAGCAGCTCATCGAGGTCGTCGACGCTCAGCGCGATGAACGAGTCCGGATCCAGAGGGGCGGCCTCGCCGCTGCGCAGCCGCGCCACCAGGCGCTGTTCGAAGAGGCGCTGTCCCGTCTCGTCCAGCACTCGCAGCTCGCGAGGCGCGCCCACCAGGTAGGCGAACTCGTCGAGCAGGCGCGAGCAGATCCCGTGGAAGGTTCCAATCCAGGCTCCGTCGAGCACCTCGGGGCCGAGGTCGGGCCGGCGCGCACGAAGCTCTTCGGTGATGCGCGAGCGGAGCTCGTCGGCGGCGCGGTCGTTGAACGTCACGGCGAGGATCTCGCCGGCCGGCACGCGATGCTCGACCAGCCAGCAGAAGCGCTCGGTCGCGGTGGCGGTCTTGCCGGTGCCGGGTCCGGCCGCGATGAGGAACGCCCCTTCGGGGCCGGCGTGCGCGGCCGCAGCCTGCTCGCCGCTGAGGGTCCGCGGGATGCCGGCGATCATTCGGGCGGCGCTCCTCCATAGGGACATATCGCCGCATGTGGGCAGGACGAGAAGCGCGTGATGCAGGTCCCCGCAAGGTCGCGCGGAGCCGGCTCGAAATGTCCTGCCTTGATGCGAGAGATGGCCTGCATGACGGTGTCGCGGCTGCGCTCGAGGTCGCCCGCATCGAGCACCTTCTCTCGATATTCCTTGAGGCCGGCCGGACGCCCCACGGTGAAGATGTCCTGGCGCATCGAGCCCCACACCCAGTCCTTCGGGTACCACAGCGACAGGAACCGCGGCTGAAAGCCAAGCGGCTTGCCCTCGTCGTCGAAGCCGTACTTGCAGGCCAGGTAGTAGAGGGCGAGCTGCACGTCGTAGAGGTCGGGACCGAAGTAGGCCTCGTACGCCCAGCGCATCGGCTTGCCCGAGCCGGTCTTGTAGTCGATGACCTCGACCTCGCCATCGCCGACGTCGTTGACCCGGTCGATCTTGCCGACGATGTCCGCCCCATCCAGCTGGAGGTGGAACCGCCGTTCGAGGGCCAGGGTGCCGAGGCGGCGGATGGGCTGCATGCCGGTGACGAAGCGGATGTAGTTGCCGAGGAGCGCGCGGACCTGCTTCTCTTCGCGCTTGCGGTCGAGCGTCCCCTCCATGCGCGAGAGGTAGCCCTCCAGATGCTTCTGCAGCACCGTCTCGAGCCAATCTTTCTGCCCCTCGGACTCGAGAGGCCGCCATTCCGCCTCCTGGAGGTGAAAGTCCTCGAGCACCTCGTGCAGGAAGCCGCCGCGTTCCATCGCCACCGACCTCGGCTCCTCGGCCAGGCCCGGGTGGTGGTTGTACCAGTAGAGGCGCGGGCACTTGAGATAGTCGTTGAGCGTGGTCGGGCTGAAATGGTCGATCTCGACGTGCTCGGGATTGCGATCACCGCCGTACGGCTCGAAAGGCTCGCCAGATTCGCGATCGGCGATGAAGCTGACATCGAGGCCGAGCCCTCGCGCTCGCGCGCCTGCGCTTTCGCTCACGCTCTCGCGATGGGCGGCGATGAGCACCTCCGCCTCGCGTGCCAGAAGGACGTCCGCCGGATCGAGGCGCGCAGAGGCGCGCGTGAGCTCCTTCGTCTCGGCCTCCGGTGCGGCCATTCCGATGAACACGGATGGACCCGCCTGGCGCAGGTACGCGTCGGCGTAGGTCACGTAAACGCGGCGGGCGCGCGTCAAGGCGACATACGCGAGGCGCGCCTCCTCAGCCAGATGCCCGTCGGGATCCGACGGCCACGAGGGCATGAAGCCGACCTTGAATTTTTCGAGCCACGCTCGATCCACGTCGTCGAGCAACGGATGTGGGCGCGCTTCTGATGGAAACAGGCCATGGGCGAACCCGGCCGCGAACACGACCTGGAACTCGAGGCCCTTGGCCTGGTGCACGGTCATCACCTGCACGGCGTCGCGGCGCGCTGAAGCGGGCTCCGCGTCGTCGGCGGCGCCGGCCAGCAGCGCATCCAACGATCCTCCGATTTCCGACACCAGCGGCTTCGCACCGTGGAGCCGCCCGTACACCTCCTCCACGGCCTCGAGGCCCTCGATCGTGGAACGCAGGTCGGCCATCGCCTGCGTTCGTTCCTGCGCGTGGAGCCCGAGGTCGAGCAGCTTGCCTATCGCCCCGTCCTCGATCAACACCGAGTATGCGAGGCTCGCCAGCGGCAACTTCTTGGAGCGGTCGAGGAGCTTGTGACGCGCGACCATCGCCGCATGCAGCGCGTCTAGCTCCGGCTCGGTGAGGTACTCGTAGTAGTCGGGCGGGGTTGGAGGATCGGTCGGCGCCTCGCCGCCCCAAGGCAGCGGGTAGCGCTGCGGATCCCTCGACGCGAGCACATACATCAGCCTCCGCATCACGCGCGGCAGCGGCCTCGCCTGCTCGAACGCGTGCGCGCGAAGGCGGCTCAGAGTCCGCGAGCCGACGCCTCCGAGACTCGACGCAAGGGCGCTTTCAAAAGCCTCGAGGTCATCCGGTTTGCGCAGCGATTCGAGATACCCGACCAGAAAGCGGACCACCTCATTGCGTGTGGTCGCCCCCGAGCCGCGCACCTCGTAGGGCACGTCGAGCGCTCGCAGCGCCTCCTCGAACGGAGCCCCCATCGCGGTCGTGCTGCGCAGGAGGATCGCGAAGTCGTCCAGCCGCAGCTCCGGATGTGCCCCATGGATGCGTTTGATCTCGCGGGCGCAGAAGAACGCCTCGTCAAGGCCGTCGCCCTCATGCGCGATGACGACCGATGGAGGCGCGATCTCCGCGACCGATCGAAGTCCGCGCCGGGTCCGCCCCGGCTGCGTGACCCCGAGCAGGCGCTCGCCCGCATCGAGAGCTTCCTGCGAGCAGCGCCAGCAGTCGTCGAGCGTGAGCGTCGCCGCGCTGTATGCGGCCGGGAAGTCGATGCCGAGAAGCCGTGGCACCGTGCCGCGAAAGCCGTAGATGGACTGGTCTGGGTCGCCCACGACCACCAGGCGCGGGCGCGACTCGGGCGGGGCCAGCAGCTGCAGGAGCTGGAACTGCGCCGGGTCGACGTCCTGGAACTCATCGACAAGGATGAGCTGGAACTTCGAGCGCAGCCGTTCGCGAAGCTCGTGCCTCGACTGCAGAAGCTCGATGGCACCGATGATCAGGTCGCGGAAGTCGACCATGCCCGCACCGCGGAGTCGCTCCTGGTACGCCTGGTAGGCGGCGGCCAGCGCACGCAGGCGATCGCTTCCGCCGGCTTCGGTCGCGAGCATGAACGCGGCCGGGTGCACGAGATTCTGCTTCATGAGCGAAACGAATCCCAGGAGGTCGCGGGCGAACGCCTCTGACCTGCGCACGCCGACGAGCGCACCAAGGACGTCGGGATCGACCTCCGCCAGCACCTGCCGCATCACGATCGATTCCTGGAAGCTGTTGATCAGCATGCGGTGCGCGTCCGGTGCGTGATCGCGCAGGATGCGCCAGCAGAAGCTGTGGAACGTGGAGATCCACGCCTCTCCGTAGTCGTCCTGAAGGCGCTCGTCGATTCGCCTGCCGATCTCCTCGGCGGCTCCAGTCGAAAACGTAAGCGCGAGGATCTGATCGCGACTGGCGACGTGCCGAAGCACGGCCTGCTCATACAGGTCGACCAGCGCGCGTGTCTTCCCCGTGCCCGGCCCGGCAAGCACCCGGAGGGGGCCGTTGATGTCGTCTATGTCGATCGGCAAAGCGTGTACCTCAGCTGGCGGGCCCTTCGATTATGCGGTGGCCGGTTCTCCAAGGTCAGCCTTGGCTGTTAACACAGCTTCGCGCCGGCGGGCGGCCGGCGGGTTTCCAGGACCAGCGCTCCAAGCAGCGATCCGACCGTACAGCAATATAGGTGGGCGCCATGTCGACGACCGCGACCGCCCGCCGCACCTTCAGCCCACGCGCGGTTGCGGCCTTTGCGGCGGTGACAATCGTCCTCCCGCATGTGCCTTCCTTCTTTCATCGGCTCCTCGATGGGGACGAGGCGATCTATGGCTCCATAGCCGCCCTGATGAACATGGGCGGCCCGCTTTACGCCGAGGGCGGCGTGGACAACAAGCCACCGGGAATCTTCTGGGTCTACTCGGCCACATTCCGCGTTTTCGGCACCTACCAGATGACGGCAATCCATGTGGTCGCTCTGCTGGCCGTTATCGCCACGGCTCTTCTCATCTTCCTGGTCGGACGGCACGTGGGAAGCACGCGAGCGGGCGTGCTTGCGGCGATCTTCTACGGCGTCATGACGGGGGCCGGCAACCCGCGGCTGCTGGCGGCCAATACCGAGGTGTTCATGATGCTGCCTCTCACGGCGTCGATGCTGCTCATGCTGCAGGAGCGATGGCTGTGGTCCGGTCTGCTGCTGGCCGCGGCCGGGGCCTTCAGGCAGTCCGCGGCCATCCAGATCCTGCTGCTGCCACTGGCTCTCGCGTACCTCGAGCCGCGCGCCGCCCGCGTACGACCCCTGCTCTTGTTCGCGAGCGGGCTCGCCGCCGGCCTTTTGGCAGGCGCCGCTCTGCTCGCCCTGACAGGTTCGCTGACGGGATTCTGGCGCTGGACGATCGGGATCCTGACGCAGTACGCCGGCACCAACTGGACGCCGGCGCTCGTGTGGTCACGCGCCCAGGACAGCGTGATTCCGTTTGCGCTCGCAACCTCGGTCCTCTGGGTGGCGGCGATCGCGTGGGCGGCGCGGTGGAAGCGACTCGAGCCGGCCCATCGTCTCGTGGTGGCATGGCTGGTCGCCTCGGTGATCGGTTCACTGGCGGGAGGCCACCTGTCGTGGCACTACTTCATCCAGCTGATGGGCCCGCTGGCAGTGCTGGCGGCACTCGCGATCGACCATGCACTCCATGCCCCTATGCAGCGGGAGGTCGCCGCCGTTGTGGCGCTCGGCGTCCTCGTGCCGGCGCTGTGGTGGGGCTCATACGACATACTCGCCGACCCCCTGACTTACGACTGGAGTCCGCCGATCGCCAAGCACGAGCTGGTCGCGACGTACATTCGAAACCACACCAGGCCAAGCGACCGCGTTTTCGTCTGGGGCGATTGGCCCGCGCTCTACGTCGAGTCGGACCGCGAGATGGCGAGCCGTTTTCCCGGCTTCCTTCGTGGCTTCGCGCGCGGGTCAGGTCTGCCGCCGAACAACTGGGACACCGCGCCCGATGTGTGGCCGGCTCTGCAGGCCGACCTCGAGCGCAACCCGCCGGCCATGATCGTCGATACCGCAGCTGCCAACTGGAGCGACTTCGCGAAGTATCCGATGCGCAACTACGCGGTGCTTCAGAACCTCGTCAGCACGAAGTATCGCCTCGTGGCGGTGGTGGATGGCGTCGCCATCTACGTGCGTAACAGTTAGATGAGCTTGGGGAGCGGGGGCAGCTTGATCGGAAGCTTGGGCACCGTGACGGGTACGGTCACCGGCAGCTTGGGGGCCGGGACGCTGACCGGCAGTGCGGCCTGGTTGGGGATCGCCGGCGTTGGGAGCGGAACCGCGCCGGTCACTGGTTGGACGGGCACCTTGACGGCCGGCATGCCGGCCGCGGGCACACGCCCCGTGGCGGTGACGCGACCGCGGTCGACCTGGGACAGCTGCGCAGGTGACGGGGCCTGGCCGGCGAGCATGGCGGCCGTGATCGCTCCGCAGGCGACGACCACCGCCGCCGGGGCCAGGTGGTCGGATGCGTTCTCGGCACCACGCCGGACCATGTCGACGATGGAACGGGCGCCAAACCACGCGGCGATCGCATAGATCGTGCGCCTTGCTGCTGACCGGCCCATCTCGACGTGGGCGCTGACCGCGTTCACCGCCTCCCGGAGCTTTCGCCTGACAGCACCTTCCCCGACGCCCAGGTGCTCGGCGATCTCCTCGTTCGTGAGACCTCCGAAGTAAGCGAGCTTGACGGCCTGCTTATGGCCCGCCGGCAGCGTGTTCAGCGCCTCGTCGACCGACTGGCGGACCATCGCGCTCGAAAAGTCGTTCCACGGCAGCGTCCCGTCATTGGGCGGAGTGCCCTCGACCAGCATCTTTTTCAACCCCTTGTGCGCGCCGCGTATACGGCGGCGGTCGAAGGGCCGCTTCCGAATGCCCGTCATCAGCCACGTCCGCCAGGAATCACTTGCCGCGGTGGGAAGCACGATGAAATCCGCCTCTTTGGGCGGCAAATCCTCGTGCTGTTCCCCGCCGTTCGGGCCCGAAGGCGTCCGCGACGCAAAGAACCAGCGACTCAACACCGCATCCCCGATGCGCGCATTACCCCGTACAAGGAAACTCGCAACGGCACCTACCTACCCGGTGCTGTAAAACCCTGTTAAGGAATTCTCAGTCGGGTGAAGGTCGGACCGGGCGCTTGATCTCCAGGACACGCTCCTCGTCGGCGGCCATCTCGATCAACCTGTCATACAGGTTCACGGCGTCGGCCCCGTTCGGTGCCTCCGCCAGTCGAATGTACGCTGAGGCGCCGTTGGGAAATACGAAGGTAGGAGTTCCGAACACGCCGTGCCTGGACACAGCGTTCATGTGGTCGAAGGCGAGCGCATGCGTGATCGCCGGGTCGGCGACGTCCCGCCGGAAACGTTCCAGGTCCAGACCTGAGTCATCCGCCACCTGTTCGACCACGTGGACGTCGTCGATGTCCAATCGCGCCTGGTGACGGGCGCCAAGGAGGGCGGGATGAAACACCTCGAACCGGCCCTGCCGCCGAGCCGCCTCTGCCGCCTTGAAGGGGAGCCTGCCCCGCACCCGCTCGCCCGCCGGAGCATCCCAAACCGTCCAGCCGCCTTCCTTCGAGTTGACCTGCGTGAGGGAGAAGTAACGCCAGCGCACATCCGGCCTCCGCTCCGCGGCCACGTTCGCGAGCAGCAATGAGGCGCGATACACGAACGGGCACCCGTAATCGAAGTAGAGCTCGAACTCCATGAAGCTTCAAACGAGGACCGTGGTCACGCGTATTCCCGACAGCTGGGGATGGATGGCGCCCGACATCCTCCGCCGCCTGCTGCCTTTCGCCGTGATGGTGGCCGTGGCCGAGATCGGATGGCGCCCGTCGTGGCTTGGATTTTCAGGAGGGCGGCTGGGCGTCCAGCTGGCATTTGCGGCCGCGGCCGCGCCCGTCCTGTTCGTGGCCGCGGCCCTGGTTCAGCTGTGGCTGGCCCGGCGCCGTGGAGCGCTGCTCGTGCCGGGGACGGCCGGCGACGCCTGGTTCCAGGCCGGCTTCTACGCCCTCAATGGGCCGATCGAGGAAGCTTTCTTCAGGGGCCTGGTCCAGGGCGGCCTCGGCGTGGCGTTCGGGGCGCCGGTCGGCTTTCTTGCCGGCACCGCCGCTTACGTCCTCTATCACCGCCTGGGCTGGCCGTGGCCAGACACGCTTGCCACCGCGCTGGTCGGCATCCCCCTCGGCCTGGCTTTCTGGCTGCTGCCCGGGCCCGCCTCGTTGATGGGCGTGTCGATCGCCCACATCGCGGCGACCTGCGGGTTTCTCGGTCCGGGCCCTTTCCTCCTGAAGAGGCTAGGACTGGTCTAGGTGGTGCAGCTCGATGAAGTACAGCGACGGACTCTGGTGTGGGCCGGCCTTGCAGTGGTCCTCACGGCATTCGACGGTTCGGTGCTGGTCCTGGCCCTGCCGGCCGTCGCCCGTGACTTTCAAGCGCGCGTCCCGGATCTCAGCAACCTCGGCTCGATCCTCGCCCTCGGCGGCCTCGGCGCACTGCCCCTGGCGACGCTGGCCGACCACTTCGGGCGCCGGCGCCTGATCGCGGTCGGCGTCGCCGGCTTTTCGATCGCCAACTTTGCGAGTGCCTTCGCGCCGAGCCTCGCGGCACTCGCCTTCCTGCGCCTGGTAGCGGTGTGCTTCGAGGCGCTGGTCGGAGGGGTCGCCACCGCCCTCATCGTCGAAGAGGCCCCGTCCGGCCGGCGCGGCCAGGCCGTGAGCGTGCTCGCGCTGCTCAGCGGCGCGGGCACCGGCATCACCGTGATCGCGTATCCCCTCGTCGCCCCACACTGGCGCTGGCTGTTCGCCGCGGGCGGCGTGGGACTGGTGGCCGCCCCGCTGATCTGGATGAGGCTGCCCGAAGGGCGCGTGTGGCAGAGGGTGAGACTGTCCGGCTCTGCGCTTCGGTTGTTGATGGCGCCGCCTTGGCGCCAAAGGCTCTTCATCATCGCGGCGACCACGGCGCTGCTTGCCGTCCTCCTGGAGCCGGCTGGGCTGCTGTTCACCGTCTTCGCCAGCCAGAAGCTGCGCATGAGCCCCACCGGGATCAGCGTTCTGATCGCCGTCTCGGGCGTGGCGGGCGCGGGATCTTACGTTGCCGGCGGCTACCTCAGCGACCGTTTCGGGCGGAGGGCTCCTGGAGCCGCACTCACTGGAGCCACCGCAGTGGCCGCAAGCGTCAGCTTCGCCACGGGGACGCCCGGATTCGTGATCGGCAACGTGCTGTGGAGCTCGTTCGCCAGCGCCGCGACGCCGGTGCTCGGGGCGTGGTCCGGCGAGCTCTTTCCCACTCGGGCGCGGGCCACGGCCGAGGCAACAGGGTCGGTGGCGGCGGCGGTGGGAAGCGTGGCCGGTCTCCAGGCGGTCGGGATCCTTTCGCAGTCCGTCGGGCTCGGCCCGGCCCTCGCGTTGACAGGCATTGTCGCCCTCGCCGGGGCCGGCCTCCTGCTCCTTCTCCCCGAGACCCGCGGCGCCCCGCTCCCAGACTAGGAACACATCCGGAAAGGAAGCGTCTCTGTGACGGTGGTCGCCAACAGCGCTGAGACAAACGTGCATGCGTGTTCGCGGCCGGGTTGAAACCCGGCCGCCCTTCGACCCGCAATTTGACGAAGCCACAGGGCGGTGCTAGGGTTGCCGCGGTATATCGGTCGCATATCGGTCGATGGCCTGATGTGGGAGGGGTCACAGGGGTTGGCGTCTCAGGCTCGCGCGATTGGAGCTAGGCACGCTCAGAGCACCGTCGCCGAGGCCGCGCGCTCGCAAAGCGAGGAAGCCTACCTTCGGATACGAGACCGGATCGTGTGCCTCGACATGCCGCCCGGCTCGGTCGTCGAGGAAGGCCGGCTCCGTGACGAGCTCGAGATCGGTCGTACCCCGATCAGGGAGGCCTTGCAGCGACTGGCGTGGGAGAACCTTGTACGCAGTGTGCCCCACCGGGGTACGTTCGTGACGGACGTCAACATCACCGACCTCGCACGCATCACCGAGGTCCGGGTCGTGCTCGAAGGGCATGCCGCGAGATTGGCGGCCGAGCGCAGGGGTGACGGCGACCGCGAGGCGATTGCCGACCTCATCGAACGGCTCGACGCGGCCGAGCTCATCAACCCTCGCGAGCTAATGCAGCTCGACCGCGAGATCCATCGCCAGATCTATCGCTCGGCTCGCAACGCCTTTCTCGAAAACACGCTGGAGCGGTACTTCAACCTGAGCCTGCGGCTCTGGTACCTGGTCCTCGACCACGGCGTTCGCCTTCGCGAAGCGGTGGAGGAGCACATCGAGCTGCTGCGCGCGGTCATCGCCGGCGACGGCCAGCGCGCCGACGAATGCATGAGGCGCCATGTGATCGGGTTCGAGCGCGAGATCCGCAAGGTGCTGGTGGAGAGGTAAGAGGGTTGCCCAAAGTCTTTTTCGCGACCGACCTGCATGGTTCCGAGATGTGCTGGCGCAAGTTCCTCAACGCGGCCAAGTTCTATGAGGCCGACATCCTGATCTGCGGCGGCGACATGACCGGCAAGGCGATGATCCCGATCGTCGAGGAGAACGGCCACTACACGGTGACGATCGCCGCCGAGAGGCAGGTCGTCACGGCCGGGCAGGTCGGCGACATCGAGACCCAGATCCGGCGCCGCGGCTACTACCCGCTGCACGTCACCCCGGAGCGGCTGCAGGAGCTGGACGAGGACGCCGACAAGAGGAAGCAGTGCTTCCAGCAGGTCATGCTGGACGGCGTCCGCCGCTGGATGGACATGGCTTCGGAGAAGCTGCGCGGCTCCGGAGTGCGCATATTCGTATGCCCGGGCAACGACGACGAGATGGAGGTGGACGACGTCGTCCGGGAATCCGACATGGTCGAGCTCGGCGAGGGGCGCATGGTCGAGATCGACGGCTTCACGATGATTTCCACCGGGTGGTCCAACCACACGCCGTGGAACACGCATCGCGAAGAGGCGGAGGAGAAGCTCGGCGAGCGCATCGAGGCGATGGCCAAGCAGATCCCCGACCCCACGCGCGCGATCTTCAACCTCCACTGCCCGCCGTACAGGTCGGGTCTCGACGAAGCTCCGGCCATCGATGCGGACCTCAAGCTGATGCATGGCGGGCGCGCGCTGCGCCCTGTCGGTTCGACCGCCGTGCGCCAGGCGATCGACAAGCACCAGCCGATGCTTTCGCTGCATGGGCACATCCACGAGAGCAAGGGCGCGGTGAAGCTCGGCAAAACGCTTTCCATCAATCCCGGCAGCGCTTATGAGGAGGGGATCCTCATGGCGGCGGTTATCAACCTCGATGCCAAGAAGGGGATCAAGAGCTACCAATTGGTAAACGGGTAAGCGGCAATAACGGAGAGGGAGAAAAAGAGAGATGGCTGAAGCAACGATGGGGTCGAGGCCGACCCTTTTCCTGCGCAACGCGACCGGGCTGGTCAAGTCCTGGTCGACGTTCGATGCGTTCGTCTACTCGTTCTGGTCGGTGAACCTGATCACGCTCGGCCTTTACGGCATGTCGTACGTGTACACGGTTCCTGACGGCCAGCTGCTCGCCGCGATCCTCGTGTTCGGCCTGCTCACGACCTTCCTCGTCGTCACCTACGCGATGTTGGTGAGCGTGATGCCCCGAACGGGAGGCGACTACGCCTGGCAGAGCCGCGTTCTTGGCGGCGGTCTTGGTTTCGTGCTGTCCATCACCGGGTGGTGGTTCACGCTGTTTCTCTGGGCGCCGATCTACGCCAATATCCTCGTCGTCCAGTTCTTCTCTCCCCTCGCGTACACGCTTGGCTGGACCGGCGTCGCCACGTTCTTCACCAGCCAGACCGGCATCTTCGTCTCTTGCTTGATCGTGCTTGCATTCGTGAGCATCGTCGTCACGCTGGGCATGGAGACCTATGCGCGAATCCAGAAGATCTGCTTCTGGCTCGGGCTTGCCGGCCTGGCCGTCGTGTGTGGGCTCTTGCTGTTCTACAGCCAGAGCGACTTCCAGAACGCATTCAACCGCGAGGCGACGAACATCTTCGGCGCCCCGGCCAATGCATACCAGGGCACGATCGACGCGGCCGGCAAGACTTTCGCGGGCTCGAGCTTCAACACGCTCGCGTTTGGTCCCCTGCTGCTTCTGCTCCCCTGGCTGGCTTTCTACCTGCTGTGGCCCAACTGGGGCGCCACCCTGTACGGCGAGGTCCGCGGAGCCAAGGACCTCCGCAAGCCGTTCTGGAGCATGTTCTGGGGACTGTGGGTCACGGTGGCCATGGTTGCGATCGTCGTCCTTCTGATCAACAAGACCATCGGCTGGAACTTCTACCAGTCGGCCAACGCGGCCTACTGGAACAACCTGTTCGCGGTCCAGGGCGCCGTTGCCCCGCCAGTCCCGATCTGGCCTTACCCAGTCATGTTCGCGGGATTCCTGGTCGACAACCATCTCTTCCAGGCGTTGCTGATCATCGTCATGGGCCTGTGGTTCTTCGGCTGGGCCGGAACCCTCTTCCTGTCTTCGACTCGCGTCATCTTCGCGGCGGCCTTCGACCGGGTCCTGCCGTCATGGGCGGCCAACATCTCGGCCAAGCGCCGCGTGCCATACGGCGCGTTGATTCTGATGATCCTGCCGTCGCTGGTGATCAGCGCCATCTACGCGTACAAGCCGGACTTCACCAGCGTGTTCCTGGACGCCACCGCAGTGCTTGCCCTGACCTTCCTCGCGACGGTCGTGGCAGCTATCATCCTGCCCTGGCGGCGCAAGGACCTCTACGAAGCCTCGCCGATCGCCCACTACAAGGTCGCCGGGATTCCGGTGATCACGGTCGTCGGAGTGATCACCGGGTTGTTCCTGCTCTTCATGCTCTACCAGTGGTCGTTCAACCCTGACAACCTCTACGGGACGTCGCTGCAGAAGACGCCAAACTCCGTCATCTATTTCGTTGCGACGTACGTCGTCGCGATAGTCATCTACGTCGCGGCGCGGATTTACCGGAGCCGGCAGGGAATCGACCTCGCACGTATCCACCACGAAATTCCTGTTGAATAACGGTTCGGCCGCCGGGCGCAAGCCCGGCGGCACGCCTTTTCACTGATGCTCGAATACACACTCCGCACCTACCAGAGCCCGACCCGTCTGGTGCAGCGCCTTGGCGCCATCCGCGAGCTGGGTACCGAGGCGTCGCTGCTCGGCATTCGCCGGCCGCTTCTCGTCACCGACCCCGGTGTGAAGGCGGCGGGCCTGCTGGACACCGCGCTCGAGGTCCTGCACGGCGCCGACTGCGAGCCGGTCGTGTTCGACCGCGTGCGCGCCAACCCGGGTGTGGAGCTCGTCGACGCGGGCGCCGCCGAGTACCGATCGGAGGGCTGCGACGGGCTGGTCGCGATCGGCGGCGGCAGCTCGATGGACACCGCCAAGGGGATCGGGGTGGTGGCCGCCCACGATGGCAGCATCCTCGACTACGAATGGGGGCATAGCCCAATCGACAAGCGGATCCCGCCGATGATCGCGGTGCCGACCACGGCCGGGACCGGCAGTGAGGTCACCCTGTGGGCGGTGATCACCGACCCCAAGCGGAAGATCAAGTTCAACGTCGGCGGCACCCCGAACATCGCGTCGTGGGTGGCCGTCATCGACCCGGAGCTCACCGTCAAGCTCCCCGCCGCGGTCACCGCCGGCACTGGCATGGACGCCCTGGCGCACGCCGTCGAGTGCTACACGATGTCCTACCACCAGCCCTTCACCGATGCGGTGGCGCTGATGGCGATGGAGTACGTGGGGCGATACCTGCGGGTCGCGTTCTCGCAGGCGGCCAACGTCGAAGCGCGATATCACATGAGCGCGGCGGCGATGCTCGCGGGTCTCGCCTATGGGACCGACTCGGCCGGCGCCGCCCACGCGATGAGCCAGACTGCGGGCGGCGTGCACGATGCGCCGCACGGCGCGCTGACGGCTCGCTTGCTCGGCCCCGTCATGGAGTACAACCACGCCGGCGAGCCGGAGCGTTTCGCGCGCATGGCCGCTGCCTTCGGGCTCGATGTGCGCGGCGCCACCGTCTGGCGCGCGGCAGAGATGGCCGTCGACTACGTGCACCAGCTGACGGTCGACGTCGAGATCCCCAGCCTCGAAGAGCTGGGCTTCAGCAGGGACGAGATCCCGATGCTCGCTGAGAAGGCCGCCGCCGACCCGCAGAGCATCGGCAACCCGCGAGACGTCGATGCTTCGGCGTACCAGCGCATCTACACGCGAGCGTTCGACCTCGGACGGGGGGCCGCTTCTTGACCCAGGGCCCTCTCGAAGACCCAATAGAAGAAGCCGGCCGGATCGCGACCGCCGCCAAGGCCGCGGGGGTGAAGGCCAAGCTCCTCGGCGGGGCGGGAATCCATCTCAGCTCACCAAGCGCCCGCAAGCCTCCTTTGAGACGGAAGTACGGCGACCTCGACTACGCGATCCGAAAGAAGGACCGCCAGGCCGTGCAGACGATGTTTCCATCGCTCGGGTATGAGGCGAACGAACGATTCAACCTCATGCAGGGGGACCGTCGCCTGTACTTCTACGACGTCGATCACAGCCGCCAGGTGGACATCTTCATCGACATCATCCAGATGTCGCACGTGATCGACCTGCGAGGGAGGCTGGACGGCGATGGACCCTGTGCCAGCCCCTCGGACCTCCTCTTGAGCAAACTCCAGATCTTCGAGGTCAACCGCAAAGACCTCGTCGACCTGACCGCGCTCTTGCTCGACCACCCGATCGTCAAGAGCCCGAATGACGAATGCATCGACTGTACTTATGTCGCCAAGGTGGCGGCCGACGACTGGGGGATGTATCGAACGCTGCAAGAGAACATCGGCAAGCTGCGGCACACCCTCGAAGACCTCGACGTCGACCGCGACGTCGTCAGCGCCAGGCTCGACGAGCTGTGGTCGGCCGTGGAAACGCAGCCGAAGCCTTTGAAGTGGAAGCTGCGCGCCCAGGTGGGCGATCGAATGCGCTGGTACGAGCTTCCCGAGGAGGTCCGCTCGCCGTACCAGCCGGAGTAGCAAACCCAGACATATAAGGAATAGAGGAGCAGACGCATGAGCAACCTGCCCGCCCACGCCCGGGCCGTCGTGATCGGCTGCGGGATCGTCGGCAACAGCGTGGCCTACCACCTGTGCCGCCTGGGCTGGCGCGACGTGGTGCTCATCGACAAAGGCCCGCTGCCGAACCCGGGCGGATCCACTGGTCACGCGTCGAACTTCATCTTCCTGGTCGATCACTCCAAGGAGATGACGGCGCTCACGGTGGAGAGCGTCAATCAGTACAAGGAGATGGGCGTCTTCACACAATCGGGCGGCATCGAGGTCGCGCGCACGAGCGAGCGCATGCAGGAGCTCACGCGACGCATGGTCTCGGCGGCGTCATGGGGTATCGAGCCCGTCTCGCTCGTCAGCCCGGCAGGGGTCAAAGACCTCGTCCCGTTCATCAATGACTCGATCATCCTGGGCGGCTTCTACACGCCAGGCGTCGGCGTGGTCGACTCGCTGCGCGCGGGCACGATCATGCGCGAGCGGGCGCAGGCGTCCGGGGCGCTGATGGTGGCGGCCAAGACGGAAGTGCTCGGCATCGACGTCGACCACGGCCGCGTCCGCTGTGTCCGCACCACGGCCGGCGACGTCGAGGCGGAGACCGTCGTGATCACCTGCGGCGTCTGGAGCCCGCGCGTCGCCCGGATGGCGGGGGCGCGGATCCCACTCACTCCGGCCGTGCACCAGATGATCGACGTCGGCCCCGTGCCCCGCTTCGCGGGCGCCAAGGGCGACATCGAGGTGCCGATCGTGCGCGACATGGACACCAACATGTACGAGCGCCAGGCCGGCGGCGACCTCGAGATCGGGTCATACGCACACCGGCCGATCCTCTACGACCCCGAGGACATCCCACCCATCGAGCGGGCCGCGCTGTCGCCAACCGAGTTCCCCTTCACACAGCCCGACTTCGAGCTCCAGATGCAGCACGCCCTCGAGCTGGTGCCTGAGATCGTCAGCGACGAACGAGTGGGCGTGAAGTACGCCATCAACGGCATCCTATCGCTCACGCCCGACGGCATGCCCGTCCTGGGCGAGTCACCGGACGTCAGAGGCCTGTGGTCGGCGGCCGCCGTGTGGGTCAAAGAAGGCCCCGGCACGGGCAAGGCGCTGGCCGAATGGATGGTGCACGGGGAGTCGGAAATCGACCTCCACTCGTCCGACATCGCCCGTTTCCACGAACATCAAAAGACGCGCACGCACGTGCGCGCAAGGGCGGCCGAGGGCTTCAACAAGACGTACGGCATCGTCCACCCGAGCGAGCAGTGGGCCTCCAATCGCGATGTGCGCCTGGCGCCCTTCCACCAGCGCGAGCGCGAGCTGGGCGCGACGTTTTTCGAGGCCGCCGGTTGGGAGCGGCCGATGTGGTACGAGTCGAACGGCCCGCTTCTCGACGAGTTCGGCGACCGGGTCACGCGGCGCACGGCTGAATGGGAATCGCGCTGGTGGTCGCCGCTCATCAACGCCGAGCACCTCGCCATGCGCGAGAGGGCAGGTCTCTTCGACCTCTCGGCGTTCGCGATCTTCGACATCACGGGGCCTGGCGCGCTGGCGGCGGTGCAGAGGGTCACGCTCCGCCAGATGGACGTGCCCGTCGGCCGCAACGTCTACACGCCGGTCCTGAGCCACAACGGAGGCTTCAAGTCCGACCTCACGATCATGCGGCTCGGCGAGGAGCACTTCCGCGTGGTGACCGGTGGCGCGTCCGGCATGTCGGACAAGAAGTGGTTCGCCGATCACCTGCCCGCGAACGGGACGGCGCAGCTGTTCGACCTGACCACCGCGATGACCACCGTCGGACTGTGGGGCCCTCGGGCACGCGACATCCTCGCCTCTGCCACCGGCGACGACGTCTCCAACGAAGGCTTCAAGTTCGGTGCATGCAGGACGATCGACGTCGGCACCGTTCGGGTGCTCGCGTCGCGCATCTCATATGTCGGCGACCTCGGCTGGGAGCTGTACGTGCCCATCGAGCAGGGGCTCAAGCTTTGGGACCTTCTCTGGGAGGCCGGCCGGCCGTTCGGCCTCGTGCCCTGCGGCATCGGCGTTTACGGCACCACGGGCCGGCTCGAGAAGTGCTACCGCGCCCACGGCAACGAGCTGGAGACCGAGTACAACGTCGTCGAGGCGGGGATGCAAGCGCCGCGCGTGAAGAGCGAGGACTTCGTCGGCAAGGAAGCGCACCTCCGGCATCGGGAGGAGGCGCCGGCGGCGATCCTCTGCACGCTGACGGTCGACGACCACAGGTCGAAAAGCGGTGAGAAGCGGTACATGCTCGGGCGCGAACCGATCCTCACTCACGACGGCGCGCCGATCGTCGATTCGCGAGGCCGCCGCTCTTACGTCACCAGCGCCGGCGCCGGCCCGTCGGTGGGCAAGCACATCCTCATGTCTTACCTGCCGCCGGAGCATGCAGTGACCGGCCAGCGTCTCGCGGTCCAGTACATGGGCGAGCGCTACCCGGTCACCTTGGCCGTGGTCGGCTCCGCGCCGCTCTTCGATCCCGAGAACACGCGCATCCGGTCGTGAAGATCCTGGTCTGCGTGAAGCGTGTTCCCTTCACTGGGGGAAAAATGGTGCTCGCCGCCGACTCGATGTCTCTCGAGACGCGACACCTCGGCTTCACCATCAGTCCCCACGAGGAATGTGGTGTCGAAGAGGCGGTCCGGCTGATCGAAGCCAATGGCGGCGAGTCGGTCGTGCTCACGCTGGGCCCGGCTGAGGCGGTCGAGCAGCTGCGCGACGCCATGGCGATCGGTATCGACAGGGCGCTCCACCTGCAGACAGATGGTGGCGAGTGGGACCCGGAGGCGACCGCGGCAGCAATCGTCGACGCGGTGCGCGCGGACGAGTCCGCGTCGGGGCCGTTCGACCTCATCTTCTTCGGCAACGAGTCCGCCGACTCGGGTGGTTTTCAGGTTGGGCTGCGTGTGGCGTGGGCGCTGGGCCGCCCATGCGTGACTGGCCTCAAGAAGGTCACGGTCGAAGACGCGTCGGTGAGATGCGAGCAAGAGGTGGATGGCGGCCGCGACGTCTACGTGGTGCCGGCTCCGGCTGTGCTCACGGTCAAGGAGGGCTTGAACCTCCCCCGATATCCCTCGGTGCCTGGCCGGATGCGTGCCGGACGCAAGCCCGTCGCGGCCGTCACGCCGCCGCGGCCGGACGCAAGGCTCGAGGTCGCACGGCTCGTGGTCCCGGCAGGCCAGGGCCGGCGCGCCGAGGTCCTTGGCAGCGGGCCGCCGGCCGCGCCCGCGGTGGTGGAAATGATGCGCAAGATCGGAGTCGCGTAAGTGCCCGTATTGGTCGTGGTCGAGCAGGGGGAAGGCAAAGCTACCGATCCTTCGCTGCAGGCTCTCACGCTCGCGCGATCTCTCGGTGAGCCAGTGCATGCGCTGCTCATCGGATCGAGCACCGACCTCAGCGCTCATGGCGTCGCGGTCGCCCACGTCGCCCAGCACGATGCGCTCGACTCGTTCGCCCCCGACGCGTGGGCCGCGATCGTCGGGCAGCTCGCCGATCGATTGAACGCGAGCGCGATCCTCGCCCCTGGAACCGAACACGGCAATGAGGTGATGGCGCGGGTCGCGGCGCGCACGCAGCTGCCGCTGGCGACCAACTGCATCGCCGTCGCACCCGGAAACCCGGTCACGCTGACACGCCAGCGCTGGGGCGGCAGCCTGCTCGAGGAAGCTCGCCTGCACAGCACACGCCCCTTGATCACGGTCGCGCCATACACGATTGCAATCGTCCCGTCCCCCGCGGAGACTGCGACCGACAAGTTCACGCCCCAGCTGAAAGAGCAAGAGATCGTCGTGAAAGTCGCCGAACGCGTCAGCACCAGGGGAGGCGGCGTCTCGCTCGCCGAGGCGAAGGTCGTGGTCAGTGGCGGCCGCGGCGTCGGCTCGAAGGAGGGATTCGCGATCATCGAGGAGCTGGCCTCACTCCTCGGCGGCGCCGTGGGCTGCTCTCGCGTGGTGACGAGCGCCGGCTGGCGGCCGCACTCCGACCAGGTCGGCCAGACGGGCACCAAGGTCGCGCCCGAGCTGTACATCGCGTGCGGCATCTCCGGGGCCACCCAGCACATGGCCGGGTGCAGGGGCGCGAAGCGCATCCTCGCGATCAACTCCGACGCCGAGGCGCCGATCATGCAGAACGCCGACTACGCCGTGGTCGGCGACCTCAAAGAGATCGTCCCGGCCATCTCGGCCGAGCTGCGCAAGGGCCGGGCAGTGCACGCCTCTCTCCCCGGCCCTCTCCCCCAAGGGGAGAGGGGATGATCGCTGCGGCCGCCCTGGCCGCCGTTCTGATCGTCGCGATCTCGCTCTTCGGGCGGCGCGCATGGCTCCTCTACCGGCTGGTTCGGATGGGCAAGCCGCTGAAGCGATTCGACGACCTGCCCGCCCGCGCCCGCGCAGAGGCCGTCGTGGTCGTGGGACAGAGCAAGCTGCTCCAGCGCCTGGTCCCGGGCCTGATGCACGCGGCGATCTTCTGGGGTTTCCTCGTCCTGTTCCCGACGATCTTCATCGCGATGATCGGCATCGTCGACCAGCACGCGACGCTGCCGTGGCTCGGGCAGCAGGGCTGGTACGCGCTCCTCGTCGACGTCTTCGCCGTGCTCGTGCTCGCCGGGGTCATAACCGCCTTTGTCATCCGCAAGATCCAGCGACCGCGCAGGTTCGCAGGCAGCCACGTGCGCGAAGCCGACCTCATCCTGCTGTTGATCGCCGGGATCGTCGTCTCGCTTCTTCTCTGGCATGCGAGCCAGATCGCCCTCGGCCTGAACGAATACCCCGCGGCATGGGCGCCGGTCTCGAGCCTGCTGGCTCAGGCGCTGCAGCAAACGTGGACGCCATATATCGAGCGCGGCGCCGTGTGGGCGCACGTGCTGATCATCCTTGGCTTCCTCGTCTACCTTCCGTACTCAAAGCACCTGCACATCTTCATCGCAGCGGTGAACGTCTTCTTCGGCCGCGTGCGCGCGCGTGGCCGCTTGGAGCCCATCGACTTCGAGACCGCAACCGATGCTGAGGTCCGCTTCGGGGCCGCCACCGTCGTCGACCTCACGTGGAAGCAGATGCTCGACACCATGTCCTGTACCGAATGCGGGCGCTGCCAGGACGTCTGCCCGGCCTACAACACGGGCAAGGAGCTGTCTCCGAAGCTCCTGATCATGGGGCTGCGCGACCAGGTGCTCGCGCAGGGACCCAAAGCCCTTGCCGCCGCGAAATCTGGCGCTGCGTTCAAGCTCGAGCCGCTCGTCCCGACTGCGGTCACCGACAACGTCGTCTGGGATTGCGTGACCTGCGGAGCATGCGTGCGCGAATGCCCGGTAGGCATCGAGCATATCGACCACATCATCGACCTGCGCCGCAACCTGGTCATGGTCGAATCGCGATTTCCCGACGAGGCGGCGACCATGCTGCGCGACGTCGATCGCGCGTCCAACCCGTGGGGCAAGCCGCAGTCGGATCGCGCGCATTGGGCCGACGGGCTGGGGGTTCGCGTGCTCGCGGCGGGCGAGCCGGCACCGGACGTCCTCTTCTGGGTCGGCTGCGCTCCGTCGTTCGACGAGCGTGCAAAGCAGGCGGCTATTTCGACGGCGAAGCTGCTCCAGCAGGCAAGCGTCGACTTCGCGATTCTCGGGCCCCGCGAGTCGTGCACAGGCGACCCGGCGCGGCGGATGGGCGATGAGTACACGTTCCAGAAGATGGCCAGGCAGAACGTGGGCACTTTGAACGAGGCCAAGGTCAAGAAGATCTTGACCACCTGCCCGCACTGCTTCAACACGATCGGGAAGGAGTACGCCGACTTCGGAGGCCGGTACGAGGTCGTGCACCACACCGAGTTCCTTGCCGAGCTCGTTCGCGAAGGCCGCTTGCAGCCGCTCGCCGGCGACCGCACGATCACGTACCACGACTCCTGCTACCTGGCGCGTCACAACGACGTGCGCGAGGCCCCGCGTGAGCTGGCGGCCGCCGCCGGCCGCGCGGTCGAGATGCCCCGGAATCGCGAGCGCACTTTCTGCTGCGGAGCCGGGGGCGCCCGCATGTGGATGGAGGAAAGGCGCGGGCGGCCGATCAACGAGGAACGCGTGCGCGAGGCCGTGGGCACGGGCGCTGAGACGCTTGCCGTGGGGTGCCCCTTCTGCACGGTGATGCTGGACGACGGAGTTCGCACCACCGGCGCCAAGCTGCAGGTGATCGACCTCGCAACGCTGCTGGCCGAAGCGGTCGAGAGGCGGCGATCGCACGACGCCGGAGCGTCGACCACCGCGCATGGATAGGCCGGGCCAGGCGGGCGCCGTCGTCATCGGCGGCGGCATCACCGGCGCCAGCGTCGCGTATCACCTCGCCAAGGCCGGCCTGCGCGACGTCCACCTCATCGAGAAGGGCGAGCTGACAAGCGGATCGACCTGCCACGCAGCGGGGC
This sequence comes from Candidatus Nitrosopolaris sp., assembly GCA_035636885.1. Classification (GTDB taxonomy): domain Bacteria; phylum Chloroflexota; class Dormibacteria; order Dormibacterales; family Dormibacteraceae; genus UBA10449. Next base: position 76,712 of record DASPYG010000185.1, read on the forward strand.
TGGTCACACAGTTCAACCCGTCGCCCACGATGATGCGGTTCCGCCGGTACAGCATCGAGCTCTACCGCGAGCTGGGCGTGTTCGAGACAGTCGGCAGCCTGCGCTTTGCGTCGAGCCAGGAACAGCTGATGGAGCTGAAGCGGACGGCGAGCCGCGCGCGCGGCATCGGGCTCGACGTCGAGCTGGTCTCGGCCGCCGAGGCGGCCAAGCTAATGCCCGCGATCAGCACCAGCTCGCTCTACGGGGCGGTCTGGGTGCCGGGCGACGGCCACCTCGACCCGCATACAGCCACGCACGCGTTGGCCCGTGCCGCGCGGGCGCTGGGCGCGCACGTCGCAACGGGACTGCGCGTCACCGGCATCGAGCTCTCGAGCCAAGGGGCGATCCAGGCGGTCGTCACCGAGGCCGGCAGGATCGAGACAGAGGTCGTCGTCGTCGCCGGCGGGATCTGGGCGCCGCAGATCGCGGCCATGGCCGGCGTTCAGGTCGTCTCGACACCGGTCGATCACCAACATGCGGCCCTGCTCGCCGTGCCCGGGCACGAGCTCCCCGGCGAAATGCCCTGCTTCCGCGATCCCGACAACCTGGTGTACGGCAAGGCCGAGGCCGAAGGCATGATCCTCGGCGGCTACGAGCAGGATCCGGTCGCCCGGTGGATCGACGGTGTGCCGTGGGACCACTCGGGTACGTCGGTGCCTCCCGACCAGGCACGATTCGAGCCCCTCCTGCGCGGCGCCGCGCGCCGATTTCCGTTCCTGGGCGAGGCCGGCATCGTCAAGCTCGTGTGCCATCCCGATGCGATGACGCCCGACGCCAATCCATTGCTGGGGCCGGCGCCCGGCGTCCGTGGTTTGTACCTGGCGGCAGGACTTTCGCTCAACGGGTTCGGCGGTGCCGGCGGGATCGGTCGCGCCCTGGCCGAGTGGATCACCGGAGGCGAAACCGAGCTCGACCTCCACCCGTATCGCTGCTGGCGTTTCGGTCCCGTCCATCGGGACCCCCGCTATGCCGCCGACCTGGCACGCGAGGCGTATCGCTACTACTACTTCCTGCGCTATCCATTCGACTCCGACGAGTGGGGCCGCCCTCGCCGCACGAGCGCGCTGCACACGCGCATGCAGGACCTCGGCGCCGTGTTCGGTGCGAAACACGGCTGGGAGCGCGTCGACTACTACGACCCCGGCCGGCCATGGCGGCGCGCGGGGGCGGACCAGCGTCGGTTCGGCTGGACCCGACCCCCGTACTTCGACCTGCTGGCCGAGGAGCACGCCGCGTTCCGCGAGCGCGCCGGAATCATCGACATGAGCTCGTTCGGAAAGATCGATGTCTCCGGCCCGGGCGCGCTGCCCCTGCTGGAGCGGGTGGCCGGCAACACCGTCGACCGTCCGGCGGGCAGCGTCGTCTACACACAGCTGTTGGAGAGGGACGGCGGCATCGCCGCTGACGTCACCATCACGCGCGTCGCCGACGACCATTTCCGGGTCGTGACCGGCGCCGGATACGTGAACACCGACCTCGGCTGGCTGCGGCTGCAGGTTCGAGAGAGCGACCCGGACGTCCGGCTGCGGGAGTCGACCGAGGATTTCTCCGTCATCGGCCTGTGGGGTCCATGCGCACGCGACATCCTCGAGCGCGTGACCCGCGACGACGTCTCCGACGGCGGGTTCCCATTCATGCAGGCGAAGACGATTCGCATCGGTGGGGCGCAGGCGTTCGCGCAGCGCGTCACGTACGTCGGCGAGCTTGGCTGGGAGCTGTATGTGGAACCCGGATGGGCCGGGCAGGTGTGGGACCGGTTGACGGAGGCGGGGAAGGTGAAGGGAATCAGGCCGGCCGGATATCGCGTCCTGGAAGGGCTCCGCATGGAGAAGGGCTACCGCTATTACGGCACCGACCTGACTCTGCTCAACACTCCGCTCGAGGCGGGCCTCGGCTTCTGTGTGCACTTCGACAAGCCCGACTTCAACGGACGCCAAAAGCTGCTGGCCCAGCGCGACCGCGGCATCGAGCGGCGCCTGCGCACGCTCGAGGTGGGCGGCGAGGACTATCAGCCCATCTACGGCGGCGAGGCGGTGTACCACGATGGTGCGGTGATCGGCCGGCTGCGCAGCTGCGCGTACGGGTTTACCGCGCGGCGCAACCTCGCCTATGCCTACGTGCCCATCGACCTGAAGCCGGGTGGCGACGTCGAAGTGGACGTCTTCGGGGAGCGCGTCCCGGCGCGGGTCACTGTCGATGCGGTGGTGCGCCGCGAGCGTGTCAACAGCTGACGACGCGGTCGCCCGTGTTTCGCTGTGGAAGGGCGAAAAGGTCGAGGTGTCGCCGCTATCCGGCGGATTGACCAACGAGAACTACCTCGTCACGGCGGGCGGTATTCGCTACGTGGTCCGGATCCCCGGCCAGTCGACAGAGCTGCTCGCCATCGATCGGGCCAACGAGGTGCACAACACGGTCGCGGCGGCGACCACCGGCATCGGGCCAAGGGTGCTCGAGTTCATCCGTGCCGGGAACGTGATGGTGCTGGAGTTCATCGACGGACCGACCATGGCCGCGCGGACGCTCCAGTCGACGGAGATGGCGACGCGCATGGCCGCATCCTTCCGGCGATTGCACGCGGCGCCGCGGTTTCTGCGGGACTTCAACATGTTCCGGCTCATCGAGCAGTACCTCGAGATCGTCGGCAAGCATCACGTCACGATTCCCGCGGACTATCGCGAACGCCTGCCCCTGGTGGCCGAGATCGAGCGCGCCGTGAAAGCCGCCGCGCTGCCCAGCGTGCCCTGCCACAACGACCTGCTCTGCGAGAACTTCATCGACGACGGCTCCGCGCTGCGCATCGTCGACTACGAGCTGAGCGGCAACAACGACCCGTGTTTCGACCTCGGCAACACCGCGCAGGAGGCGGAGTTCGACGACGAGCTGCGAGCAGCGCTGTGCGAGGCATACTTCGGCCGACTCGACGAGCGGCAGCTGGCGAGGATGAACCTCTTCGCCTTGATGTCAGACGTGGGGTGGACGCTCTGGGGCGCGATCCAGGCCAAGATCTCGGCGATCGACTACGACTTCACGGGCTACTACACAGCCCGGTGGCTGCGGGC
>DASPYG010000186.1:0-4192 GCA_035636885.1 Candidatus Nitrosopolaris sp.
ATCGGCACCCGGCCGGACCCGGGCGCCATGGGTCGGATCCTTCGCGCCGTGTGGACCGAAGCCGGCATCAAGCCCGTGCTCGAGGCGCCAGCGGGAGTTTCGGCGGTGCGCCGGTCTGGGCCCCGCAGCTCGCTCCTCTTCCTCCTCAACCACCGCGACGCTCATGTCGAGGTTCCGGTCGCCGACGCTGGTGTCAACCTGGTCGACGGCAGCGAGGTGCACCGAGGCCTGCTGCGCCTCGGCCCACGAGGCGTGGCGGTCATACGGGAAGGCTGGTAGGCAGGGTTTCGAAAGAGCCTGGAGCGGGCACGAAAACTGCCAAGAACAATGAGTGAACCAAAGGTCGTCACCTGCCCCAGTTGCGGGCAGAAAACCCGAGTCCGGGCCGCCGCCGGCGGCGTTCCGCACTGCCCCAGGTGCGGCCAGCCGCTGCCGTGGCTGACCGAGAGCAGCACGTCGGAGTTCGACGCAGTCGTCGAGAAGAGCCCCATCCCGGTGCTGATCGACTTCTGGGCGCCGTGGTGCGGGCCGTGCCGCATCGTCGCGCCGGCGGTGGAGAAGCTGTCGCGCGAGCTCGCCGGCAAGCTGAAGGCGGTCAAGGTGAACACCGACGAGGAGCCCGGCCTGCAGGAGCGCTTCGGAATCCGCGGCATCCCGACCCTGGTCCTCATGGACGCCTCCAACGAGCGAGACCGCGTGACCGGGGCGATGGGCGCGGACGCGCTTCGCCGCTGGGTCGAACCGCGCCTTCCCGTGAACGCTCAGGACCCAGGCAAGACCGGCCGATAACACCGCTCGGGACGCCTCGCATTTGGCGTGCGTTCAGGCGCCGGCAGTCATAGACTCGAGGCGCGGGGGGATCGATCCTGGCAAGAATCGATCCTGGCTTGGGGTTCGGTCGAGGTGACCGAAGGAGGCGTTCATGGGTAGAACGATTGCGGTCAGCTGGTGGGCCCTCGCCATCCGGGGTGTGGCCGGCATATTGCTCGGCATCGCTGCCTTCGCCTGGACAGGTCTGACGCTGCTCGTCCTGGTCACGCTGTTCGGCGCCTATCTGCTCGTTGACGGGCTCTTTGCGCTCATAGCCGGAATTCGTGGCGGGTCATGGCTGGTGACGGCCGAGGGGCTGCTGGGCATCGTCGCCGGCGGGCTGGTGATCCTGCGCCCCGGGCTTGCCGCAGTCGCCCTCGTCTATCTGATCGCGGCCTGGGCGGTGCTCACGGGCGCCGCCGAGCTGGGCGCCGCGTTTCTCCTCCGCCGCATCCTGCCGAACGAGTGGCTGCTTGTGATCGCCGGGATAGTCTCGGTCGTATTCGGCGTTCTGCTGGCGATCAATCCGTCGGCTGGCCTGGTGACGATCACCTGGTTCTTCGGCGCCTACATGATCGTGTTCGGCGCGCTCGCGCTCGCGCTTGGCGTCCGTTTGCGCGGCTCTAGAGCCACCCTCGTGGGGAGCTCGATCAACTAGAGGATTCCCCTCTCCCCTACTGGGAGAGGGTCGGGGCAGTGGGGCGAGGATTGCCGATGTACGTCATGCGAGGTGGCGGAACGGCTCCGGCACGTAACCGGCCAGCGCGGCCACCCAAGCCGGTGAGAGCGCGGCCCTGACCGCGGCATCGTCCTGGGCCAGCCAGGCCATATGCCGCAGGGCGTGCTCGACGACCTGGTGGGTCGAGATTTTCTTCGCGGCCTCAGTCGCGGAGTTGCGCGCGAGGTCTGCGCGCGCCACCGGCACGCCTTCGAGCTCCTGCGCCTGGTCGTCGCCGATCACGACCAGGAACGTGAGCAGCACCCCGCCGAAACCCCGGCGCCATGACGTCGAGTGCACCAGCAGTGGAGGTCCAAGGAGGTTGGTCGACAGGCGGCGGACGATTTCCATGGGGTCGTCCTCGTCGTGGGATTCGATGTACCAGGCGTCCGGGCCGCACGGGCCGGTGAGCTCGAGCGTGTGGTCCCGCATGCGGACCACGAACACCTCCGCCTGAACGGGCCCTTCGGTGCCCCAGGGGGCCGGCGTTGACGAGCTCGAGCCGTGCGGGCTGGTCGCGCTCAGGCTTCGGGCCGCGCCCTCGAGAGCACGTCCTCCCGCGTGACCTGCATGTTGTGCGACTCGCGCGCGTGCTCCTGGACAATACCGACAAGCTCTTCGATCGGGCCGCGCATCAGCTTGCCGCACGCACAGGTCACCACCATGATTGGGGAACGTTCTGTGCTCATGGGAATAGCTCCTCCAGCGGAAGTGTACGAAGAGGTTAGGCCAACCAGATGACGAGCGCCAAACCAAAGATCACGATCGAGTTCTGCGTTCCTTGAGACTACCTCGACCAGGCCGTGAGCCTGGCTGGGGAGATCATGGACAGGTGGGCGCCAGTTCTCTCAGGCGTCGAGCTGAAGACCGGCAGCCGTGGCGTTTTCGACGTCCAGGTCGACGGCGAGAAGGTGTTCAGCAAGGGGCTGTTGAACCGCTTTCCAGCCGACGGTGAGATCGCGAAGCTGCTGACCTCCAAGCTTGGGCCACCGCCTCACTGGAGATCCACGCACAAGTAACCCAACCCGGTAGCTCCCCGTGCATCAGTAGGCCTGGAGTGCGGAGGAGTTTCGACATGCGCATATTCGGAAGGGTCCTCGTGACTGCGGTTTGCATCGCCGGCCTCGTCGTGGGCGGTGCCGCCCCGGCGCTTGCCGACGAGAAAGGGAACCTCACAGACTTCTCGTCGATGACGCCGGTCACAGGCGGTGCTGTCGGCACTGTCAACGATCGGGGCATCAAAGGGGGCGGCCTGCCGTGGGTGATCTCAACTGGCTCTGGCACCGTGAGCCAGCGGGGCGCGGTCGACGTAACGGTGACCGGCCTCATCATCACCGTCCCTCCGGTCAACGGACGCAATCCGGTTCCATTTTTCAAGGCGACCGTCAGCTGTATCACCCCAGGCGGCGTCGTCAACGTTTCGACCGCAAACTTCCCGGCCAGTTCCGCGGGTGACTCTCAGATCCACGGCTCGGTCGACCTGCCTCGCCCTTGCAAGCATCCGATCATCTTCGTGGCGGCTCCGACGGGCCAGTGGTTTGCCAGCTCGAACCCCGACACACAACCCTGACGAGACCGACTGGGGGGCCGATCTTTGGCCCCCCTCTCTTTTTGCGACTCGATCGCAGCATCGGCCTCGGTGTTTTCGTAAGCTTCACGACGCGATGAGTAGTCCTGGCATGTCTTCTGCGGCTCCGCTCACCAGGCGCCGGGCCATCGATTACCTTCGCTGCGCCAGCTGCTTCTGTAGCTGACCGGACACCAGTCCGGCCGCGCCCCCGCGCTGCGGGCGGCGCCCCGATGCGAGCGTACAGACCAATTACACCAGCGGAGGCGCATCCAGTTGTCGAACCTTTCCGACGGCACATCTCTCGAAGGCTTCTCGAGGAACGAGGCGATCAAGGCGACGAGCAATCACCTTCGTGGCCTGATCAAAGAGGAGCTGCTCGAGGACACGCCCGCATTCGGTGAGGATTCCGAGCAGCTGCTCAAGTTCCACGGCATCTACCAGCAGGACGACCGCGACCGGCGCAAGGAGGCCCGGGCGCGCGGCCTCGACAAGCACCACCAGCTGATGATCCGGACGCGCATCCCGGGCGGCATCGTCTCGCCGGAGGCTTATATCGCGCATGACGACATCAGCAGGCGGTGGGCCAACGGCACCCTGCGAGTCACGACCAGGCAGGATTTCCAGCTCCATGGCGTGCTCAAGGGCGACATCAAGAAATCCATCCGCGCCATCAACGACGCCCTTCTCACCACGCTCGGCGGCTGCGGCGACGTCGAGCGCAACATCATGTGCTGCCCGGAACCAATCGCCGACGACTTCCATGCGGAGGTTCATCGCGCGATCTCGTCGATGGTCACCGAGCTCACGCCGCGCACTGCCGCATATCACGAGATCTGGCTCGACGGCGAGGTCGTGAAGTCGTCAGAGCCGGAAACTGAACCGCTCTACAAAGAGCAGTACCTGCCGCGCAAGTTCAAGACCACCGTCGCGATCGAAGGCGACAACTGCGTCGACGTCTACGCCCACGACCTTGCGATCGTGGCCATGAAGAAACCGGACGGATCACTGCGCGGGTTCAACATCCTGGTCGGCGGCGGACTGGGCCGCACCCACAACAAGCCGGAGACGTTTGTCGCGGTGGCGGTGCCGCTGGC
>DASPYG010000187.1:0-9238 GCA_035636885.1 Candidatus Nitrosopolaris sp.
GCTCGAAAACCGTTATGGGTCACTGGCCCATCGAGAGTTCAAATCTCTCCCTCTCCGCCACCCCAGTTGAGGTGGGGTGCGCCCCGGACTAAAGGCGCAATGCGTGTGTGTGGCGCCGAGCGGCCCAGATGAGCTCGAAGCCGTGTCCGACGACGAACACGATTAGAAACGCGTTCCAGATCGGCCCATACCAATCCAGCTGAAGCAAGGCGGCCACCAGGGCGACGATGGCGAGGAGGCCCCAGCCGACGCCGGTGATGATGCAGTGCGCTTCACGGCATCGTGCGAAGTTGGCGAGGCAGTAGAGGCTGTACGCACCGAAGTACAGGCTGCTGACGAACAAGCCGACGACACCCAACCCTCTGCCGAACAGGAACACGGCGGCCGCCAGTGGAATCGCCCAGCACCCGCGGAGGGCGGGCGCAGTGAAGCCAATGTACTTGTCAAGGGCGCGCTCGAACGTGTTTCGCGGAGCTGGCGACGGAGGCGCACAGGTTCCGCCGACGCACGTCCACTGCTGGAGCCAGGTGCCCACTGTCCTCTGGGCCATGTCTGGGGATAGGGTGGCAGGGTTGCTCCCCGTCCCACCAGCTTTGATGCCCCGCCCCCGTTGGTCTATTGACATCTGGGGGCGCCGCTTATCGTGAGCGGGGCTCCTGGGGGCAGCACCGGCCAAGGCTGTGCCAGCGCTGCCCGCCAAGTTCATGCATCCGCATGAGCTTGAGTTGGCAAAGATCAAAGCGTCGGCCGGATTCTCATCCGGCGCCTTCACAACCGGCCAAGACCCGCTGGCGATGGTGTGCCAGCCAGCTCGATCGGACCCGAGCCTGACGGATAGGGTGAGGCGGCGGGTGCGAACCTCACCGAGCCGTGACGTGACCGGAAACTTTCGCCAGCCGACCCTGTAAAGATCGATTCGGCACGTCTGGCGTCAGGCACGCGCTTGCAATGCTGGAATTGGGAGTTTTTGGCGCCAAAGAGCGGAATGCATGGGTACCGACCTTTAGAATTGCGCCGCCGTGTTCAAGGGCTGCCGGGTTGGGGTCGTAGTCCCGGCTTACAACGAGGAACGGCAGATCGAAACCGTCTTGGCGACCATGCCCGAATTCGTCGACCGGATCTTCGTCGTCGACGATTGCAGCCCCGACAAGACGTCGGAGGTCACCCAAAACTGGGCCTCCAAGAAGCAAAGCCATCGAGTCCAGCTGATCCGCCACGGGGTCAACGGTGGCGTTGGCAGGGCGATCACCACCGGCTACAAGGCGGCGCTGGAGGCGGATATGGAGGTGATCGCCGTCATGGCCGGCGACGGCCAGATGGACCCCAAGGAGCTGCCTATGATCCTCGAGCCCGTGGCTGACGGCAAGGCCGACTACAGCAAAGGCAACCGCCTGACCAGCGGCATCGCCTGGCAGAAGACGCCTCGCGTCCGCTACCTCGGCAACGCGTTCCTGTCACTGCTCACCAAGATCGCCTCCGGCTACTGGCACGTGGCTGATACGCAGTCCGGGTACACCGCCATCAGCGCCGAGGCGCTCAAAGCCATCAACCTCGATGACCTGTATCCCTCATACGGGTACCCCAACGACATGCTGGTTCGGCTCAACGTGCGCAACTTCCGGGTCGCCGACGTCCACATCACCCCGCGTTACGGCATCGGCGAGCGCTCGTCGATGAAGGTGTGGAAGGTGATACCCACAGTCTCCTTCCTGCTCCTGCGCGGATTCTTCTATCGCATGTTCGAGAAGTACGTCATCCGCGACTTCCATCCCCTCGTCTTCTTCTATGCACTGGGATTTCTCCTGGTGCTGATCGGTTTCATCCTCGGCGTCGTCGAGACGATCGCCAAGATCTCGCGCGGCGACATCGCCATCGCCACCGTCGTCCTCGTCGCGCTGCTCACCATCTCGGGCATGCAGCTACTGCTGTTCGCCATGTGGTTCGACATGGAATACAACAAGGAGCTCCGATAGCCGGCCCCCGGCGGATCGCGATCGTCACGAGCTCCTATCCCGCCACCGGCTCCGACTACGCAGGCGCCTTCGTCCCAGGTTTTGCGTCGGCGCTCAGCGAGCACGGGTGCGCGGTGACGGTGCTCACGCCGGACAAGGCCGGCAACAAAGACAGGCGCGAGGAATACCAGGTGCGCTGGTTTCCATGGGCCGGCAGCGCCAAGCCATTCGTCGACTTCAGCCTCCGCTCGCCTAACGACCTCAGGCTGATCGCGTCGCTGCTCCGCTCAGGCGAGAGCGCGCTGCGGGCGCTCATAGACGACGAGAGGATCGAGGCGACGCTTGCGCTGTGGGCGCTGCCCGCCGGCTACCTCGCCTGGCGCGCCTGCCCGCCCCGCATCCCGTATTCGGTGTGGGCGCTGGGATCCGACATCCACACATGGGCGCGCCGTCCTCTGGTGGGCGGTCTCGTCCGCCGCGTGCTCCAGAACGCACACCACCGCTTCGCCGACGGCATCGAGCTGGGCAAAGAGGTCGAGCGCATCAGCGGACGCGATTGCGATTTCATGCCGACCACCCGGCAGCTCCCGGCGGCCGCTCCGCTGCCGCACAGGCTCAACGCGGGCATCAACTTCCTCTTCGTCGGGCGCCTCGAGGCCATCAAAGGCGCCGACGTGATCGTGGAAGCGATGCTCATGCTCCTCGAGTCGGGAATCGAGGTGAGCCTCGTCATGTGCGGCGCCGGCAGCATGGAGGCAGCCCTGATAGCGCGCGTGAAGGCGGCTGGGAAAGGAGATCACATCGCGTTCCTGTCGAGCCAGCCGGGCGACGTGGTCGCGGGATACATGAGTAAATGCGACTGCCTGGTCGTCCCCTCGCGAAACGAAAGCATCCCCATCGTCTTCTCCGAGGCGCTCCAGGCTGGGCTCCCGATGCTGGTCACCGACGTCGGCGACATGGGCGAGCTCGCCCGCCGTCACGGCCTCTCGCCACCAATTCCACCTGCCGATGCTCACTTGCTCGCGGCGGCGATGAAGCGATTTATCGGGGATCGCGATGCGGAGGTGGTGGCCTATAGGAAAGCGCGTACCGAGCTGCTCAAGATTTTCGACGTGGGCGCCGCTGCCGACTGCTACCTCTCAGCGATCGGGTCGAGTTGACGCCGCCGGCAGCCGACCGCGATTACTGGGAGGACCGCGCGCGCCGGTACGGCCCCCGCGCGGCGGGATACAGCGACACCGCGATGGACGACTACGAGGATCGGCTGCGCCGATCCGCCATCGAAAGGCTGGTCGGCGCGGGCCGAGGGCGTCATCTCCTCGATGCCGGTTGCGGCAGCGGCCGGTGGAGCGTGCGGATGGCGGCCGCGGGTTGGGTGGTCACCGGGGCCGACATCAGCGAGTCGCTGATCGCGCTCGCTCCGCCCGCTCCCAACGTGACCTACATCAACGGTGCGATCGAGGCTCTCGACCTGACCGCCGCCAGCTTCGACGCCATCCTGAGCGTGACCGTGCTCCAGCACATCACGCACGATCGAAATTTCGACGCGGCTCTGGACAACCTGGCAAGGATGCTTCGGCCAGGCGGCCTGATCGCCGTTCTCGAATACGCACCGCTGCGCGTGCTCCGCCAGATGCCTGCATACATGAAGGCGCGATCGCGGGGCGAATGGATCAAAGCCTTCGCGTCGCGCGGATTCAAGAGAAGGTCCGAGACCGGGATTCGCTTCGTCGGGCACGTCCCTTACATGCTCACAGTCCGCCTGGCTCGCCTCTTGGGACGCACCGACGCACAGCTCATCCCGCTGCGCGCGGTCTGCCGCGCCATCGACCTCGCGCTTGCTCGGGTCCCCGGCTTCACGCTCGCCGCCGACGTGCAGCTGATCACGTTCGAGAAGGCAAACCGATGACCTTTGTCGTTCGCGTCCTCGGTTCTCTCGGCGCGCAGCTCTTGCTCGTCATCTGCGGGACGGCGACGACCGTCATCGTCGCCCGATTCACCGGCACACACGGTGCCGGCGCGTACTCGGTGGCGGTCCAGCTCGGCGTGCTGGTCGTCCTCGGCGGCGGTCTGGGGATCGACTTCGGATTGATCTATTTCTCGGCGCGGGACCGCATGCGCCAGACGGAGCTGCCGCCCCTGCTGGTCTGGTTCGGCCTGGCCTGGGGCGTGCTGCTGGCCGCCGCCGGCTACGCAGTTGCGCTGGCGCTGGGTGGATCCCTGCTCAAAGGCCTTGGCACGCCCGTGATCCTGGCCGCGATCGCCGCCATCCCGTTCATGCTCGCGGTCCGCTACCTCCGCTACTTTTTGCTCGGCCGCAACCAGCTGCTGCCCTTCAACGGCATCAACGTCGTCCTCGCTCTGGCCTGGGTCGTGCTGGTGGCGATTGTGGTCGTGCCGCTGCATGGCGGGGTCGGCGGAGCCTTGTGGGCGTATGCCGCCGCCAACGCCATCACCTTCATCGCGGCGCTGGTGCTGGTGCCGGCCGCGGCAGCGCTACCCGATCTTCGTCGCGCGCCGGTTGCGCTGCGTACCCTGGCCGGCTTCGGCCTTCGCGCTCAGCTCAGCACCGTCCTGCAGTTCTTCAGCTACCGCCTCGACCTGTTCATCGTCAACGCCACCGCCGGCCTCGGGTCCGCAGGCATCTACAGCGTGGCGACCCTCCTCGCTGAGGCCGTCTGGTACATCCCCAACGCGGTGGGCCTCGTCCTGGCCCCGCGCGTGGCCGCGACCGTGGAAGGGGAAGACGATGACGCGACCGCCGCCATCTGCCGTGCGACGGTGCTCCTCAGCGTCGCGGGCGCGGTCGTCATCGCCGCGCTTGCCCCTCTGCTGGTGCTGATTCTCTTCGGCTCCGCCTTTCTGCCGGCAGTGGTGCCGCTGTGGGTGCTGCTGCCTGGGGTCATCGCGCTTGGGCTTGACAAGCCGATCGCCAGCTATCAGCTAGGACGGGGCCGGCCGCAGATCTCGCTGTATGTGGCGCTCATCGCCACTCCCATCACCGTTGCGGCGTATGTACTGCTGATACCCACCTTTGGAATCGTGGGCGCCGCCGCGGGCTCGACGATCTCGTACATCGCAACCACGGCCGTCGACGTCTTCTTCCTGCACCGCGTGAGCCCACTCCGGCTGCGCAACCTGGTCATCCCGCACAGGTCTGACTGGAGCATGTACGCGTCAGCCTGGCAGCGCCTGCGGCCTGCACTGGTGGCGGGGGTGCCCTGGTGAGGCGGTGGCGCGAGCCGCCGGACCGCGCAGCGGCGCTCGTGCTCGGGGTGATCCTGCTCGTGTCTTCGCTGGTCGCGCTGGCCTGGGTCTTTTACGTTCCGATGTTCGAGGCGCCCGACGAGACTGTCCATTTCGAATACTCGGCCGCCCTCTACAGCGCCGGCGGGCTGATTGCACCGCGCGACGTCGCCCACATCGGCGTGCCGGCCCGCCGGCCGATCCCGTATCCGACCTACCTCGAGGGCCAGGCGGCCGTGGCCGTGATCGCGGAGAAGCCCGATGTGAAAGCGCCCGCGGGTTACGGCGGCAGCGCCTACTACGGCTCGGTCGACGGCTCGGTCATCGCGGGCGAAACGGACCAGCAGCTGCTCAGCCCGCCGCTGCTCCGTTACTACCCCTTCGGCTACTACCTTCTCGACGCGGCGGTCATGGGCGTGACGGCCCTGTTCACGAAAAGCCCCGTGGCGCTGTTCTTCGCGGCGCGCACGCTTTCAGCCGCGCTGCTCCCCATAAGCCTCGTGCTCACATACATGCTGCTGCGCCGCCTCCGCACGGCGCGCCTGCTCGCGCTTGCGCTCACGGGCGTGATCGGGCTGTTTCCGATGACGTCAATGCTCAGCTCGTCGGTCCAGTCCGACAGCCTCAGCTTCACGCTTTCGACGCTAACGTTGCTGGCGGCCCTAGAGGTGAGGCGCAAGAGCCACGACATGCGCTGGATCACCGTGCTCAGCTTTGCCTTGGGCCTGCTGCTCGTGACCAAGGTCCATTACTTCGCCATCGTCGCGATTGCAGTCGCCGCGATGCTCGTCACGCAACGCATTGATGCCAGGGATGCGCGGCGCTGGCCGCTGGAGGCAGCCGTGCTGGTCGTCCCGGCCATCGTTCTGGAGTCGATCCAGGTGTGGACCCAATGGGGCTCGCCGCCGCTGATCGCGGCGACGCAGCTGGGCGACATCCCCGACTATCGCTCGGCGCTCGCGGGCGGCATCCCGGGCATCGCCGGCTACATCGGCCGCATCACGAGCTTCACGTTTCTCGACCACACCTTCGGCCGCGAGTTCACCAGCTTCTGGGGCGCCTTTGGATGGGTCGACACGCCGCTGGTGCTGGGATCTCCAACCGTCACCGTCGCGGCCTGGTTCCTGATCGCCGGCATCTCCATCGCGCTCCTCGCCTGCACGCTCGTCCGTCTGACCCAGGTCGCCTTTCGCCTGGTTCGCGTGGCGCGCCGCGGCCGCCTTCGCCGTGCACTTCGCATCGCGTTCTCCAACCCCGTGGCCATGTCCTTCTTCCTGTTGGCGGCTTTTCTGTTCAGCGTCGAGGGCTACCCCGGCATCCAGGGTCGTTACTACTTCCCACTGCTGCCGGCGGTGTTCTGGGTGGCGCTCATGTACGCGCCGCGCGCCTTGCCGGGCAAGTTCGGGCCCGCATTGTTCCGGATACAGGCGGTCGGTCTCGTCGCATATACGATCGCGGGCGCGGTCTTTGCGTTTCCGACGCTGGCCGCCCGCTACTACGCGCACGGACGCGATCTGGTCCCGGTGGCCCGCGTGACGCTCACGGCCGACGCGCACGCCGGCCGCTACGCGGTCACTCGCCTGAGGCTGCCAGAGGCCACGCTAGGGGTCGGCCGGCTGCAGCCTGACCGGGTGGCCGTGGTCGGGTGGGCTGTCGACGACCAGGCCGCCGCGCCCGCCAGAACGGTGTTCATCGATGTCGACGGTTTGCCTTACCAGCAGGCCGTCTACGGCGACGACAGCCCGCAGGCCGTAGCCGCGCTGGGCAGCCCGAGCTATGCGCGCTGTGGATTCGACGCCATCCTCGATACGACGCGGCTCGCGCCGGGCGCCCATGAGCTCACCGTGCGCGTGGTCAGTGCCGACGGGACTCGGCTCTACGCGCCCGGGCCGCCGCTCGAATTCGTGGTCGGCGCCTCGGTCGGACCTGGATCGTCCTGAGCCTTCTTCCTCAGGAGCCAGATGTAAGTGGGCGCCAGCCAGTACGCGGTCTTGAGCGCCAGCACCGCGGTTTTCTGCCTGAAAGTCCCGGCGCAATGACATCCGTGGCCTGGAAGCGCACCGGATCCTCGACCACGCGTGACGTGTAGTCGTGAAGCTCGAATCGCGACGCGAGCCTGCGCAGGCCCCACACCGTCCTGGTCCGTTCGTGATAGCGATCGCCCTTGTGCATCAGCCTCATGTATCGATGCGCCATCGTCCTGGGCAGCAGGGACAGCAGCGGGAGGTGGTTGTCCGCCTCCATCAAGGTCAGGCGGTTGCCCGCGGCAAAGAGGCAGGCGCCGCCGGCTCGAAGGACGCGATAGATCTCCTCCATCATCCGCATCGCGTCGGGCACGTGCTCGTACACGTGCGTGCAGGTGACCACGTCCACCGATGCGTCGGGCAGGCCGGTGGCCATCGCATCGCCAACGCGATACTCGACGTTGGGCGACCTGTTGTTGGCGATGGCGTACTCGATGCCCGGCTCGTCGAAGTCGATGCCGATGACAGTCCGGAAGCGCTCGCCATAGAAACGGGTCATGAGGCCGTTGGAGCATCCGAGGTCGAGCAGGCGAAGGGCCCGGAGGTCTCCAAGCGCGTCCTGGAGGATCGCGATCACCTTGGCGGCTTTGAGCTCGCGGCTCGCCGCATCGTACATCTCGGCCTCATGGGTCTCCGAGAAGCGTTCCTGGTACTGCATCGGGCCTAGTCTGTACCCCGCCGGGGTAAAACTTCACGAAACGTGAGCGGCCTCATTGCGGCCTGGCGAACGCTGTTGCTCTCAGTCCTGTTGTTCGTCGCGTCGCTCGGCGCTCATGAGGTGATGCACCTCCTCGTCCTGTACGCCGTCGGCGGGCAGGGGTCGATCATCGTTCGGCCCTGGCACATGGGGCTCGTCGACGCCTCGATCGACGCACTGCATGTTCAGCCCGACCAACCGATCGGGCTCGGCCGCCAGCTGGCGGTGAACTTCTTCGGGCCGGCCCTCGCCGCGGTGCCTCTTGCGGTGCTCCTTCTCTATGTGAGCGAGCGGCCGGTGCGCCTGGCGTTGTGGGCCAACGTGACAATCCTCGGCTTCTTCGCGATCATCGAGGCGGGCGACCTCTGGCTCGAATCCGCCTACGACTTCGACCTGCCGATCCTCACCACGCCGGAGTTCAACTATGGCGTGCCGCTGCTGATCATCGTGCTTGCTGCATACGTTGCGTCCCGTCACGACACCGACGTGCACGCCGCCACCGGGTGAAGCCCCGGCAGCGAGCCGCCGCCACAGGCCCACGCTCGGCCCTGAAACACCGCCAGCTCGAAGCCGTGGCGCGGTATGAGCATCGGTTCCACGGCAGCCCATGAGGATGGATTCGCAAGCCTCGCGAACTGATCGCTGATCGTGGTCTCCTGGGCGTTCTCGCCGCCGAGGATCACTGCGCGCCCATCGTCGAGGGTGGCCGCGCCGGCCCCGCTGGTGGCGCGCGGAAGGTCGGGATACCGCACCCACGCCGAGCTCTCGAAGTTGAAGCAGTCGACACGGCTGGTGGCGGGCGAGCGCCCGCCCGCGGCGCAGACGTTGGCTCCGAAGACGAAACCCGATACGTGGTTGCGGGGCGTGGGCAGCGCAGGCAGGTCGGACCAGAGGGCCGCCGCCGGGTCGTACACCTCGGCGGGGCCGACGTTCGCACTCGCGGTGTTGCCGCCGATGACGTAGAGCCGGTTCGCCGCGGAGAGCACCGCATGGCCGCCGCGGGCGTGGTGCATGCGCGGGAGCTCGGTCCAGGTAGAACCATCGAGGCGGAAGACGCGCGCCGAATCGGTGCCGAAGCTGTGCCCGCCGGCGACGTAGATGTGATCGTTGAAGGTGGCCGCGGATGTGTGGTCCAGGCCGAGCGGCAGGCGCGGGCCCGCGCGCCAGGTGGTGCCGTCGAAGACCCACACCGTCCGCAGGCTGTTGCCCGCGGCATCGAAGCCGCCGATGACATACAGGTTGCCACCGGCCACGGCTGCCGCCGACTCCTCGAGGGCGGCGGGCAGCGAAGCCTCCATCCTCTGCGAGGGGAGAGGAGT
>DASPYG010000188.1:0-2222 GCA_035636885.1 Candidatus Nitrosopolaris sp.
ACCGATCGGTGCCGGCTATTCGCCAACCATCCTGACGGTTGAGCCGACGTGCTAGCCCGGCGCCGGTCCGCCTCCATCGCCATCGTCGGGCTGGCGCTGGTGGCGTCCGTCGCGCCACGCTTGGCATTCGGCGCGGCCCGCAGTGCGTCCACGACCCCCGCCGATGAGGTGGTCTCGTTGCAGCAGAATTCGGCGCACACGGGCTCGGCGACCGGTGACGCGCTGGCGCCGCCGCTGGTCCAGAAGTGGGCGATCGATGCGGGATCCGACAACACGATCTCCTACCCACTGATCGCCGGTGGCCGCATCTTCGTGACGACCATGAGCACGACCGGCGGCGCGAGCTCACTGCGAGCCTTCAACGCCACCGACGGCAGCTCGGCGTGGCCGCCGGTCACCCTCAATGGCTGGGTGACCGCGGCCTACGATGTCGTCAACGGTCAGGGTGTCATCTTCACCCGCAGCGTCGACAACACGGTCAAGGCGTTCAATGCCGCGACTGGCGCCCTGCTCTGGAGCGTAACCACCTACAACGGCACGGCCTCACCGGTCGCGGCCAACGGCCTCGTCTACATCAGTTATTCGAACCAGATGACCGCGCTCCACGAGAGCGATGGAACCGTTGCCTGGACGAGTCCGATCCTTCATGGCGACGACACGACGCCGGCCGTCACCGCCACCGACGTCTACGTGAACTACGCGTGCAACCATGTCTACGACCTCAATGCGACAACCGGCGCCATCGTCTGGCATGACGACGCGCCCTGCGAGGGCGGCGGGACGCACCAGACACCGGCCGAATACAACGGACGGCTGTACACGCGAAGCTCGTTTGGCAACTACACCTGGAATGCGACCACGGGGGCGGCGCTCGCCAGCTTCTCGGCCAACCCGCCACCGGCATTCGACAGCGCGCTCGGGTTCTTTCTCACCGCCCGCACGCTGCAGGCCGAGGACCTGTCGACCAGCCGGATCCTCTGGACCTTCCGAGGCGACGGCCAGCTGGCTGGGACATCCGCTCCGGTCGCGGCCAATGGGGTCGTCTATATCGGTTCCCGCTCCGGTGCGCTCTACGCCCTGAACCAGTTGACCGGGGCGACGGTCTGGTCGGGGAGCGCCGGCGCACCAATCGGATGGGCCGCTGACATTCCGTTCTCGGGCCTGGCCATAGGTGAGGGCCTGCTCGTGGTCCCGGCCTCCAACCGTCTGGTCACCTTCGCCGGAACCGGCACACCGACACCGGTCAGCTACGCGCCGCCGCCGGCTCCGCCGACGACGCCCTACTCGGGCACGGATCAGGCGGTCGCGTACCAGGTCGACGTGGCGCACAGCGGGGCGCAACCCAGTGACAGCCTGACCCCGCCGCTTCGGCAGCAGTGGGCTATCGACTTTCAGAATCCGGTGTCCTATCCCCTGATCGCGGGCGGCAAGGTCTTCGTCACGGTGGTGAACGATGCGCCCGCCAACACGAACGCCGAGGGCACCGCGCTCTACGCGCTGGATGAGGTGACCGGGCACTCGGTCTGGGGACCGAGCGACCTGGGTGGAGGACTGTGGTCGGCAGCCACCTACGAAAACGGCCGGATCTTCGCCCAGAACAATGACGACCTGGTGCGGGCATTCGATGCGGGCACCGGCAACCAGGTCTGGGCAGCGCAACTGCCGTGGGGTCAGGACGAGGTCGCCCCACCGACCGCCCGAGGTGGCACCGTCTACTCGGCGGGTTATCTGCACAATTCCGGCGGCGGTGGTTTTGTCGCCGGCCTCAAGGAGGTCGACGGTACGCCTTCCTGGCTCACCTACGACAGTACGTACGGCGGGCGAAGCTCCCCGACCGCCTCCGGCTCGGACGTCTATGTATCGACGGCGTTCAATGCCATCGATGTCAACGCCTCGACGGGACAGCAACGGTGGAACGTGGCGGGGACCTCGGGATTGACGACCGTGCTCGCCGGGGGCCGGCTCTATGAGCGCGGGCCGGGCTACACACCGAACAACATCATTCACGATGCGAGCACCGGTCAGAAGCTTGGCGCGTTCGATGCCGATCCGCCGCCCGCTTTCGACGGCAGCCGGGGATTCTTCCTGAGCAATAACACGCTGCGGGCACGGGACATGACGATGCTGCCCGGATCGACGCTCTGGTCCTTCGTCGGTGATGGCGGCCTGATCTCGGCGCCGCTTGTCGTCCACGGCATCGTCTACATCGGCTCGGGCTCGGG
>DASPYG010000189.1:0-11420 GCA_035636885.1 Candidatus Nitrosopolaris sp.
GGCCTTGAGGCAGGCGATGGGGCTGTTGAAGCCCTGCTCGTCGTACTCGTCGGTCTGGGCGAACTTGGCCGCAATCAGACACCAATCCAGCTCGTCCTGGTCCATCTGAGCCCGGCGTCGAACGAGATACTCGAGCATCTCGGCGCCGCCCTGGGGTGCAACCGCCCCCTCCCCACTTTCCATGCTTCACATTATACGAACATCCGTTTGTACGTCAAGTAAATTTCGCGAATGATTTGAAAGGCGAAAAGCCTGGCCCCACCCGGCCGCATCCGCGGCCGACCTCCCCGCAAAACCGGGGAGGTCGATCACTCCGGGCGTGAACCTCAGCATCCACGCCCAACCCCAACTCTCTCTTCCCAGTCTCTCTGTGTGGAAGAGCTAAGGCGACGGAATGATGAACGGCAGTGCGTAGGCCTCGATCATGGCCACGACTCCGACGAGTGCGGTGAGGATGATGCTGTAGCGGATCACCCGGGCGAAGATCTCCCCCTCCGCCCCGACCTTGTTCACCCCCGCCGCCCCCACCGACAGGTTCTGCGGGCTGATCATCTTGCCCATCACGCCGCCGGAAGAGTTGGTGCCGGCGGTGAGGATCGGGCTGACGTTGCCCAGCTGCTGGGCGGTCTGGGCCTGGAGCGCTCCGAACAACGTGTTCGACGACGTGTCGCTACCGGTGAGGAACACCCCCAGCCAGCCGAGGAAGGCGGCGACGAACGGGAATATGAATCCCGTCTTCGCGAAAGCGAGGGCAAGCGACGAGGTCATGCCCGAGTAGTTCATGAGCTGCGCGATCGCGAGGATGAACGCGATCGTGACGATGGGCAGCGCCAGCTGGCGCAGGGTCTTGCCGTAGACGGTCACGAAATTGACGCGAAGACGCCGCGCTCGCATCAACAGGAACGCGACGACCCCCGCGTACAACACCAGCGAGCCGGCCGCGGCAAGGAAGTTCCAGTCGAAGGCCAGCGGGTACGCGGTGGACTTCGAGACGATCGGCTTCTCCCGGTAGATCACGGATACCGGCTGACCCTTCACGATCTCGTAAGTGCCGGGCCACAAGACGTTCCAGTCGGGGAACTTGAACGCTTGGCGGTCCTTGGCCGGGTCCGGGCCGATCCAGGGCAGCTTGCACAAAGTGAACCCCGGACTACCGCATTTGAAGTCGGCGGTGATGTTCCACGGTGTGTGCAGCGCGGTCTTGGGGTCGTTGGGCGGGTGGCCCGACCACCACGGGAGGTTGCCCATCTGGCCGATGAGGATGACCACGACGAGAACGACGTACATGCCATAGGCCCACCACATCCGTTGCGGCGGGTCCGCAACATCGTCACCTCCGCGACCCCTCTCAGCGGCAACGCCCGGAAGGTCGGCCTCCACCGGGCGTCCGGGCCGTTCCGACCCGCCCGTAACACGGCGCGGCGCCACCGCCGCCGCCGGCTCCGTCGCGAACCGGTAGATCTGAGCAGGCTTCCAGAACCGAAGCAAAATCGCAAGGCAGCCCATGGAGACGAGCGCCGCGATGATGTCGGTGAGCTCGGGGCCCACGAAGTTGGAGACCAGGAACTGCACGACGGCGAACGAGACGCCACAGACCAGGACCGCGGGCAGGATCTCGCGCATGCGCTTCCATCCGGCCAACACCACGATCAGGTAGGCCGGGATGAGAATCGAGAACAGCGGCAGCTGCCGGCCGACCATCGCCGACAAAGCAAGCGTGGTCGCGGTGGTGTCCTTGTGGAGGATCGGCGCCACGAGGCCGCCGAGCGTCACCACAGGGATGCCGATGGAGCCGAACGCAACCGGCGCCGTATTGGCGAGCAGAGCCAACACTGCCCCCGTCACCGGCTCGAAGCCGAGGCTGGCGAGGATCGACGCGGTGATTGCGACCGGCGCCCCGAAGCCGGCGATCCCCTCGAGAAGCGCGCCGAAGCTGAACGCGATCAGCAGGGTTTGCAGGCGGCGGTCCTGGGTGAGGCGCGTCAGCGATCGCTTGATGACGTCGAAGTCGCCACTCGCGACGGTCAGGTTATGGAAGAAGACAGCGTTCAACACGATCCAGCTGATCGGCCACAGCCCGAACGCCATGCCCTCGGTGGCGGTGCCGACGGAGACGCCGAACGGCATCCCCCAAACCAGCCACCCGAGCACGAAGGCGGTGAGCATGGCCGTGATGGCGCAGATCCACGCCGGCAGGCGAAGCACGGCCAGCATCACGAAAAGGACGTACAGCGGCAGGCCGGCCACCACGGCCGACAGCAGCAGGCTGTTTCCCACCGGTTGATATGACTGGTGGAACGTGAGCAGAACCCCCATTAGCCACCCCCACAAGGACTAAAAGGAAGCTGCGACCCCTCAATTCAACCCTATGGTCGGGCGACTTGCAACTTCGCATTGCGGTCCGGCCGAACGCTGGCCTAACGTTGGAACGTGCTGACCAGAGGCGTCCCTTCGGAGAACGAAGGCGACCCGGAGGCTGTCGGACGCACCCCCTGGCGGACGCTGATCTCGGCGGTCCACCCGAACCCCACGGTCAAGATCAACTACGGCGCGACATTTCTCGTCACCGACCAGCACGGCGCGGTGCCGCTCGAGGCGCGCGACACCGGCCTCTACGCCGCGGACACCCGGTTCATCTCGCGGCACGAGCTGCGGTTGAACGGCCGCCGGCCGCAGTCGGTGGCATCGGCCCGACTGTCGTTCCGGCATGCGCGCTGGCACCTCATCGCCGACGACATCGACAGCGCGACGAGCGACATGCGGGGCGCCCGCGTCGCGGTCACGGTCGATCGCCTGCTCGGCTTCCACCGCCTCCACGAAGACCTGGTCCTGCGCACGTACGGCCGGACGCCGCTTTCGCTGCTCCTCGAGATCGCCCTCGAGAGCGATTTCGCTGACCTCTTCGAGGTCCGCCAGAAGCAGTGGCAGCGCCGCGCGGACCTGCAGTCCATCTGGATCGCGCCCAACCGCCTCGAGATGCGCTACACGAACGCCGATTTCGTCCGCCGCTGCCTGGTCCGGACCCTGACCGACCGCGCCGGCATCACGTACGCGAACGGCTACCTGCGGTTTCCCGTCGACCTCAAGCCGGGCGACGAATGGTGCCTGTGCTTGCAGTACGACCTCCTCACGGACGACAAGGAGCACCCCAAGCTGGCGAAGACCTGCCCGCTCAACGGCGAGGTTGACGACGAGCACCAGCAACACGCGCTGCGCTGGCAGAGGTCGGTCTCTCGCATCGAACCCGCGGACATACGACTGCAGTTCGCTTACGAGCGCGCGATCGAAGATCTGTCCGCGCTTCGCCTCCACGAGCACGACTCGTCCTCACAGCACTGGATGCCGGCGGCCGGGCTCCCGTGGTTCATGGCCTTGTTCGGGCGCGACTCCGCGATCGCGTCGATGCAGGCGATGATCGCGCAGCCGCAGGCCGCCATCGGCACCCTCGACAACCTGGCTCGCTGGCAATCCGACGTCGACGACCCGGTGCGCGACGCCGAGCCGGGGAAGATTCCGCACGAGCTGCGCGTCGGCGAGTGGGCGCACTTCGGGATCATTCCTCACCGCCCCTACTACGGCACCGCGGATGCGACGCCGCTGTACCTCCTTCTCCTCGCCGAGCATCACAGGTGGGTTGGCGATGCCAACGAGCTGTCGGCGTTCAAGGCCACGGCGGAGCGGTGCCTCGACTGGATCGACCGCTACGGCGATCGCGACGGCGACGGCTTCCAGGAATACGCGCCGCGCGCGCCCAACGGATATCGCAACCAGGCCTGGCGCGACGCGCACGACGGTGTCCTCGATGAGAACGGAATTTTTCCGGAGCTGCCGATCGGCACCTGCGAGATGCAGGCCTATGTATACGCGGCCAAGCTGCACATCGCCCCGCTTTTCGAGGCGTGGGGCGACCGCGACCGCGCGCACCGGCTGGTCGCGGAGGCGATGGAGCTGCGCCGGCGCTTCCATGAGAGCTTCTGGCTCGAGGATCGCGGCGAGCTCGCGTTCGCGCTCGACGGCAACAAGAAGCCGGTCCGGACTGCCGTGTCGAACCCAGGCCACTGCCTGTGGATGGGCATCCTCGATCCGGCTCACGGCCGCCTCGCCGGCGAGCGGCTCATGCGCCCGGACATGTTCAGCGGCTGGGGGGTGCGGACTCTTTCCGAAGACCATCCGTCGTACGACCCGCACTCCTACCAGCGCGGTTCGGTCTGGCCGCACGACAGCGTCATGGCCGCTGCCGGCCTGCGGCGTTACGGGCTGATCGAAGAGTCCTGGAAGATCATCGACGGCCTGCTCACGGCGGTCATGTGCTTCGAGGACATCCAGATGCCCGAGCTCTTCGCCGGGCTGCGGCGGGCCGAGTTCGCGGTCCCGGTTCCGTACCGGATGGCCAACGTGCCGCAGGCCTGGTCGGCCGGGGCCGTCCTGCAGATGGTCCGGATCCTTCTTGGCTTGGAACCCGACGTGCCGGCGGGCAAGCTGTACGTGGATCCGATGCTGCCGCCCTGGTGCCCGGTGCTGACGCTGCACAGGTTGCACGTCGGCGGTCACGAGGTGCGCGTGCACGCCGAGCGCAAGGAGGATGGCTCGTGCACGCTGGATGTCGAGGCACCCGCGTCAATTGAGGTAGTCCGCGGTACTCCACCATGGATGGACCTGGTACGGGACTGATCCATCTAGAGGTGTCACGCTCCCCCTCGGTGTTGTAGGAGTGTTAGTCCCCTGAGGATCGCGATGATCGTCAGCCCGTGGTACCCCGTGCCGCCGCACGGATACGGCGGGACCGAGCATGTCGCCTACGACCTCGCGCGCGAGCTGCATCGCCGAGGCCACGAGGTCACCGTCTTTGGCCAGCAGGGTTCGCGTGGGCCGTTCGAAGTGGTGGCTGTCGCCCCGAGCGATTGGACGAGCGACCTTGGTACGGGAAATCAGGAGGCCCGAGAGAACCTGTTCCTGTACCGCGTCCACGAGCTCATGCGCCGCCATACGTTCGACGTCGTCCATGACCATTCGGGGATCACCGGTATTCTTCTCACCGCCCTGCAGGGTCATCCCGCGGCAGTCGCGACGCTGCACGGCCAGCTCTCAGGACCCGATTGTGATTTTCTGGCCGAGGTCGACCACCTTGTCCGCCTGGTAGCGATCAGCCATCACCAGCAAGGGCAGTGCGGGCAGGTGGATTGGAGCGGGATGGTTTACAACGCCATCAACCCGTTCGATTACCAACCGGTCCTGCGCCACGAGGACAAGGGCGACTACGTTGTCCAGCTCGCGCGCATCAGCCCGACGAAGGGTCAGCACCTCTCGATCGAGGTGGCGCGCAGGGTCGGCGCGCGGCTCGTGCTCGCTGGCAAGGTCGACGCGGATTCGGTCGAATACTTCGAAAGGGAGATCCGGCCGCATCTCGGCCGCGCCGTCGAGTGGCGCGAGAACGTCTTCGGCGACGAGAAGGCGCAACTGCTGGCCGCCGCGCGCGCGATGATCTTTCCGATCCAGTGGGAGGAGCCGTTCGGCCTTGCAATGGTCGAGGCGATGGTGAGCGGCACCCCTGTCCTGGCGACTCCTCGCGGCGCCGTGACGGAGATCGTCGAGCCTGGAATCACCGGCTGGATCGCGGATGATGTGGACGGGTTGATCGAGGCCTACGGTCGTCTGGGCGAGATAGACCTACACCGCTGCGCAGTGCGAGCCGGTGAGCGATTCGGCCCGACGCAGATGGGCGATGGGTACCTGGCGCTTTATGAGGCGGCTCGCCTAGGCGAGAGCTTTCGCAAGCCCGCCTGAGGGCGCTCGGAAGTGCCTCAGTGGATCTCTATGCAGTCAAGCGCGCGCGCGTGCCCGCGGCGCATTGGGGTCGCCCGTCGGTGAGGGCTGGCCGTTGGCGGTGAAGGCGGGGCGAGTGCCGACCGCGTAGCCAGTCCACTGGCCGCGGGCCAGGAGGTCGACCGCCATCGCCTCGAGGTCGCGGACCCTCTGGTTGGCCCTGATCGCCTCGCGTATCGACAGGATGCCCACGGCCGGATGTCGCTTGTCGATGACGTGGCGGAGCATGTTGAGGTGCGCGCTGTCGGGCACGCCCGGCTCGCGGATCCGTCGCACTGCGGCGCGCACCGTCGCCTGCGTGCCATCGATGGCTTCGCCCCTCCCGAAGTCGAACTTGTAGCTCGGGCTGCGGCCGCCCGCGCGACGCTCGCCGCTGAGCTTGATCCACTTGGCGTTCTCGGCACCCTTGCCGACGTCGATGACCAACCGCACCGAGCGGCCGTGCGATGGGAAGCTGCCGGTCATGCGCGCGTAGCTCTCGCGCTGGCCCTGCAGTCCCTCGTGACGACCGACCATGAGCGGCGACTCCGCGTCGAGCTGGATGTGGTCGATCGGCGTGAGCAGCGAGATGATGGCGAACGCGTGCGGGATGAGGTCGGCGATGACGCCGATGTCGGCGGCAGCGCCGGTGAGCGGCTGCTCTTCGAGGATCTCGATGCGGATCTCCTCCACGCTCTCCAGAAAATCGCGGAGAGTCCTCTCTTCGGTGAGCAGCAGCTGCAGCAGCCTGACCTCGAGCTTGAAGTAATAGTGGTCGGCCGCGACTATCTCGACCCCGCCCGGCGCGGTATCGAGGAACTCGCGGTACGCCTCGGGCGGCGCACCCAACGGCTTTTCGATGAGGATGACGTCGCTCAGGTCGTAGTACAGCGCGACGGTGGGCAGGTGCGTCGCCGCCGGCGTGGCCACATAAGTAATGACGTAGGAGCTCGACTCCAGCTCCCGCTCCAGCTGGTCGTGCGCGGGCGATCCGGGGCTGTCCCAGTAGAACGCGTCGCCGTGGCCGCGCACATCCTCTTCTTTGGCCCCGACCCGTTCCCGGCTGCCGGGCGAGTCCTGCTCGACGACGTGGGTCCGGAAGTTGAAGAACTGCTTGAGGGTCAGCAGGTGCTGGTACGCCTTCTGGCCCCACTGGCCGAATCCGATCAGCACGAAGTCCTTCTGCAGGTGCCGCTCTTCCTCGGCCAGCGCGTGCAGTCGGGCATTCTTGATTGCAACCGCGGCCTGCAGCGCCAGCCCTTGTGCCTGCTGGACCTCCTCGGTGGTGAACTCGCGCCTGCGGTCGCGCTCGCCCAGCACCGCGGCGCCGATCGCCTGGCCGTCCGCGACGAGTGGCAGCGCCAGCAGCGAACGCACCCCGAACGCGCGGGTGTAGGTGGGGCTCACAAGGCTGCTCGCGCTCGTGTCCTCGATGACCAGCGGCTCGCCGTGGTCGAGCACATTGAAAAGGAATGAGGGTTCCGACCGCTCACCGTGCTGGCGCCGCCACAGGTCTTCCTGGTCGGAGGCCGCGGCGCCGAACCAGCCCTCGCGATCCTCCTCATACAGGGCGATCTGGCACATCGACGCATCCACCAGACGGACCAGGTTCTGCGCGACGAGGCGGAGCGTCTGGTCGAGGTCGATCGACGACGCGATCGCGCGGCTGATGTCAGCGCTCAGCTCGAGCTGCTCGCCGTGCCGTCGGGTGTCTTCGTAGAGGCCCGCGGTTTCCACGGCCATGGCCACCTGTGCGGCCGCCGCGCGCAGCGCCTCGATCTGGCCCCAGTCCGGCCGGCGCTCGTACGAACGGTGATAGCCGACCTCCAGAACTCCCATCGCGATCCGGCTGGGGTCGGAGCCGAACGGAAGGAAGATCCGGATCAGGTCGGCGTGCCCGCCGCTCTGGAAGACCTCGCCTGAGAGGGTGAACGGAGATTTTCCGCGGGGCGGTCGGCGGTCGTCTGGTCCTTTCGGCTCGCCGATGAGGATGGCGGCCACGTGCGCCATGGTCGTGCCGTCGCTCCAGACGACCGGAATGTCGGTCCATGTCGCCGACTCCGGGATGCTGCCGCTGATGACGTCACTGCGGTCCGACTCGACCCCGGCCGCGAGCGCACCCACGACCGCCGCCTGCCGGCTGTGCGCGACATAGATCAGGACGTCGTCCGGGGCCAGCTCGCGCTCCTCCTCGAGAGCCCATCGGGGTACCCGCTTGTGCGCTGCATGTCCTGCGCTCCCCGCCACGCGCGCAGATCTGTCGCGAAGCGACGGTGCGGGGGCATCCGTCATCTCAGTGGCCGTGATAGTTGAAGCGGTTGCCGCCCCGGCCGCCATGCGCACGACGGTGGTACCGTCCGCCCGTTCAGCCAGCAGATAGACGGTCGCGAAATTGAAATCGAACTCGGGCACCGAGGCGTCGGTCAGGTGCGCGGCGACTGCATCGAGGACCTCCTGCTTGCCGGCGCCCGGACGAAGCATCGCTGTGGTCATGTTTCCGAGCGCCCCGAGCAGCCGGTTGCTGTGCTCGAGGCCCGCGATGAGCAGGCGGCTTGCCAGCGATGCGCCGACGAGGTCGGCGGCGGCCTTGAGGAGAACATCGGTGGCGGGCGGCCTGCGCACCGTCGCGAGCGGATCGCGGCTGAGCACGACGAGGTAGCCGTGCGGCTCACCCGAGTCGCCGAGCGGATATGTTGCGACGACATGCAGCTCAGCGGCGGCCGTCCCCGCGGCCACGGCTTTGCTGAGCACCGATTCCCACTCCGCGGCCTGGTCGTGCCGGTCGATGCGGGGCGGCGCGGCCACCGGCGCGTGCGCGGTGACCAGCTCCAGGCTGGTGCGCATGAACGCGAACTGATAGATCGCGGCAGCGTCGAAGTCGCTCGCGAGAAGGAGATCGGCGAGTGCGATCGAGAGCAGGCGCCGGAGCTCTTTGGCGTCGGTCTTGGGGTCGCCGATCGGTGCGGTGAGCAATGACGTCAGCCGGCCGAGGCCTTCGAGCGCGGAGCGCTCCGACTCGGCCAGGACCGACTGGATCGCCCGCGCCGCGGCGTTCGCGCGCCGCTCGAGCTCCTCGATCTGCGCCGCGTCGGGCACGCGCTCGCGAGTGCGGTAGTTGAGGTAGACGAGGCCTAGAAGCCGATCTCCAAACATCAGCGGCAGCCCGATGGTGGCCTGGACCTGGTAGCGGCGGATGAACGTGCTGTCGATCTCCGACGGGGCATCGCGCGCGACCAGCTTCTGGCGCGTCACGGTCAGCAGGACCGTCGACCCGTAGTGATGGACGCCCAGCTCGTCGGGGACCTTGCCCTGGCGCTGGTCGGCGAGGTAGCGGTCGAGCTGCTGGCTCATGTCGGCGAGGGAGTCGAGCAGGCTCTCCTGCGGCTGCCCGGTGGCGAACGGGGCGTAGTACTTCCTGCTCGCCTCTTCGTAAAGGAAGATGGACACGATGTCGGCGCCTGAGGCGTGCTGCATGTCGGCGACCACGCCGCGAAGCACGGCTGCCAGGCCGGACGCGGTCTCCAACGGCGGATGCATCCCCCGCATCATAGGTCCCTGAAAACGCCTCCCCGACCGGAATATCCCCGCCCGTCGCTTCGGCGGCGGGACTGGCTGAACCTGAACGGCGAGTGGGATTTCGGCGCCGGGCCGGCGAGGAAATTCGATCGCCGCATCATCGTTCCATTCGCTCCGCAGTCTCGGCTGTCGGGGGTCGGTGACTGGGACGAGACCGATGTCGTCTGGTACCGCCGTCGTTTCGACGCCTTCGGCTCAGCCCGCCTGATGCTCCATTTCGGCGCCGTCGACTACCGGGCCACCGTGTCGGTCAACGGGGAGGAGGTGGCGCGCCACGAGGGCGGTCACACGCCGTTCTCCGTCGACGTCGCGCCGTTCGTCCGCGAACAGGACAACGAGCTGGTCGTCAAGGTCGAGGATCCGGTCGGCGACCGCTCGATCCCGCGCGGCAAGCAGCGAACCGAGGGAATGGGCGCGCCCTGGTTCTACACTCCGACCACCGGGATCTGGCAGACAGTGTGGCTCGAGCCGCTGAACCATGGTGGCATCGAGTCGATGCGGGTCAAGCCCGACCTCGACGCGGGCGCGGTCCACTTCGAGATCCCGGGTGGTGGGCGTAAGCAGGTGGTCGCCACGCTCGACGGCCGGCCCGCCGGGCGGTGGTCGGGCGACGGAGACACCGGAAGAATCGTCTTGACGGAGGTTCGACCGTGGAGCCCCGAGCATCCCCACCTCTACGGGCTGGAGGTGAGCTCCGAGCCTGACCGCCTATCGACCTATTTCGGGCTTCGGAAGGTGGAGGCGAAGGACGGGCGCTTCTACCTGAACGGCGCGCCATACGTACAGCGCCTGGTCCTCGACCAGGGCTATTTCCCCGGCGGGCTGCTCACAGCCGCCACCGACGACGACCTCCGCCGCGACATCGAGCTGGCCAAGGCGATGGGGTTCAACGGCGCCCGCAAGCACCAGAAGATCGAGGACCCAAGGTGGACGTACTGGGCCGACACGCTCGGCTTCCTGATCTGGGGCGAGATGCCGAACTTTCACGAGAGCTCGCCCGAGGCGGAGGCGAGGCTCGAGGCCGAATGGCGGCAGCGGGTCCTGAGAGATCGCGATCATCCATCGATCGTGGCGTGGGTTCCGGTCAACGAGACGATGGGCCTCAAAGACCTTGCGCCGGGCGCGTTGGCGGACTATCTGATGAGGCTCTACGCGCTCACGCGCGATCTCGACGGAGAGCGGCTGGTGATGTCAAACGACGGCTGGCAGCACGCGACGAGCGACCTGTGCACGCTGCACGACTACTCGCCGGCGGACACCTTGCGGAGGCGCTACGCGAACCTCGACTCGGCGCTCCAACCGGGCGACCGCGAGCAGCCGCCGTACCTGCCTGGCTACGGCTACCGCGGCGAGCCGGTCGTCGTCAGCGAGTTCGGCGGCGTCGCGCTTGAGGGCGGAGCCTTCGGCTACACGAAGGCATCCGGCGCTCAGCAGCTGCTCGAGACGTACCGAGAGATGGTGGAGGCGCTCATGCAGCCCGGACCGGTGGAGGGTTTCTGCTACACGCAGCTGACCGACATCGAAGAGGAGCAGAACGGCCTGCTGACCTTCGACCGGCGCCCGAAGGTCGACCCCGCGCTGCTGCGTCCCATCACCGAAACCCCCAAGGCTTCCCGCTAGAGAAAGGGGAGACGGACTGGGAAGAAGGAGTTGGGTCGGGCCCGGAGGCGGACAGCTGTTTGAGTAGTCTCCTCCCCGCTCGGCGAGGAGGTCGGCGCGTAAGCGCCAGGTGGGGACCTCGTTTTTTCTACCCAAGAAAGGGCCTGGGAAGAAGGAGTTGGGGTTGGGCCTGTAGTCGGCAAAGGTTGCTTGGGAGAACTTGCCTCCCCGCTCTGCGGGGAGGTCGGCGCGTAAGGGCCGGCTGGGGGACCTCTTTTTTCTAGCCAAGAAAGGGACCGGGAACAAGGAGTGGGGGGTTGGGCCCGGAGTCGGCAAAGTTGCTTGGGAGAACTTGCCTCCCCGCTCTGCGGGGAGGTCGGCGCGTAAGGGCCGGCTGGGGGACCTCTTTTTTCTAGCCAAGAAAGGGACCGGGAACAAGGAGT
>DASPYG010000190.1:0-31138 GCA_035636885.1 Candidatus Nitrosopolaris sp.
CAGCACTCGAGTACGTGAAAGAACGAACGCGGACGTCATCGTTTCCACTCCTATCGCTACGCCCGTCGCGCGCGGGCTGGCGCTATTCTCGCGGGCCTTCCGCGAACTTCAGCCGCGTTAGCGCTACTGGGTCGGAGGTCCTGACGAGCCCGACATGGGCGGAGGGCCGGAAGCCCCCGAAGCAGGTGGCGGGCCGCCGGCGGCGGGGCCCTGGTTGAAGCTCACCACCGGCACCGTGCGGTCGCCCTCGTCCGCCTGGAAGAACGCGAACGGCTTGAAGCCGAGCGCTCCGGCGATCAGCGAGGTGGGGAGGGTCTGCAGCGAGATGTTGTAGTCGCGGACGTTGCCGTTGTAGAAGCGCCGCGAGAACTCGATCTTGTCCTCGGTCGCGGTCAGGGTTTCCTGGAGGTTGGTGAAGGCGCTGATCGCCTTGAGGTCGGGGTAGTTCTCCGAGACCGCGAACAGGCTGCGCAGGCTCTGGCTGAGCATGTTCTCGGCCTGCCCGATCTTGGCGGGGTCACCCGTGGCCCCGGCCGCGACCGCCGCCGCCCTGGCATTGGTCACCGCTTCCAGCGTCCCGCGTTCGTGGCTCATGTAGCCCTGCACCGTGTTGACCAGGTTGGGGATCAGGTCGTGGCGGCGCTTGAGCTCGACATCGATCTCAGACCAGGCCTCCTGCGTGCGGTTGCGGGCCGAGATCAGGCCGTTGTACGTGAAGATGAGCCACAGCACGACCAGGACGACGATCCCGAGGACGATCCACCAGCCCATCTAGCGCGTCATTCTAGGCGCGGTCGCGCCGCTAAGCGTGCGCGCGGCGCTGCCACCGCGTCTTCTTGAGCATCTTCTTGTGCTTGTGCTTGCGCATCTTCTTGCGCCGCTTCTTGATTACCGAGCCCAATCCAACTCCCCTGAGGCGTGCGTGATCTTCAAAATGAGGTCTGGCCGCGAATCATACCGTAAGGGGACTCGCGTCCGTTCCCAGCCTACACTCAGCCCGATGTACTTCACGGACGCCCACGACGAGCTCCGCCTCCACATCCGCAAGTTCCTGGCCGGCGAGGTGCAGCCGCATCTGGATGAGTGGGAGGAGACGACCTTCCCCGACTCCATCTTCAAGCGTTTCGGCGAGCTCGGGTTCCTTGGCCTGCGCTACCCGCTCGAATACGGCGGCCAGGGCGGGGACTACTTCTCGGCAGTCGTCCTGTCCGAGGAGATGGCCAGGGCGGGACTGGGTGGGCTGGGCATGGCTGTGGACGTCCAGACCGAGATGGCGACACCGCCGGTGTTCAAGTTCGGGACCGAGGAGCAGAAGCGCAAGTGGGTGGTTCCTGCCATCCGTGGCGAGCACATCGCGGCGCTGGCGATCACGGAGCCCGACGCCGGCTCCGACGTGGCCGGAATCACCACCGTGGCAAAGCGCGATGGCGACCACTACGTCGTCAACGGCCGCAAGATCT
The DNA here is from genome assembly GCA_035636885.1 of Candidatus Nitrosopolaris sp. Taxonomy (GTDB): domain Bacteria; phylum Chloroflexota; class Dormibacteria; order Dormibacterales; family Dormibacteraceae; genus UBA10449. Next base: position 1,461 of record DASPYG010000190.1, read on the forward strand.
TCATCACCAGCGGCGCGCGCTGCCATTGGGCGCTCGTGGTCACGAAGGCCGACCGCGAGCGCGGCCACAAGGGCTACAACCTGCTGGTCATCGAGAAGGGCACGCCCGGCTTCCAGGTCACCCGCACACTCAAGAAGCTGGGGATGCACTCTTCAGACACGGCGGAGCTGCTGTTCGAAGACTGCCGCGTCCCCGTCGCCAACCTGATCGGCGAGGAGGGGGATGGCTTCAAGAACCTCATGTGGGAGCTCCAGGGCGAGCGCATGATCGCCGCGGCGGGTGCGATCGCAGGGGCCGCCCGCATCTTCGAGTACACGATGGATTACGCGCAGAACCGGCAGGCATTCGGCCAGCCCATCTCGCAATTCCAGGTCATCAAGCACCGGCTGGTCGATATGGGCACGAAGATCGCAGCGGTGCAGGCGTTCGTCTACCAGACCGCGGCGCAGTGGGACAAGGGCGAGTACCCGGTCCGCGAGATCTCTCAGTCCAAGCTGCTCGCCACGCAGGTCGCGTGCGAGGTCGCCGACGACGCCATCCAGATCCTGGGCGGGCACGGATACATGCACGAATTCCCTGTCGAGAGGGCGTGGCGCAACGCGCGCCTCGGGCGGATTGGCGCGGGCTCGGACGAGATCATGAAGGAGATCATCGCCAAGACCTACGGTCTATGAGTACCCCGCGAAATTCCGGATTTCGCGGGGACCCTGCCTGATGGCGACCCAGACCGTGCTCTTCGCGGGCTGCGAGCCGGAGGTGGCCGCCGGGCCTGACGGAAGGATCATCGCGGTAGGCGCGCGGGCTCGCGCCGCCGCCGGGCGCAGCGCCGAGGTGGTGCTGCTGCGCGGCACCGCCTGGCCCGGGCTGATCGACGCGCACATCCACCTGGAAGGGCTGGCCGATCGCCATCTCGCGCTCGACCTCACCGGCGCGCCAAGCCTCGAGAAGGCCCTGGCCTCGGTCCGGAGCTGGTCGGCGCGTCTGCCCAAGGACGCGTGGGTCGTGGGGTCCGGCTGGTACAACGACGCCTGGCCTGACGCCGCGTTCCCGAATCGCAAACAGCTGGACGAGGCCGCGGGCGGCCGTCCTGCCTACCTTCGTCGCAAGGACGGCCACTCGGCGTGGGTTTCGTCAGCGGCGCTGAAACAAGCGGCCATCGATCGCAGCACAGAAGACCCGCCCAGTGGAGTCATCGACCGCGACAAGCGCGGAGAGCCGGCGGGAATCCTGCGCGAAACCGCCATGCAGCTCGTCTCAAAGATCCTGCCACGCCCGGATGAAACCGAGCTCGACGCCGCGATGGCCCGCGCGCTCGCCGGCCTCGCACGCCTCGGGCTGACCGCCGTGCATTCGATGGACAGCGCCCGCGGATTCGGCTCGCTCCAACGCCTGCACGCCCGTGGCCGGCTCGCGCTCCGTGTCACCTACAACGTGCCGCTGGCCGACCTCCATCACGCCGAGCGGATGGGCGTGCGTTCGGGATGGGGCGACGAATGGTTGCGAATCTGGGGCGTGAAGGCGTTTCTGGACGGCTCGTTGGGCAGCAGGACGGCCGAGATGCTCGACGGGTCGGGCACGCAGCGCTTAACGCACGACGACCTTCGCGACATGGTCGAGCGTTGCGCGCGCGCGGAGCTGAACGTGTGCCTGCACGCGATCGGCGACGGAGCGGTCCGGAGGGCCCTCGACGCCCTGCAGCCCCATCGCTCGGCATGGCGGCTGTGGCGGCCGCGCATCGAGCACGCGCAATGTGTTGATCCACAGGACATGAAGCGTTTCGGGCGCATCGGCGTGATCGCCTCCATGCAGCCCATCCATGCCGCGGCCGATCGCGAGCTCGCGGATGAGCACTGGCCAAACGTAACGGCGCACGCGTACGCGTGGGGCGCTCTCGAACGAGCGGGTGCGACCCTGGTGTTCGGCTCGGACGCGCCGGTCGAGACTGCAGATCCGCTGCTCGGCATCGACGCCGCGGTCACATGGCGCCGGCCGGCGAAATGGCACCCCGAGCTGTCCGTCTCCCGGACTTCGGCCTTGCGGGCCTACACCTCAGACGCCGCCTTCGCGGTGGGAATGGAGGCCGATGCCGGTGCCCTGCACAAAGGAATGCTGTGCGACATGACGGTGGTCGACGCCGAAGGCGTCGTCGCGACCATCGTGGGCGGTCGCCTCAGCTGGAAGCGAAAGCCTTCCGCAGCTTCGCGGCGGTCTGCAGCAGGTGCTCGTTCACGACCTTGACTTCGGCCAGCACAGGCATGAAGTTCGTGTCGCCGTTCCACCGCGGCACGACGTGAAGGTGAACGTGGTCTGGAATCCCGGCGCCGGCGGCGCGGCCGGTGTTGGCGCCGATGTTGAAGCCTTGCGGCTTGAGCTGCTCACGGAGAACCACAATCGCGCGCCGCGTGGCGCGCATGAGGTCTGCCGTCTGGGCATCGTCGAGGTCATCGAGCTCTCCGCGGTGAGCTGTCGGCGCGACCATGACGTGCCCGGCGTTGTATGGGAATTTGTTCAGCATGACCAGCGCCCCCGGAGGTCGCCACACGACGAGCTCTGCGTCCGGATCGTCGGGGTTCTCGAGCACGCGGCAGAACAGGCAGCCGGCCTTCGGCTCGCCGGTGATGTACTCCATGCGCCAGGGCGCCCACAGTCGCTTCATTGATCTACGTCTTCTTTCTGTTGCTGGTGACCGCGGTCTGGGGCTGGACGTTCGTCCTGGTCAAAGACGCGATCTCACAGTATCCGACCCTACCGTTTCTCGCGCTCCGCTTCCTGCTCGCGTTCGTGGTCATGGTCATCCTGGTGCGCCGGCTTCCGAGCCGGCGGGAGCTATCGGTGGGAGCCATCGCCGGCGCCGTCCTGGCCGGCGGCTACCTCACGCAGACGGTCGGCCTCACGATGACGAGCCCTGGCAACTCGGGCCTCATCACCGGACTTTTCGTTGTGTTCACGCCGCTCATCGACCGCGTCTTCGGCATGCCGCTGCACAGGTGGACGGTAGTCGCGGTGATCGGTGCGGTCGCCGGCACAGTGATGCTGGTCGGCGGGCCCGCCGGATTCGGCCTGGGCGACCTGCTCACCGTCGCGTGCGCTGCTCTGTACGGCCTTCACATCGTGCTCCTCAGCCGGTGGTCGCCTGGACTGCGATCCGCGCCGCTGGCGATGGTGCAGATGGGCACGAGCGCGCTCATCTTCACTGGCGGCGGGGTGTGGCAGATGCACATGCCGAACCTGCAGGTTTGGTTCGCAATCATCGTCACCGGAGTGTTCGCGTCGGCGCTCGCCTATTACATCCAGACCTGGGCTCAGCAGCACCTGAGCGCCAGCCGGACGGCCGTGATCCTCACGACCGAACCAGCATGGGCGCTGGTGGCGGCGGTCGTCATCGCCGGTCAGCGGTTCACTGGCCTACAGGCCGTGGGCGCCCTCGTGATGCTGGCCTCGATCGTGGGCCATGAGCTCGCGCATCTAAAATTCAATCCGCATGGTGGCCAAGCCTCGACGTAGCACGTATGTCCCGCAGGAGATCGAGCCGAAGTGGCAGAAGATCTGGACCGAGCGCGGGGTCATGAAGGCGTCGGACAGCTCGCCGAAGCCGAAGTACTACGACCTGGTCATGTTCCCGTACCCATCCGGGGACCTGACCGTGGGCCACGCGCGCAACTATGTGATGGGCGACGTGCTCGGGCGAATGAAGCGCATGCAGGGTTTCGAGGTGCTGCATCCCTTCGGTTGGGACGCGTTCGGCCTGCCGGCCGAGAACGCGGCGATCAAGCGGGGAGGCCTGCATCCGCAGACCTGGACGCTGGACAACATCCCCAAGGCCAAGCGCGAGCTGAAGATGATGGGAATCCTCTACGACTGGGACCGCGAGGTCACCACGAGCATGCCGGACTACTACCGGTGGACCGAATGGCTCTTCCTGCTCTTCTACGAGCGCGGGCTCGCGTATCGCGCGATGTCGCCGGTGAACTGGTGCCCGGTGGACAAGACGGTGCTCGCGAACGAGCAGGTCATCAACGGGCGCTGCTGGCGGCACCCCGATGTGGAGGTCGAGAAGCGCGACCTCGAGCAGTGGTTCTTCAAGATCACCGATTACGCCGAGCGCCTGCTGAACGACCTGCAGCTGCTCGACAAATGGCCGCACAAGGTGCGCCTGATGCAGACCAACTGGATCGGGCGCAGCGAGGGTGCGGAGGTCGATTTTCCTGTGGCCCGAAGCGAAGGGGAATCCATCCGCATTTTCACTACGCGGCCCGACACGCTGTTCGGTGCGACCTTCATGGTGCTCGCGCCCGAGCATCCGCTCGTGGACAAGGTGACGACGGACGAAAACCGTGAACGCTTGCGCGAGTATGTGGAGAAGGCGCGTAAGGAAACCGAGATCGACCGCATGTCGACCGAGCGCGAGAAGACCGGAGTCCCGACCGGCGGGTTCGCTGTCAACCCGGTCAACGGCGAAAAGATCCCGATCTGGGTCGCGGACTACGTCCTCGTCACCTACGGAACCGGCGCGATCATGGCCGTGCCCGCGCACGACGAGCGCGACTTCGCGTTCGCGAAGAAGTTCGGCCTGCCCATTCGCAAGGTCATCGCGCCTCCCGATGCGAACGACGACGACGACGATCTGCCCGAGGCGTACATCGGTCCCGGCGTGATGGTGAACAGCAGCCAGTTCGACGGCCTCGGCAGCCAGGCGGGTTTCGAGCGCGTCATCGCGTGGCTGGAGGAAAAGGGGCTGGGCAAACGGACGGTCAAGTACCGGCTGCGAGACTGGCTGATCTCCCGGCAGCGCTACTGGGGTTGCCCCATCCCCATCGTGTACTGCGAGGTCGACGGCATCGTGCCGATGCCCTTGAACCAGCTGCCGGTCGTGCTGCCGAAGGAGTACAAGCCGCTCGCCGACAATCCCGATTTCTGGCGCACGACGTGTCCGAAGTGCGGGCGTGAGGCGCGGCGCGAAACAGACACGATGGACACCTTCGTCGATTCCTCGTGGTATTTCCTGCGCTACGCGAGCCCGCACGACGACCAGGAACCCTTCGACTCGGAGCTCGCGAACCACTGGATGCCCGTCGACCAGTACACGGGCGGCGTCGAGCACGCGATCCTGCACCTGCTGTACTCGCGGTTCTTCACCAAGGTGCTGTTCGACACGGGCATGGTCAGCGTCACGGAGCCGTTCATGCGCCTGTTCAACCAGGGCATGGTCAAGCGCTTCGGACAGGTGATGTCGAAGTCGGCGGGAAACGGCGTCTCGCCCGACGAGCTGGTGGACAAGCAGGGCGCCGACGCGGGCCGCATCTACGAGATGTTCATCGGCCCGCCCGAAGAGGACGTGGAGTGGAACGACGCCGGCGTGAACGGGGTCGTGAAATTCCTGCACCGGGTTTGGCGTTTGGTGCTCGAGCCCGAGTCGATCGACGTGACCGGCGCTTCGCCAGCTGCCGCCGATCCAACCCTCCTTCGCCGCAAGGTCGCGCAGACCGTCAAAAAGGTCACCGACGACTACGACGACCTTCGCTTCAACACGGCCGTGGCTTACCTGATGGAGCTGGCGAACGCGATGCAGGATTACCTGCAGGCGGGCGGAGCTCGCGACGCCGGCTGGGATGCCGCCGTCCGCACGCTGGTGAAGCTGCTGAACCCGCTCGGTCCTCATGTGAGCGAGGAGATGTGGGAGCGGCTGGGCGAGGGTGGGCCGGACCGAGGTCTGCTCGCGGACGCGGCGTGGCCCGAGTTCGATGCGGCGGCGGCGGCCGAGCCGCAGGTGACGCTAGTGGTCCAGGTGGGGGGCAAGGTTCGGGATCGGCTGACAGTGGCAGCCGGGCTGTCCGAGGATCAAGCGCTCGCGTCGGCTCTCGCGAGCGAGCGGGTTCGTGCGGCGCTGAACGGCGGCCGGCCCTCCAAGGTGATCTTCGTCCCGGACAAGCTGATCAACCTGGTCCCCTAAGCCCTGGCTCAACCCGAAAAGTGTCTTGGCGGTCTAGACGGCACGACGCATTTTCGTGGCTGCAGGCGCCCCGTGGGGAAAGACGCAATTAACGGGCAGGGTTGCCGCCCACGCCGATCCGCCGTACTCTGGCCCACTGCGCCATCACCCCCCTCGGGTGGGTGGGGGTTAGGGATGGTCCCTAATTCACCGGAACGCGAATCCCGGAGTCGACCACGAAGTCGGCGGTCACGCTCGCACCTGGAGTCACCGTCACCGTCGATGGTCCCTTGATGATCCGCATGTAGCCCTTGAAGCTGACCTTCCACCTGCCCGCGGGCAGCTCGACCGAATAGAAGCCGCTTGCATCCGTGTGCGCGGTGATCGTTGTGCCGTTGCTGGTGAAATCGATCTCGACGCCGGGCATCACCCGGTTCGTGCATGGAACCGCGTTGGGGCGATCGATTGGCGCACAGGGCACCACCGTCACCTGGCCACTGACCGTTCCCGAACCGGCCGGGCTCGCGCCCGGAAATCGGTAAGTGCCGCACGCCGCCGTGGCCACGATCAGAAACGCAATAAGGACGACTCTCACCAAAGGATCCAACGCTGGTCGCAGCCCCGACGTAACCCGCCCAGGCCCGCGAGGCGTTTTGCATACTCTGTAGCCTCGAGCGGGAGCCGAGCAGAGGGGAGCGACCCGCGGCAACCGGGCAGCTTTTTTTCCGGGGTGGCCAAGAGGTAAGGCAGAGGACTTTGGATCCTCGACCGAAGGTTCGAATCCTTCCCCCGGAACCATCCGCATCGACGCGCCCTTAACAGGCTGGGTTTGCACCCGCAAACCCGCGCCCTAGCCTCGCAGCCATGCGCGGCCACATCACGTTCATCCCCGGCTGGAAGAGCCTTCTTGCGATCACCGTTCCCGTTCTGCTCGCCATCGGCGCGGTGGCGGGCGCCTACGCATACACATCCAGCACCCCGAAGCCGGCCCCGGCGACCCCGGACCTGGCGGCGGCGGCCGCCGCGGACGTGCCGGCCCCGGCCGGCCTCCTGGTCCACGTCGTCGGCGCCGTCGAGCATCCCGGCCTCTATCGAATGAAGCGTGGGGATCGCGTCTACGACGCCGTCGCGGCCGCCGGCGGCCTGTCGGTCGAGGCGGACATCACCCGCCTGCCCAACCTGGCGGGCCGCTTGAAAGACGGGGAGCAGATCAAGGTCCCGTTCGCCAAAGGCACGTCCGGCACCACCGTGCTCACGCGAGTCAACCTCAACCAGGCCACGCTCGAAGAGCTCGAGGTGCTCCCAGGCTTCACCGCCGCCTTCGCCCAGGAGGTCATCGACTATCGCACCAACTTCGGCGGTTTCCAGAACACCCGCGAGCTGGTGGAGATTCTCGGCATGACGAAAGCCGTAGGCATGTCCCATGTAGGGCAAATCCTTCGAGGAAATGCCGGTGGACAACGGCGCCGAGGTTACTTAAGCTAGCGAAGCCTAAGACGGGCCACGGGCGCTGCGCGGTCCTCAGTCGCCCTGTAGAAGAGGGACCAATCTCCGACGGAGGTTGGCGTCCCTTTGGGCGATGTTGCACGAAACGGAATCAGTCGATTGTCGCGCGCCGAACGCGAGCAGCGCGGCCGCATCGGACAGGCCAAGACGAGCGGCGGCGATGTTGTCGGCGCCCGGCTTGTGTTCGACGAACTAAAGTCCGCGCGCGAGCTTCGTGAGGCCGCCGAGCGGCTGGTTAGCGCGCGACGGGCTCAAGGCAAGTCCGCCCACATCGATGACGTCGCCACCCTATCGCGGATCGCCGCACTGATCGGCGATTCGCTTGAGAGCGACGCACCGAACAAGAAAATCGCCGCGGCTGGACCACCGCGGCGATCAGGGAGGTCCGAGCAGATTGAGCCTGCACGAACCCGACGATCAGCTTAGCCCTTCACATCGCCGGCGCGAGCTCGCGTCGTGTGTACAAACGCGCGTCTTTACCGTGCTCTCACGACCAAGGAGCACTTCACACAAGGAGACCCACAGTGACTGGACACCCCTATCGCCCTGACATGCCCAACGGCGTGCCTGGCGAGGTGCGCCGAATAGCGCCGGCAGGCTTGGTGAGGATGAGCCTCGGAACCTCCACCGCATGTTCGGGCGGTGCCTTATATGCCGTCAAAGGGGGATGGCTCCGTCTGTCCTGGGGTCGACACCTTCACAGGCAGACGGTCGTATCCAGGGACCGCCAGGGCGGACTGCATACGGCTTCGGGTGGTGTGAGCGCGCTTCAAAAAGTGCGAAGGGATGCAGGGAGCCGGTGCAGGGGCCCAGCGGGACCGTCTGGATTCGTTCGTTCGTCCTTCGGTGGCCTGCTGCCGATGGGGAGCGAAGACAAACCCAGGGGGCTACCGGACGCCGGACGAGAGGAACACACGGGGGCTCACGATGACGGATGACCAGGTCCTCCGGGTCGCGACCCGGGCCAGAAACGGCGCCAAGGTGGAGTGGCTCCTGGCCGGCGATACAAGTGGTTACGCTTCGCCGTCGGAGGCCGACATGGCGCTGATGGGTGCTCTCGCCTGCTACACGCAGGACGATGAGCAGTTGGCCCGCATCTGGGCGGGATCAGGTCTGAACCGTCCCCATCTACGCCAGAAGAAGTACATCGGGCGGACCATTCGCAGAGCGATCGCCAACCGCCGGTTCACGTACGACCCGGACTACCGAGGACGTTGAACGGGGTGAAGCCGATCAACTGCCCTCGCTGCGCACACTGTGCCTTCACCTGGTCGAGGGTCGGTCCACCCGGGCGTCGCTGCTGGCGCTTTTGCCACCAGTGGAACCACGAAGCCATGTCCATGACGGCAGCATCATTACCCTCAACTTCAAACGGCCGAAGGCGCGACTGGTCCGCTCGAGGGGCTCAGCCTGATTGGCGCGGCGCCTCGATCCTGTAGCCCCAGGCCGCCGAGCCGCTGTTGACAGTCTCGCCGCCTGCTGGACAGCCTGCCGTTTCGAGGTTTAGTCTTCCGGACGGGCTAGGACTGCGAATGGACAAGGCCCTTGAAGCGATCGAGGCAGTGCTCACCGGATTCGGCGGCGGTGGTACCGCGGTCGGAGTGTTTACCCACGATTTCAACCCGATCGTGGCAGGTGCTGCCTTTGGTGGCGTTCTGTCGCTCCTCCGGCTCTTCCGAAAGTGGAATAGGCCTCCGCCTCCAGACGACGACGGCGGGCGCAAGGGCAGCCGCCGCGTGGTCATCGTCGTTGGCGGTAGTCACTACAAGATTGGCAGTAGGAACACTCACCGCAGACTCGTCGTAATAGGTGCGCTCCTACCGTACTTGATCTTTTATTACTTCGCTTGGTATATCGGTGCGTTTGTTGTTGTCTTCACTCTGCTGGGCACGGCGGCCTGGTTTTGCGGTCTCCTACTGCAGTACCTAGATACCTTTTTCTCAGTTACCGAAGGACCGATTTACATAGAAGCCGGTGCAGGAAGGTAACTGCGCCTCGCTTAAGCAATGAGAGCTGGGCGGTTGTCATTGATGCTGGTTTGGCTTTCGGCATTGTCCTCGTTACCGCAGTGTTGCACGCTGACGTGCGGTCAGCGGTTCGAGGTACGCACGATCCAGCCGGTAGAGCCCGTCCAAACCCGACTCAGGACTCCAAGGCCGCGAGGCGCCGCAGGCGACCTGTTTCGCGGCCCGAAGTCGAGTCGCTGACATAAGCTCTCAAGTCAACGTGGACCATCAAGAGGCATCCACCGAACCGATGCCCTTCTTAGCGGGATTGAATGCGGCGTCTACAGCACTCTTGGTGGCCACTGCTCCGGCGGTTGGTTACCTACTGACATGGGTGCATCTGCTCGGATATGCAAATCAATTCGACATCCCGCACGATCTCATTGCGCCCCAACTAGGCGACGTTCTCGCTACAACATTTGGGGTCGGGATTGGAATCCTGATGATCTTTAGCGTGACCCTGATGTTCGAGACTCGTGTCCTACGTTGGTCGCGGGGTAATTTTGGGCCGATAGAGGGCCGGATCGGGTTGATTCTCATCGCGACCGCACTCGCTCTTCTCTTGGCGGGCTTAAGTTGGCCGTCCGGTCAGCAGGTGCTCGTCATTGGCGTGCTTTTGGTCATCGTGGTGATTGGCGCGTTCTGGCCGGCACTTCGCACTCGCGATGGGACAGTGCGAGATCGACTCAGGCGCGCCGACGCTGCACGCCGAGAACCTCCCCCATCTCCCATGGTGACCGAGCTACAGAATCGACTCGGCGCATTCTTGTTCACGGTAGCTCTGGTCGTTTTCTTAGTTGGCATCCTGGCTTATGACGCAGGCTCGGTCGAAGCACACACAACCAAAGACTTTCTCGTTCTGGATGGCTCAACTCCCGAAGTTGTCTTGGCGACCTATGGGGACACCGTTATCCTCGCGTCCTTAGACCGATCAAAAAGAGCTGTAACCCCGGAGTTGGTAATCGTCAAGATCGGAACTACACCTTTGCGTCTGCACTGGATGAGCGTCGGGCCGCTAACAGTCATTCATTAGCCCGGGCGCGGCGTGGTCTCTGGCTCCGACTCTAGTGCTGACTGAAGGGGCCTATCGCACCGGCCAACCAGATGTCGCTATGCACGCTCATAGCTGGCGAGGATTAGTGGCTTAGCCTTCTCGAGATCGGCGCCGGAGGCAAGCGTGATCTCCAGATCGCCTGTCCCGCAGTGTCCGATTGAGGAAACGTCTCGGGTGAATCGGCACGGCTCTCGGCGCGGCACAGAAGCTGGAGCGCCGCTGGACCGGCATCGACATCACCTGACCTGGCCATCGCGGTCATGAAGGAATCGTGAACCCCAGCTTACATAGAGGACAAGTGCCTTCGACGACGTCGCCAACCGAGACCTCTGCTTGATGCCTTAAGGACTTGGGCATGGGCCGCTACGACTTGGTCGAAACGAACATCCTGCACCAGCACTTACCGTCGGCCCGACCCTTGTCGTCTAGGACCGGCGCCAGACACCGTCCACCGCCCGCTTCGTGGTCAGCACGCCGATGTCGGCAGGTAGCGTTCCCGCACTTGTCTTCGGGCCTCTCCGTGTGAATGCAGCATGGTCCCGCCTTTAGCCACGTACCCGGTCGAGGTCTGCGGTGTCGGGATGTCGAGCGGACCTTGGCGGCAGGCGAAGTACCTCATCGCGGAGAGCACCGACCCGAACAATCGAAACCCGTGCCAGCAGGTCAGTCTAGTTGCGTACGCAACTATCTGCTAAACTATGCGTGCCCATGAACGCGCTTGACGACGAGCTTCTGACCCTGAAAGAAGCCGGCGAACGGTTGCGCGTGAGTCCATCGACGATAGCCCGCATGATCGACCGCCGGGAACTCGCAGTGACGCGACTTGGAGGCCAGCCCGGTCGGCCGCTTCGCTTCCGCCGGCGAGACGTCGACGATGCCCTGGCGAGCTGGTCGCACCGGGGTGCACAGTGAAAACCGAAAACCGTGCAGTCGAGATCCTCGAGTCCGTCAAAGACTCCGACGCTGTCATCGCGATCGCGACGTTATTCTCCGGCATGTACGCGATTGCGCTGCCGGGCCAGCGGTTCTCGTACCGCGACCCGATGGTTCGCGAGCAACCCCAGGCGTTCATCCCGGTGTTGCTGGCAGGCGTCGATCCGGCCGTGGAGCCGGCGTAGATGCTTCATTACGGCCTCAACAACTACCTCCCAGCGGCCGGTTGCGCGGTGATTTGCAATCCAAGACTTCGCACCGGACTCCCGCCACTGGTCGTGTTCCGAAATCCACGCAACCGAGCGCGCGGCACGTCGACGCGTGATCAGCTGGACGTCGGCTCGCTGCGATCGCGACTGATGCAGCTGGGCGACGGCCGGCCGCTGCGATCGGTGCAGACGGCGCCTCGCCTCGACCTCGAGACGGCGGCCGAAGTCCTCGGCATCAGCGTCGACGAGGTCCGCGACCTGGCGCGTCGAGGGCAGATCTGTGAGACGTGGGAAATCCAGCCCGACGGCGGCAGGCTGCAGGTCGTTCGCGCCATCGACCTCGTCGCGATGTTGAGCCGCGGTGCGTCCCCTCTCAGGGCGTTAGCACGATGACGAGACCTAGCTTCAAGCCCGCGGTGGTCGCGAAGATCACAGCCCCGGCGCCATCGCCACACCGACCCGCAACTGGCCAGTCCTCGCCAGGTCCTCAAAAATTCGACCACCACGGCAGGCCGTTGCCTTCTGCGGCATCGGCGCCGAAAGTTTCGACGGCGCCGTATCCGCAGCAACAGAAGAGTGCGCCCGATCCGTGATCGCCTTAGGGATTCCCGTGGGCGCGGTCCGGTTGCTCCTTGCCGGGTCAGGCCCAATAAGCCTGGATGACGATGTCGAGCCTGCGAAGTGAGCGTGACCCTGAAGCGCCGCCGGGTCACGGTCTGCCAGCGTTCCGACAAGACGACCTTTTCCAGTGAGCGTGCAGCCTGGGACGAGATCGAGCATCTCCAGGCGGCCAATCCGGAGCGCGATTACTACCTGCTAGCCCCATATCGCTGTTCGGTTCACAAAGGCTGGCACATCGGGAACGCACCCGAATGAGGAAAGACAAGAAGCCCCGAGTCCGCGATGGACTCGGGGCTCACGAGCAAGCGTCAGGCGGCGATGGTCGCCCCCGCTGCTTTCGCCGCTGCGATGGCCGCCGACTTGTCCTTGTAGGTCCGCCCTCCCAGCCAGTTCTTGCCCTGGCTGCCATAGAGCTTCGGATTGAGGATGAGGGCAACTTCGCCCTTCTTCCCAGCTCCGAAATCGCGAGCCAGGGTTCGCAGCGTGACGGTGACACCGGCCGACTTCTTGACGGTGAACTTTTTCATGACGAGCGCTCCTTGTGTGCGCGGCTTGCCTCTGGGTCCGGGGTGACGCCGCCGAGCCCCGTGACCTTAGTTAGACAGGCCCAATGGAAATGTCCTAGCACTGGCACCGTGAATGTCAGGGTCATTCGAGGCGTTGCAGACGTGGCGCGGCGCGGGACTACTTCGACTGGTCCGCGTCGGTTATCTCGGCCGAAGGCGTGGTAGACGCTGGCAGGGCTACTACAACGCCGGCCTTGCAAGCGGTTGTCGCCGGTCCAGTGACGCGCGCAGCTGCGACCGCGCCCATAGTCGCGCCGCGTGACGCAAGCCCGTGCAAGCCCCTGGAACCGCTGACGGAAACACTGACGGGGGCGGGGGCCTCGGCCGCGAAAGGACTCAACCGGACGAGGACCTACGTCTCGGCCCTTCGCGATGAACGACACCTGAAAAAGTTCCGTGCGGGTGCGCGTGCGCGAGAGGTGGGGCATCCTCGAAACGATGAGTGAACTTCCGACTGCACCAGATGGACTCAAGCGAGATGGCCGGCGCCTCTGGGATGCGGTCGTCTCGGACTTTGAGCTGCATCGGGCGGAGCTCGACTTGCTCGAGCGGGCGTGCCGAACGGCCGACTACATCACAGAGCTCGATGCGGTGGTCGCGCGTGACGGCCTTGGCGTCGGCGACAGGATCCATCCCGCCCTTGTCGAGAGCCGACTGCAGTCACAGCTTCTCGCGAGGCTGCTGGTCGCTCTCCGCATGCCCTCCGACGACGAGAACTCGCGACCCCAGTATCGCGGCGTCCGGGGCTTCTACCGAAAACACCTGGCTGAACATCGGCGAGGGTTGGAGGTTGTGAAATGAAGCGGCGCCCGAAACCAGAGCCGGCGCTCGCCGAGGGTGAGCGTCCGCCTTGCGGCTTCCAATGGAAGACTGACCCCGAGGACGGACACCTCTTCTCTGCCGGCTGCGCGTGCGGACTCCCTTACGCTGACCACCCTAGGTACAGGGAGGCCATGAGGAGGGTGATTGCTAGCGAGGTCGGTGCCGGAGACCTACGAAAGCAGATCGATCGCGCCCTGGCCGAAAGAATTCCGGTCAGGCAGCGAATGCCGGTGCGCACCGGCACACATCGAGAGCCTTGACAGCATGGGCGGGCCGCCTAGCGCGCCTCGGCCCGTTACGCTCATCCCGTGACGGGCCACAGCGGACGAGTAAGGCGGGAGCGTGCGGGGGAAGCGCGCAGGCAGGCTCGGTTTGCGCTCGGAATGGATCCGGACGGACCGGACGACTACGGCGGTAGACCGAAGCCACGGGCGCCGCTGCCGGCGCCACCAGCTCCCACTCCGATCGCGCACAGTCCCGGCGTCAGAGTGCTCACGGTCGGGGAGGCAGCAACGCGGCTCGGCATGAGTCGCGCGCAGCTCGACGCGATGATCGCTCGCGGCGTGGTCGAGACGCTGCCGATCGCGGTCGGATGTGTGATCCCGACGCGCGAAGTCGAGCGGCTGCAGCGGGGCTGATGGCAAGCTCCCTACTCGAGGTGATCGCAGCCCTGTCGGCGCTGCGAGTACGAGTCGAAGAGGTTCTCGAAGGCGGCGGTTGGATCATGGCCGGCAGTCACGCCGACACCGAAGCTCTTGCGTTCATGCAGCTCGCGATCGGCGATGTGGGGGCGATCGAGACGTTAGCGCGTGCCGATGCGCGGCTGGCCATTGCGGCCACGGCGGCCGGACGCTCTGCGTACGAGGGCATTGTGACGTTGGCCTGGATGCTCGCCCCCAACGACCTCGCGGAGCGCGATCGCCGGTGGATGGCGCTCTTTTTCGAAGAGCGTGCGTTTTGGCAGCGGGTGGTAGACGAGGCGATCAAGCGAAATGATTCGCAAGCCATCGTCACCGCCCTTCAGGTGGAAGTTCAACGTGTGACCGCGCTAATCGACGCGGTGCAGCCGCAGCTTGACGCGATCGGTGCTGGGGCTATCCCTCGCAAGCTGCCCACCTTCGATGTACGCATCGAGGAAGTGGGACAGGGCCGCCACTACGTCACCTACAAAGTTGCCTGCCAATTGGTTCACCCATCGACTCGAGCACTCGCACACGTTCGGGATCTCCAGGCACATGCGGACGAGGTGCCCCTCGCCACCTACAGCTACAGGACCAAGCCTCGCGACTGGACGGTGGCCATTTCGCTCGGCGCAGAGTCCCTGGCTTTCGGACTTGAGACCATCGGACGCCGGCTGCCACCCGGTCGCGAGCTGAGTCCTGAAATCGCCGACCTCTTCAATGTGGTCGCGGACAAGCTCAGAGATATGGACTAGCCGAGACGAGGGCAGGCAGCAGGACGTCGCGATGCCCAGACCGCCTCCAATGCTCACAGTCCCGGCCATGCTCGGCGCACTTCCGGATTTCGAGGCGATGGTGGCCTGCTTGGTAGCTGTCCCCGCAGCACGGACAGCAGGCGTGGGCCGCCACGCACCAGCAGCTCGACCTTGCGCAGCGGGCATTCGGACTTCACCGAAGCGATCGCCCGCTCAGCTTGGCGGCGCATCCAATTCAGTGTGCTTAGGCAGCGGTTAGGCCGGCAGAAGGATAGTGCCGATGAACACGATTGTGTTTGTGGGCGATTGGCTATAAGTGCCTTGACCGGTAAGCCCAGCCAGGCCGCCTGTGGCGCCGGAAACCGCCCACGAACCGCCGAGATTCTTCGCCCCTAGGATTGCGCCCGAATCATCCGTCAAGGCTGTTCCGACCACCGTAAGAGCAAAGCTGACGGTCCCGGTTCGACCAGCAACGGTACAGGCGTTGCAGGTCGCGGTTCCAGTCCCAGTTTCAAACGGGCCCCCAGGTCCATTCGCGTTCTGGTAGTCCCAGGTGCGCATCATCACGAAACCCCCGCATGCCAGTCCAGGAAAGCTCGTAGGGGCGTTGAACGTACCGGCGATGGCGCCTCCATCATTCTCTGCGTTCAAATTTCCGCTGCCGCATTCCCCAATGACGGTTGAATATGCGGGTGAGCCCTGCCCTGTCCCTGGAGGTCCGGCCGGCCCCTGGGGACCCGCTGGCCCTTGCGGCCCTGTCTGGTTCCACGAGATGGCTGTCTCGTTGTTACGACAGCTGTCCGCGGCGGTATCGATGACCCGAAGGCTGCCATTCGACTTGTTGTAACAACCATTGATGACGCCGTTCGAATCCGGAATGCTGGCGATTACCACGCCGCTGGCCAGGAGGAGCAATCCGATCGCGACGGTGGCGCTGGTGCCGCTGCGTCGCTGGATGAACATACGAATACGGTGAAGCGGACCACCCATTGGTTATTTCTCCTGGCCCCGGCGGGCGCGCTATCTATTAAAGGTGCCGGCGCACCATCGGGTCGCCTCGAGGCAACCCGCCGGCTTTCGGGAGTCTGCGCTTGCGGGCGCAGCAGATCAAGGCTTCTGGCGACAGAGGACAGGCAGCCCCCATTTTCTAGGACTTCCGATCTCGGGGTCGACCGGCCGGTCCCGAGCACTACTTCATCGAGACCTGCATCCGGGCACCTGATCGGATAGTGCGCGCCAGGCTGCGCTCTGGCGCTGGCTCTGGTGGCGGAGTCGACGGACGGGGTAGAGCGATCTCGCGGTTAAGCGGCCGGTGCTCAAGGCGGCTGAACCGAAACCGGCGACAAGGACTCACCTGATCGCCTAGCGCGATCTTCGTTGGCGCCAGTCTGCTACTCACCGCGCATTACATTGCCGAGCCAAGCGCGCTGCATGCGCCAGCAGTGCTCGGGTTGCCTCCATAATTCCGGTGTCACTCAAATGGCCAAAGCACTCACTGAACAGGAACTTCGCGCTCACTACTCCACCGTATCCAAGCGGTACACCTCTTTGTGCGAAGAAGCGATGTTCATCCTCGAACCAGCCTTACAAGACTCTGGGATTAGAGTTGCAATGGTCGAGCATCGGGTCAAGACGGAGAAGTCATTTGTCGCAAAGGGGATAACGAAGCAAGTCAGCGATTTCGGCAGCATTACGGATGTCGCCGGAATCCGTGTCATCTGCCTCTTTATTTCTGATCTGCCGAGACTAGGCGAGATCATCAGAGCCAGCTTCGATGTCATTGCTGTTGATGACAAGGTTGAGGGGTACAGTGCTTCGCAATTCGGCTACATGTCTGTTCACTATTTGGTCCAGATGAAAGCGTCTTACGTTGGGCCTCGATATGAGCGCATTGGTGGCCTGCCGCTTGAAATTCAGATCCGGACACTGCTCATGCATTCGTGGGCGAATGTGTCGCACTACCTGTCGTATAAGAGCGACACGGACATCCCCGACGACCTCAAGCACGACTTCAATGCAATCAGCGGTCTCTTCTACATGGCGGATAAACACTTTGAGTTGTTCTTCCAGTCAAGCGTAAAGTCGCGCGAAGCCGCCGTGAAATCTCTTTCATCACGACAGCCTGACCTAAAGCAAGATGTGAATCTCGACAGCATGACCGCCTATCTCGCGTGGAAGTTTCCAGATCGTTCAGAGCCAGATGAAGGGGACACATCCCAGCTGGTGGCTGAAGTCCTAGCGCGTGGGTACACAACTCTTGAACGACTGAATGCGGCTGTCGATTCTGTGAAGCAGAGGTTCGACGAGCACGAAAAGGTCAGTCCGCCAGCCGATACCAACTCGAAGAAGAAGCCGCTCAGCGAGCGCAAGTTTGCTCAGGTTGGCGTCGTGCGCGTGTCGCTTAAGCTCAAACATCAAGACGACCCCACCGCGGTCTTCACGCGCGTTGCGTCACCGAAGATACCTCATCCCCGTAAGTCGGCCCGGACTGTAGGACGCCGATAACGGAAGTCCTGGGGCAGTTTCCGGCTTGGCGGTATCCGCTTGATGCCAATTCATGTGATCTGCGCCCAGGCGGCTTGCCAGTGTTCGCAGTGCCGACCATGCGTCGGGCACGAAGTGATCTCTAGTCGCCTCTGTTCGGCCACATAGCTGTCACCGCAGCAAGGACAGCAGGCGCGGCCGTCGTGGACCTTCATCTCGACGTTGCAGAGCGGGCACTCGGCTTCGACAACTGCAGCAATCGCCGCCTCAGCCTGACGTGTAATGCTGGACTGGGCGGGGTCCACGACCTCAGCTAGCTCGCCGTTGCCTGTCTGCCCCTGTCCTTGCTCGGTTAAGACGCTCTTCGGTCAGTGCATAAACACGACGCATCACCATCAAGAGGACGAGCACTAGATGAGCGCTGATGCCGAGGCTCACGGCAGATGCCAACGCCAATGCCGAGCCCGTCGCGACCGTCGCGAAGAAGTATGAGATCGCTGCGGCGATGCAAACAAGTGAGGCATAGCCGGCGTTGGCAGCAAGCTGGCCCATAAACATTGCGTGAGACGATGTTTCCGCCGATGGCGCAGGCGCCGAATCGGCCCAGTCCAAGGCCCGTTGCGATGCCTGAAGCATAGCTCCGAACAGAAGCGCGCCGATGAGACCGGTGACCATCAGGAGAGCTGCGGCAGCCACTGGATTCAGTTGGACATAAAGAGCCGCCGATATCAGGCCGACGAGTGCCGGGACTATTTCAAAGCCGATGATGTCGCTCGGCATCACGCGACCGGTTCTCGCATCGGAGTATGTCTGCCGATGGGCCCGAATGATTCGAATCGGACTGAACTTCACTGTTCCTCCTGGGCGTGCGCGATAGCTGCGCGGAGGTTACTACGGAGGCTATCTGTCGTCGGCTCGCCGTCTCGCAGGGTTAAGTCGTTGAGGTCTTCGGTAATGGCGTGGCCTGCTTCTGGCTTCTCGATGTTGTACGTCCTGACGGCTCCATCTGGAAGACGAACCTCAAATTTGACCTGGTCAAAGTCAAAACCAATTGCCTCGACCATTTCCCGGAATGCTGCATCCCTTTGGCCCTGACGAAAGTACCGCAGCACAAGGTCCGGTCGCAGCCATTCCCGGATCTGGCGGCCACGTCTGCCTTGGGGTTCATTCTCATTAGCTCTACCCAATCCGGTGATATCAAGCTCGAGCCTGCCGATTGTGTTTCCCCGCACCCACTTGTCTGATATGGCTCGCGCCGGATCGTTGGGTCGGACGAGCTTCACAAGCTTCACCTTCTCGATTCGGTTGGCCTGGGCCGCGTTCTTCAGCGCGGAGGCCGAGACACAGGGATTGATCTCAAGCACCAAGTCTTGGTATTCGAGACGGAATGCCTCGTCGATGCCCCTCACGAGCAAGCCTTTTACGCCTCGTCCTGCATTTATGTGAACGCCAAGCCATCCCAGCCGCTGAGCTGGGGGGAGCTGAAACAGCGCTCCACATTTGACTTCATAGGTATCTTCCAGATTTTGATGGTAAGTAGGCTGGTACTCCTTGTCGAAAATGTCAGCGACGGTACCGCTTTCACCATGGGTCAACATCATGAATACCTCGGCTCTGGTCTTCGTAATGTCGAAGCACCTGATCCGGGTCGAGCCTTCATCGGTCTCCTCGGTCAGTCCGTCGCCTATCTTGCCAATGGCCTGAGCCAAGCTTGTGCCCTCGTCATCAATGTCCCCAAGAAGCCGATATTCGTCATCTGCCTTCTTGCGCTTCGGACGTACCCGTACGGTATATATCGCGGCTCGGTGGGCCATGCCGGCTGGCGCTACATCCCCTCAGTGAACAATGACTTAACAGTTGCCCGCGAGTGTAACGGGGGTAAAGCTCGATGGGAAGAGCGAGTACTCTTCGCGGCCAGGCGGGCCACCGATGCACCACGCAGCCGCTCTCGGAACGTGCTCCAGGTCGGCGACCACCCCGTCGGCTCTTGCTCCGGGCAATTTGCGCGGGGTAGGGTACCCAATCGAACGCCCGTTCGGAGCCACCAGAGCCACCAGGAGTCCCGGAAGCGGACCGGCCAGTCATCCCGGGACCGACCCCGACCTTACGACCCTAGGGAAGTCCGGCTAGGCGATGACTGGCATTCCGTGCACGTAGGGGCTGAGTCCATCTGGATGCCTACGGATTAAGGCTTCGTAGCGAGCAGTCCACTCTGCCGAGTGACCCGGATCAGCAAACCAATCCTTGGCTCCCTGCACCATAGATTGGCAAAAGACCCTGACATCGAATTGCACGGCGTCATCAAGCGCGTTGTAGTGAACCGCCCATCCGACCGGCGTCTCAATGAAGATGATCCGCCGGCCAACGCTGTGCTGCGCAGGTGACGGGATAACCGCCTGATGGACGAGGGTGCACCGAAAGAGGTAGCAATCGTCCGCGGTCAGCAGCGGTGCGGCTTGACCGTCAGGTAGCACTTGTTGAAAGACCGGAAAGTGACCGGCTACCCATTGCCTAAACCAGGCTCGATACCTCACACCTACACCTGCGCCTGGTTGGTCGATCGCTCCGGCAATGTCGGGAACGATCAGAGCACCGAGCAATGCCAGGAAATAAAGCCTCGCCTCGACAGCGACCATGATCTGGTCCAGAAGATCGCTCATCGCCTTACATCCTTCGGTTCGACGGCGTCTGCGCCCATCTCCAGCCGCACCTGGATTTCCAAGGCTTCAAACGCGCCCGCAATTCGGACGCGGGCTGCGGTTCGCTCACTCTCATCCTTTGCTCGGTCAACGAGCGTTGCGAGGGCGGCAATTCCCTGAAGCTGAGTAAACAGGCGATTGACTAAGCGACTCGCGAAGAGCGTCCCCCGCGATCCAAGCCGGGCTCGCTCGAGCGGCGGTAAGCGGAGGTCGGTCCGGTATGCCTGCATCCGCCTTCTCGTGTCGTCATCGGCGATCTCGTATTCGAACTGCTTCGTCTCCGCGTACGCCTCCGTGAGCAGGTCCATATAAAGCTGCGCCCGCTGGTCGTGCTGGCGTCGATCTCGGTCCTGGCGGAGAGCCAATCGGAAAGTGAACCAAGGGACGACTACGGCGATGATCACAGCGATTGCGCTGGGTGCAAGAGTCAACGCTGTCTGCGACATTGTTGGCGGTCCTCCAAAATGCGCGGGCATGTCCACCGTACGCGCTTTGGGGACTGTGGATGTCTAGATCATTTGCGGCGGTGCGGTAGGTTGCCGAGGACGATGCGCGATCGCACCGGACCGATGGACGCGCTCACCGCCACAAGACCTCGATGCGTCCTCGGTCGAAGCGCGGAACGCCATGTCGCGTACGGTTGACAATGACCTTGTCGACGACGGCTTGGATCGCCGAGCGCCGCTGAGCGAAGTCCATGCGCGGCCAGGCATCCCTAAGCGGGTCGGGGATCGCGGCAAGCTGGCCGTGTTCCAGAGCCGACTCGATGCGGGCGATCAGGTCCTTGCGACGACCGGTCAGCGGCTCACGCAATGCCCTCCATTCGACATCCGCGAGCTCGTCCGTCGCCAACATCGCAGCTAGCGTTTCGAGTTTCGTCTCGACGCTGGCGAGCTCCGTACGGAGGCTCGCGATCCGGTCGCCGTGTCGGCCAGCCAGCAGCCTCGCCAGCTTGCCTCCTTCGATCGCCAGCATCACCGCCTCGATGACGAGAGCTTCCATCGGGTCGGCGACGACGCGCACATGACCGCGATGCTCTCGCGCGGGGCCGTCTCGAGGATCGTCGCGGGGGTCAGGTGAGCACTGCATCGAGCGGCGACCGTTGGCCGGGCGCGCGATCAGGCGGGCGCCGCACACGCCGCAGAAGGCGAGGCCCGACAGGATGTACTTGGTGGGTCGGTTGCCGGTCCCCTTGCCTCGGAGGTTCGGGCGGCGGAGTGAGTCCTTCAGCGACCTCGACTCCTCAGCGGTGATGATCGCCCGCCACTCGGCCTTGGCTACGTCCTTACCGTGGTGATCGCGGCGACCCGCGACCCGCCCTGAGAGCAGGACCTTTCTTAGGCCGCTGATGCCCCAACGCAGCCCGCCAGTCTGCTTTCCCTTGTTGCTTACAGAGATCGGGGTGCGGATCTCGCGTCGGGCCCAGTCGTTGCAGATACCGAACACGGTCTCCCCGGCCAGGACCCGGCGAGCCGCCTCGCGAATCAGCTCCGCCTCTTCCTCGCGGACGGTGACTCGGTCGGCCTCGAATCCGAACGGTCGGCGACCGCCGTGGGCCTTGCCCTTCTCCGCGATGCGAACTTCTGCAATCAGGTGCCTCTCTGACTTGTGCGCCGACTCGTACTCGGCGATGTTGCCGACGTTGAAGGCGATCATCCGGCCGGTCGGCGTGCTCAGGTCAAGGTCGCCTGCACGCGCGGTCTCAACGTCGATGCCGGACTCGCGGACCACATCGATAAAAGTTGCAAGCTCACGCATCGAGCGGTGGAGGCGGTCGGGGTGCCAGGCGCAGAGGAACGTGACCTTGCCCGACTCGATGTCGCGCAGCAGGTCGCGGTAGCGAGGCCGGACCTTGCCGTTGTAGGCCGAGATGTCGTTGTCGGAGTAGATCTCGATTTGCTCCGGTAGGTAGCCCCTTCGCTCGGCCAGGGGACGGCAATCCTCCTCCTGGCGGGTGACGCCGACCCCGGCGCCGGTGCGGTCGCTGGAGAGGCGGACGTAGACGGCGGCGATACCACGGGGCGGAGCTTCGACGGTCAGGGCGGCAGTTCGGGACATGGGACATATTATAGCTTCGCATGAGCGAGGCCGACTTTGTCATCGCTCGCCGCTATCTCACGCTGTGAACGATCCTGGCGGCGCTCCCGGCCTCCGCTCTCTCGCGCAAATCCCGGCACTCGTGGTCGCCCTTTCGTGGTCGGTGGCGCTTGCGGCGGCGGTGGTGGTGGCGCCGGCGCAGGCGTGGCTTGGCGCACTCGCTGTCGCCCTCGCCATTCCTTGCCTGGCACTGGCATTCGCCATCCGCCCCGCGCTGATCGCGCTCGCGCTCGTGGCAGCGCTGCTTGGCGTCGGTCGCGCCGAGCTGCCGGCCGCCGATACAGGAGCCTCCGCCCGGGCTTCAGCTTTGGCCGGGCAGACGGCGACGATCATCGGCCGCGTTGCCGACGACAGCCGGGCCGCCGGAGGCGGATCCGAGGCTCTCGTCGAACCCAGCCTGGTCGTCGCCGGCGGCTCCGCCGTCTCCGACATCGGCAACCTCGTCGTGCGCTGGCGAGGGCCGGAGGACGCCGGCTTCGGCGACCAGGTCACCGCCACCGGAAAGCTCATCCTGCCCAGAGACCTGCCCGCCTTCGATCGACGCGCATACCTCGCGCAACGAAACGCATACCTCGAGCTCGACACCACCGGAATCAATGTCACCAGCCCGTCATCCGGTCTCCAGGCGCTGCCGACCTGGGTGCGCAAGCGATACACGGCGGCACTCGATGCTGCCCTGCCGGCTCCACACGCCGCCGTTCTCCTGGGCGTGGTCCTTGGCATCCGCCACGGAATCCCGCCCGAGCTCCAGCAAGCACTGATCGCAACCGGCCTGATCCACCTGCTCGTCCTCAGCGGGCTCAAGGTCGCGGTTTTCGCTCGCATCGTCCAGGGCGCTCTCCGGCCGCTTCTTCGCGGTCATGCGATGTGGCCGGCCTTGTGTCTCATCGGCGTCTATGCGCTTTCGGGCGGGGCGACGCCTGCTGCCATTCGCGCCGCGCTGATGGGCGGCCTGGCCATCGTTGCCGCTGAGATCGGCCGCCCCTCGCATGTGTGGACCTCACTCGCCATCGCAGCTGCCGCCATGCTCGCCTGGCGTCCCGAGCTCGCATGGGATGTTGGCTTCCAGCTGTCCTTCGCGGGCACCGCCGCGATCATCCTGCTCACACCCTCGATCGAGCGGCGCGCTCGCCGGCTGCCGCATTTCTTTCGAGAACCGTTTGCCGTCACCTGCGCCGCCCAGGTGGGCACGCTCCCAATGATGGCCACGGATTTTCACGTCCTCTCGCCAGTGGGGCCTGTCGCCAATGCGCTCGTTCTGCCCATACTGCCCGCCATCGTTGCGGCCGGATTGGTTCTCGGACCCCTCTCTCTGATTCCGGAGCTCGCCCGCCTGGCCGCGATCCCGATCACTGGCCTCCTCTTCTACATGGAACAGGTCGCCTACGTGCTCGCGAGGGTGCCTGCAGCGGCCGTCCCAGTGGTGCGATTCCCGCCGTGGGCGGGAATTGCCTACTACGCCGGCCTGGGCGCCGTCATCGGTGCCGGCCACGTCGACCGGCGCCGCCGCGCGATCGTCTTCGGTGCGGCGGTCGCAGCGCCGGCTCTCATCGCGGGCACTGCCCTCGCGTTCTGGGCCGCTTCGCCGCCGCAGGCGAGCGTGCTGGCCGTCGGCAACGGGCAGGCGGTGCTGTTCCGAGGCCCGGCGGGGACCATCCTCGTCGACGCCGGACCCAGCCCAGCCCGACTCGAGGACGAGCTCGGCCAGATCCTTCCGCCCTGGCAAGCCAGGCTCGACGTCCTGGCCATCACCGCCCCCGGCCTGGGGCACGTCGGCGGGCTGGCCGGCCTCGACCGGCCCGCGGGCACGCTGATCATCCCTGGCGTGCCGCTTTCCGGCTCGGCCTGGCGCACCGCGGCGTACGAGGCCGTCGTACGCGGTGCGCACGTACAGGGGGTGCTCGCCGGCCAGGTGCTGCAGGCCGCGGGTTTCAGGCTCGAGGTGCTTGCACCGGAGCCCGGCGCCCCTGGCGACCAGGTGGGCGCGGGCTATCTCGGGCTGCGCGTCGTGGCGCCGTCCGGGCGGGCCTTCTGCGACCTCAGCGATCTCGACATTGATGCCCAGACGCTCGCCGCTGCCCGATTGCGAGGGCCCTGCACCTACCTGCTGCTTCCCGCCGGAGGCCACAGCTTGCCGTCGCCTGACCTCGAACGCGCCGCCGCACGGGCACAGATGGTCGCCTCGCTTGCCTCGGGACGCCTCGCGCGCGGCATCCCCGTCACCGTCCTCCGCACGGACGAGGAGGGCACGATCACCTTGCCCATGTAGAAGCGCCACCCAGCGTCGCCGACGAGAGGGCAGGGTTCCGCGGCGGGCGACATCTGTCCCCCCGAGAATTAAGCCGCTCACCTTGCCCATGTAGAAACCGCTAGCCATCGAAAAGGACCAAGTGGAGCCAAAGGCCGGATTCACTCCGGCCGTCCCCAGGCATGCCACCATCCAGGCGCCACCCAGCGGCGCCGAGGAGAGGGGAGGGTTCCGCGGCGGGGGACATCTGTCCCCCCGCGAATTTAAGCCGGGTTACGATCGGCGGGCACGAATGCCGAGTCCGAAGCCCAAAGCCGACGTCCTGCTGCTTCACGGCGATGAGCGGTTCCTCATCGACGAGAAGGCCAGGGCCACCCTCGAAGGTTGGCGCTCCGAGCTCGTCTCGGACTTCGGTTTCGAGCGCCTCGAAGGTCAGGGCCTGAACGCTGGTCGGCTCCAGGATGCGGTGCTCCAGGCGCCCTTCCTCGACCCGTATCGCGTGGTCGCCGTGACGATGGTGCCGGCCCCTCGGGCAGAGAGTCTGGCCCCCGCGTTGAGCGAGGTACCGTCCTCGACCCGGGTCCTGATCACCATTGCCGGTCGGCTTGGGGGCGGCAACCGGCTGGCCAGGGCCATCACGGCCGCGGGTGGAATCGTGGAAGAGATGACGCACCTCAAAGGCAGGTCTTTGAGCGAGTGGGCCGCCCGGAGAGCGATTGAACACGGTCTCACGCCGGCGATCGCCGCACAGGTCGTCCGGGTAACGCCGCCGGACCTCACCATCATCGACTCCGAGCTCAGCAAGCTCGCCGCCTACAAGGCGTCTGGCTCCAGGCTTACGGCGGAGGTCGTCACCGAGCTGCTCGCGGGCGGCAGGGAGGACGAAATCTTCAAGCTCACCGACAATCTCCTGCCGCACCCGACGCCGGAGGCGCTGAAGATCGCCCGCGGCCTTTCGCGCGGGGGAATGCAGCCGACGTCGGTCGCTTACCGGATGGCTCGCCACATCGCGCTTGTTCTCGAAGTGCGCGCCAAGCAGGAGCGGGGCGAATCGTTGTCCGAGGTCAAGTCAGAGATGAGCGAGCATCCCTTCGTGATCCAGAAGGCGTTCGACGTCGCCCGCAATGCTGACCCCGATCGCCTCGAAGCCGCCCTGCGCGCGATCCGCGACTACGAGTGGGAGGTGAAGTCCGGACAGATCGATCCCGAGCTCGGGCTCGATGTGCTGCTGACCCGGCTCTAGCGCTACTTCCTGTTCTTCTTGTCGGGGGACTTGGCGGCCACGGGCGCGGCGCCCTTCTTGGCTGCCGGCGCGGCTGACTTCTTCGACGCACCTGCGCCAGGCGCCGGCAGGCCGGCAACCTTCACCAGCTGTCGCGTCAGCCGAGCCTTGCGGCGCGCGGCGTTCCTGCGATGCAAGACGCCTTTAGCCGCGGCGCGGTCGAGGGCGCGTATCGCGTCGAGTGCCATCGCGTACCGGTCCGACTCGGCGACCGGCGTCTCCTGTAGGGTCCGACGAGCTTTGACGACCTTGGTCTTGACCTCGGAGCGCACGGCGCGGTTGCGAATCGTCCGGCGCACGCTCGCGCGCGCCTGCTTCTTCGCGGATGCAGTTCGCTTAGCCACGTTTGGATTCCAGGTGGGAGATGAGCACGAAGCTAGGATTATAGAGGCCAGTGGAGTTCGAGCTCAGCGGGAAGCGCCCCAGGGTGCATCCCGACGCATACATTGCCCCGACGGCCGTGCTCATCGGTGACGTCGAGATCGGCGCCGGTGCAAGCGTCTGGTTCGGTGCGGTGCTCCGTGGCGACGAGGCCGCGATCACGATCGGCGATGGCGCCAATGTGCAGGACAACGCGGTCATCCATTGCGCTCGCAACCTGCCGACCCTGATCGAACGCAATGCAAGCGTCGGCCACTCCGCGCAGCTCGAGGGCTGCGTCGTCGAGCAGGGAGCCGTCGTGGGCATGGGAGCGACGATGCTGCAGCGGAGCCGCCTCGGCGCTGGATCGATGCTGGCGGCAGGTGCTTTGCTCGGCGAAGGCCAATCGGTTCCGGCCGGCCACATGGCGGCCGGCGTGCCCGCCACGGTGAAGAAGCCGCTGGACGGCTCCGCGGGAAACTGGGTCGGCAAGACCGCCAAGCACTACCAGGATCGCGCCGTCCTGTACCGAGCGAATCTTCGACCCGGCGGCAGTTGAAGGTCGCGCTGCCCGCGCGCGCGAAGCTGAACCTGGACCTTCAAGTCATCAAGCGCCGCGCCGACGGTTTCCACGAGATCAGGACGCACATGCAGGCGGTCGCGCTGCACGACCTCGTCGAGGCTTCACGTTCCGAGCGAACCGCGCTCGTCGTGGACGGCATTCCGGTGACGGCTCAAGGCGACAACATCATCTTCAAGGCGCTGGCCGCGCTCGAAGGCGCCGTAGGTCGGGCATTACCCACGCAATTCCATCTGCACAAGCGCATACCGCCGGGCGCCGGGCTAGGAGGAGCCAGCTCCGATGCCGCCACCGCGCTTAGGGCTGCAAAGATGGTTCATGGGCTCGACGTCGACCTGTCCGCCATCGCGCAAGCGATCGGCGCTGACGTCCCGTTTTTCATGACCGGCGGCAGCGCGCTGGCAGGGGGAACCGGTGATCGCCTGGCGCCGCTGCCAACGGAATC
The DNA here is from genome assembly GCA_035636885.1 of Candidatus Nitrosopolaris sp. GTDB lineage: Bacteria > Chloroflexota > Dormibacteria > Dormibacterales > Dormibacteraceae > UBA10449. The sequence goes on from DASPYG010000190.1 coordinate 28,737, forward strand.
CGCCTGGTACGCGATCGCCTGGCCGGGTATCGAACTTTCGACCGCCGGCGTTTACGAAGCGTGGGACGAAACGAGAGGCGGGCCGCCAAATGAGCTGTTCGATGCGGCCGTGCGCACAGATCCCCGAGTGCACGATTTCGCGCGCCGCTTGGGTGATGGCTGGCAGATGACCGGCAGCGGTTCGGCCTTCTTCACACCCTGCGCCAGCCGAGAGGAGGGGATGCGGACGATCGAGTCGCTCGACTGCTGGACGGCGGTGACGCAGGCCGTCGGCGCGTGGGCGTGATGCGGCGCACGGCCGCGGTCTGGGCCGGCAAGGCCACCGGCGCCCTGTCGAGGATCAGCCGTCTCGGCGGCGGCACGACCCTGCCCGGCGACGTCGCCCGTGCGATCGACCCAGACGTCCTGCGCAAGCTGTCGCGTGATCTCAAACACGGAGCCATAGTCGTCACCGGCACCAACGGCAAGACGACGACGGCACGACTGGTCACCTGGCTGCTCGAAGGCGCGGGTCACAGCGTGGTTTCCAATCGCGCGGGTGCCAACCTCATCTTCGGCGCCACTGCGGCCGCCCTGGAAAGGGCCGGGGCCAACGGCCGCCTGGAGGCGGATTGGGGCGTGTTCGAGATCGACGAGGCCAGCCTCGAGCGCGCCGTGGACGAGATTCAGCCGCGGGCAGCCGTCGTTCTCAATCTCTTTCGCGATCAGCTCGACCGCTACGGCGAGCTGGAGGCGATCGCGAAGAGGATCGAGTCGGCATTAGCGCGCCTGCCAGACGAAAGCCACGTGCTGATGAACGCCGACGACCCTCGCGTCGCTGAAATTGGCTTGAATCTGAAACGCAAGCCTGTCTGGTTTGGGCTCGACGATCCCACTGTCGCGATGCGTGAGCTTCCTCACGCAGCCGATGCGCGGACGTGTCCCCGCTGCGGCGCGAGCCTCCTGTTTGATGCTGTCTACGTCGGCCACGACGGCGTTTATCGCTGCCCCAACGGAGATTTCGCCAGGCCGGCACCCGATCTCGCCGCGACCCACATCGAGCTGGACGGATTCGACAGCGTGGCGATGGGCGTGAGCGGGGTACGCATCGAGCTGCCGCTTGGCGGCCTCTACAACGCGTACAACGCGCTCGCGGCATTCGCAACGGGGAGTGCCCTGGGCTTCGAGCCTGCTGTCATCGCCGAGCGCTTCCGGACTGTTCAAGCCGCATTCGGCCGCCAGGAGCGGCTCGAAGCCAAAGGCCGAAAGCTCAACGTCGTTCTGTCCAAGAACCCGGCGGGATTCAACGAGACGCTGCGCACGGCGGTCGATCTTGCGGGCGGCCACTGGTTCCTGATCGGTTTGAACGACCGCCGCGCCGATGGCACCGATGTCTCCTGGATCTGGGACGTCGACTTCGAACGACTGCGGGGACGGGCGCGTGTGGTCGTGCCGGCCGGCAACCGCGCCAATGACCTCGCCGTGCGGCTCAAGTACGCGGGCGTGGACGCGCTGCAGCCCGAGACCGATCCCGCCCGTGCCATCGACGCGCTGATCGAATCGACGCCCGAGGGCGAGACCGCTCACCTCCTCTGCACATATACCGCCATGCTCGACCTGCGTGCCGAGCTCGTCCGCCGCGGATGGGCCAAGCCGTACTGGGAGACTTAGAAGGAAGATGGCACGGCATCGAAAGACGTTCACGGTCGGCTGGCTGTATCCGGACCTCATGAACATCTATGGCGACCGCGGCAACATCCTCACCCTCCTCAAGCGCGCCGAGTGGCGCGACTTTGAGGCTCGGCTGATCGAGCTGGGGCGGGGCACGACCAAGCGCATGGACGAGGTCGACGTTTTCTTCTTCGGAGGTGGGCAGGACCGCGAGCAGGCGCTCGTGTACGAAGACCTCCTCGAACACAAGCAGCCTCGGCTTGAGCGCGCCGTGGCGGCGGGCGCAAGCGTGTTCGCCGTCTGCGGCGGCTACCAACTGCTCGGCCACTACTACCAGACGGCCGAAGGCGAACGGTTTCCGGGCATCGGCCTGATCGATGTCCGAACCGAGGCGGGCAAGCGCCGGTTCATCGGCGATGTGGTCGTCGACTCGGCGCTGGTCGACATCCAGCCGACGACGCTCGTCGGTTTCGAAAACCATAGCGGCCGCACCTACCTGGGACCCAAGGCCAAGGCCCTTGGGCGCGTACGAGTCGGTTTCGGCAACAACGGTGAGGACCACACCGAAGGCTGCCTCCAGGGCGGCATCCTCGGCACGTACCTCCACGGGTCTCTGCTGCCGAAGAACCCGCACCTCGCCGACCATGTGACCAGGAGCGCACTGCGCCGGCGCGGCATCACGGACCTCGCTCCACTCGACGATACCGCCGAGCTCGCCGCGCACGAAAAAATCCTGGCACGCTCGGGGCGCT
>DASPYG010000191.1:0-15995 GCA_035636885.1 Candidatus Nitrosopolaris sp.
GGTTCCCTCTCATACGTTCGTCTGCCTCAGGTCCTTTTGATGACGTCGCGCTCCATCTGCGCAACGGCACGCGTGACCACCTCGAGGAGCGGTGACTTCGCCTGGCGCAGCGCGAACTCCAGCTGACGGAGCAGGGAGTAGAGGCTCTTCATCGCCTTGATGGCGTCGCCGATGTCGACGTTCGCGGGCAGTGGGATCTTGTCGAGGGGCTCGCCGGCTGACCACCGATAGGCGAAATCGATGTAGTCGTGGGATGGCTGTCGCAGATTGGGCTCGTCGAGGTCCTTTTCCATGTCGGCGAATCGGAAGTACAGGGAGCGAACGAGCCGTGCGGTCTGAGCGATCGCGGGCGTCGGATACCGTCGAGGACCGGTGGGAGCGCCGCGTCCCCTCCCACGCTCTCTATCTTCCGCAGCCAGCATCACCAGCACAGCGGCAAGCTCTTCGGGCGTGAGGCCCTCGAGCCAGCCTGCCCACACCGCCTCGGCGACAAGGATCGTGTTCTCGCCGTAAACGCGTGCTGCGAAAAGGCCCTTCTCGGTCGGCCGGTTCGCGGACAGGAAGCCCGTGTCGGTGAGGATCCGGGCGAGGCGCCGAAGCTTGCGGGCGTATTCGTCCATCTGGCCGGTCGCCTCGCGCTCGCCCGCCTCGACCTCCTTCTCGAGCGAGCGCAGCTCGCCGTAACGCCGCAGGTGCTCCCCGAAGCGCGGCGAGCGCACGACCTTGAGCTTGCGCTGTCGCTCCAGGAGCCCCTTCGCTTCGATCTCGAGCTTCTGCACGAGCTTGTTGGAGTGGCCCTGAGCCCTCGTGTGGCGTCCGCGCCGCGAGCGCCGCTCTGCGCCCGCATCGCGACGCAGCCGCTTGAGCTCGATACGGATCGCTCGCCGGCGGTCCTCGAGCTTGTAGTACTGGGCGACCTCCTGGATGGAGACCTCGGAGTCGTCCCACATGCGGCGGATGTCCTCCAGCCGAGAGCGGACGTTCTGGAGCCGCCCTTGCGTCCGGTCGGCGGCAAGCCGCTTCTGAAACTGACCGAACGAGCGCTCCATGAGGGCCTCGGCCTCTTCCGGCGTGTAGACCCTGAGCAGGTTGAGAGCCATGTTGTAGCTGGGCAGGAACTTCGACTCGACGACGAGCGTCGGGCCCATCGCCACCTCGTAGATGGTGCCGATCTCGACGTCGGACTCCTTGAGGATCACGCCGTGGCCGATCACGTCAATACCTCGCCGCCCCGCCCGGCCCATGAGCTGGGTGAGCTCGCCCGTGGTGAGGTTGGAAAAGCTGACGCCGTCGAACTTCGTGAACGACGACACGACCACGCCGCGCGCCGGCATGTTGATGCCGAGCGAAAGTGTCTCGGTCGCGAAGACGACCTTGATCAACCCGCGCTGGAAGAGCTCCTCGACCATCTCCTTGTGGTACGGGAGCAAGCCCGCGTGATGCTCGGCGAGGCCACGGCGCAGCAGCCTCGAATCGACCATGCGGCGGAACAGTGATTCCTCATCGCGATCTTTGAGCCCCTGAAGCCTTTCGGCCGCGACGCGATCGATCGCCTCCTTCTCGGCGGCGGTCGTGAGGTCGAGCTCGTGGTAGGAGCACCGCTGCAGCGCTTCGCGGCAGCCGCGCCTCGAAAAGATGAAATAGATCGACGGCAGGATGTCGAGACGGCGCAGCTCCTCGATGACCTTCAGGAGATCGTTCGAGGGCAGCCTCGTGAATCGCCCGACGCGATAGGAAGCCTCCTCCTCTTCCGCGGCCCTGGTCCACGTGCGCTGGTCGATGCCGCCGTCTTCTTTGAAGAGGGGATTGAACCGGTTCTCGATCGCAAGCCACATCTTCAGCTCGACCGGCCGGACGTTGTGGAAGACGGTCTCCATGCCGCCGCGGTTCTCGGCCATCCACTCCGCGATCTCGCGATAGTTGCCGATCGTCGCCGAGAGGCCGACCAACTTGATCGTCCGCGGCGCCTGGATGACGATCTCCTCCCAGACGGACCCTCGTGGGAAATCGTCGATGTAATGGACCTCGTCGAGGACCACGTAACTCACGAGGTCGAGGCGCTTGGGGTCTTCGTAGATCAGGTTGCGCAGGATCTCTGTCGTCATCACGACCACCGGCGCGTCGTCGTTGATGGTGTTCTCACCGGTGACGAGCCCGACCGTCCGTTCGCCGTACTCGCGCACGAAGTCGTGGTACTTCTGGTTGCTGAGCGCCTTGAGCGGCGTCGTGTAGATGACCTTGGTGCCATCGCGCAGGGCACGAAAGATCGCGTACTCGGCCACCACCGTCTTGCCGCTTGACGTCGGCGCGCTGACGAGCACGCCGCCGGTGCCGGCGTCCAGCTTCTCGATCGCCTCGCGCTGGAACGGGTCGAGCCTGAAGGGGAGCGTGGCCTCGAAATCTTCGGCGAGGGTTTCGACGGTCTTCACAGCCGCAGCAGCTCCGTCGACACGTCGGTGATGCGCGCGCCGTCGCAATGCGATTCGATGTACGAGAGCGCAGCAGCCAGGACTTCGTCGGCGTGCCGGCCGTCGGCGCTGACGCAGGCGATGGCGAGCTCGGCCAGCTGCCAGCGGTCGCGTTCTCCCACCTCTGCCGCCGCCACCTGGAACTCGGCGCGGACGCGCCGAAGCAGGCCGCTGATCACCTGGCGCTTGCTCTTGAGAGAACCGCTGTCAGGTATGTGCAGGACGACCCGAAGCAAACCGACCGCCAGGGGCGATGACATCCTTCGGCTAGATTAAGAGCGTGGAGACCACGGCATCCGAGCTGCGCGAGCTCGGGCGCGACCTGGTCGCCGCGTCCTATCTCAAGGGCGACTTCGTTCTTCGTTCGGGCAAACGCTCCAACCGGTACTTCGACAAGTTCCTCTTCGAAACCGATCCCGCGCTGCTGCGGCGGCTCGGCCGGAGCCTCGCCCGGCTGGTGCCCTCGGAGACGCAGCGCCTCGCGGCGCCCGAGCTCGGAGCCGTGCTGCTGGGTGGAGCGGTCTCCATGGAGACTGGCCTCCCCCTGGTGCTGGTGCGCAAGGAGCCGAAGGGCTACGGCACCTCGAAACAGATCGAAGGCCGCTTCGAACCCCGTGCCCGCATCACGGTGATCGAGGACGTCGTCACCACGGGCGGCGACTCGCTCCGCTCCGCGCAGGTGCTGCGCGACGCCGGCGCGGAAGTCATCCACCTGGTGGTCGTCCTCGACCGCGGAGAGGGTGGCGAGGCCAACATCCGTGGCGCGGGCATTCCTTACACGCCGCTGTTCCGCATCACAGATCTCGAGCTTGACTGAGCGCGGCTCGCGGACGTCGCTCGTCATCGCGGGCGGTACCGTGCACACGCCCGAAGGCCCGCGCGAGGTGGACGTGCACATCGCGGGCGGTGTCATCACCGCCGTCGGCGACGCCAGGGCGCCCGCGGGTGCGCGCAGGGTCGACGCGCGGGGGATGTACGTGCTGCCCGGCGGGATCGACGTCCACGTGCACAGCCGCGACCCGGGCTTTCCGCAGAAGGAAGACTTCGGGACCCTGACCGCCGCCGCGGCCGCGGGCGGCGTGACGACTGTCATCGACATGCCCAACACGGTCCCGGCGGTGGATGCCGCCGGCGTGCTCGAATCGAAAGCTGCGCTCGCCCGAAGGCGGGCGCGGGTCGACGTGGGTCTTTGGGGCCTGGTTCGTTCGGGCACGACGCCGGAGGACCTCGAGGACCTCGCGGCCGCAGGCGCGATCGGGTTCAAGGCTTATCTGGGATATGCGTTCAGCCTCACTCGAAAGCAGATTCACTACTCCCCGGACCTGGACGACCTCGACCTCGAGGCGCCTCCCGACTATGGGACCCTGGCCCGCCTGGGGCCGTTCATTGCCGGACTGGGGCTTCCGCTGGTCATCCACGCCGAAGACCCCGGGATCCTCGGTGCTTTTCGACGCCCGCTCGAAACCTATGAAGATCTGCTCGTCGCGCGGCCGGCCGAGGCCGAGGCGGTGGCGGTGGCCGCGGCCGCCGAGATTGCGGGGGCCTCTGGGGTGCGACTGCACGTCGCCCATCTCTCGAGCGCGGCCGGCCTGGCCGCAGCACAGGAGGCGATCCGTGCCGGCGCCCCGCTGACGCTCGAGACATGTCCGCAGTACCTGTGGCTCTGTGATGAGGACTTCGCAAGGTTGGGCACGGCGATGAAGGTGTATCCACCGATTCGGACGGCGGCCGATCGCGATGCGTTGCTGGAAGGCCTGGCGAAGGGAGTGATCGGAATGGTGGCGACGGACCACGCGCCGCACACCGATGACGAGAAGGCGGCGCCCTTTGGTGAGGCGCCGGCCGGCAGCCCGGGCGTCCAGACCCTCTACGTCAGCTGCCTCGAGCTCGCCAAGCGCCAGGGCGACGTATGGCGCGCGCCCCGTTGGGTCTCGGAAGCGCCGGCCGCGCTGGCCGGGCTCCAGGAGAGCAAGGGGACAATCGCGCCCGGCTTCGATGCGGACATCGTCATCGTCGATCCCAGCCGGCCGACCCGCGTCCGACCGGACGCCATGCGCTCGCGCCAACGCCATGGCGCCCTGGAGGGAATGGAGTTCGGGTTTTCGGTGCGGGCAACCTATCTGCGCGGGGCGCTCGTCGGGGGCGAGGGCCGGCGCGCAGTGAGACCATCAGGGAGGATCGTCCGGCCTTTCAGGCGTTGACCGGCATTACGGCCCAGGTCACACTTGGCTCAGAGCTTTAGGTAGATCCACCCGGAGGCCTCGATGAAGTTCCCGGCGCGCTGCGCCGCCGCGCCACTCTTTGCATTGGTTCTCGTGGCGGCCGCGGCGTGCGGCGGCGCGAACCCGGCGGGCGCCACGGCGACCGCCTCACCAACTCCAGCCAAGTCGGGCAGCCCAACGCCCCTCGGCGCGCTGGATGCCGCCGTCAACATGCCCAACGGCTTTCCCTCCGACTTCCCCGTGTACCCGGGAGCGCGTGTGACTGCCGCCAAGCAGGTGCTGGCCAACGGGCAGACGACGTGGGGCGTCGTCTGGGAGACGCTGGACACCGTGGACCAGGTGCGGACCTTCTACACGAGCAAGCTCGCCGGAGGCGACTGGACGCTCACTTACAACGGCTCGGCGAGCGGCAACTTCTCGGCGATCGTCAGCCGCAAGAGCAATCAGAAGGACGCGGGCATCATCACCGTGGAGTCGGAGTCGAAGGTGACCCACATCGCCCTCGCCCTAGGCGTACCGGGCTAAAAGTCGCGGCGGGGACAGGCGCCCCCTCCCACGCTTCGCGTGGGGGCCCCAGAGGTACCCTCTCCTCGGCAACGCTGGGAGGCGTCTGGATGGTGGCATGCCTTGGGACGGCCGGACTAAATCCGGCCTGAGGCTCCACATGGCATTTGTCTTAGGTGAACTAGGCCCGTGTCGGCGCCCCGCGGAAGATCGGGTTTTGCGCGAGCTCGCGCTCGAGGCTGGTCGCCGGACCATGGCCGGGATAGAGCGCGGTGGCGAGCGGCAGGCGCATGAGCTTGGTGCCGATGCTCATCATCTGGCGGCGCATGTCGGTCTCCGGTGTCTGCTTGCCGATGCCGCCGGCCAGGATCGTGTCGCCCACGAACGCGTGGTTGGCGACCACCAGGCAGATGCTGCCGGGCGTGTGGCCTGGCGTGTGGATCACGGACAACTTGAGCTCGCCAAACTCGAGCTCGTCGCCGTCCAGCAGATAGCGGTCCGCGGACCTGAGGAACTGCTTGGCGTCGACGGTGTGAATCGCCGTCTGGCCGCCGGTCAATTCCTTGATCGCATCCTTGCCCGCCACGTGGCCAGGGTGGCCGTGGGTGGCGACGATGTACTTGACGGTGAGCCCGTTCAGCTGCTCGGCGATCTTCTCGGGCGGGAGGCCGGGGTCGATGACCACCGCCTCTTTGGTCGACACGCACGTCAGAACGTAGCCGTTGACCTCGCGATCGAGCCTGACCTTGACGATGCCGAGCTTTGCCACACATCAGTATTTACCTGAAATGCAGCGCGCGGCGGTGGTTGGCTTCGCGATCCTCCTGCTGGCGGTGTGCCTCTTCTGGACCTACGGCTACATCCGCAAGCGGGCCAAAAGGCGTTGAGCTAGTCGGCCGTCTCGCCTTGGAAAGTGATGAGGAAAAACCTGTCGGTTTTCCCTCATCGGCGGGTCGGCTTCGCCGACGCGCCTGCGCTCTTTCCCGTGGTAGGGATTATCGAAATGTTCTCCTGGCAACGCAGGGTGGGCGAGGAGATTTCTGGGGACGGCCGGAGTAATCCGGCCTAGCCACCACGCCCGGTGCGGACGCTAGTCGGCCGTTTCGCCTTGGACCTTGATACGCAGGGCGTCCAGCGCGTCGAATTTGTCCAGCGGCTGCTTGGCGCGCACGCGGTCGGGATACTTGGCGGTCTGGATCGCCTCGAGGAGGAGGTCGATCTCCTCCGGGGTGAAGTGCAGCGTGCGGAGGACGATCTCCTTCACCTTTTCGTGACGATCGACGGCCTCGCGTATCACGTCGTCGGTGTCGCTTACTACCTGCGGCCGCGTCGGCCGGAACAGCTCTTCCGATCCGGCGAGTGAAACGCGCTTGAACGTCGTCATTGTCTGTGATTCTCCATGACCCGAGCTGCCAGAGCACGATACGCCTTCGCTCCATCCGATTCCTTCGCGTACTGAAGGATCGACATGCCGGCCAGAGGTGTTTCGGCGAAGCGGATGGAATCCGTGACGCCGAAGTCGTACACCTTGTCGCCGTACTTCTCCTTCACCGCCGCCAACACTTCTTGCGAATGAAGCGCGCGCGACTTGTAGAGCGTGGGCAGGATTCCGATGAGCTCGAGGCGCGGGTTCAGCCTTCGCTTCACGCGCTCCATCGTGATCAACAGCTCCTGCATTCCTTTCAGCGCCAGGAACTCCGCCTGCAGCGGAACCAGCACCTCGTCGGCCGCCACCAGAGCGTTGATGACGATGAGGTCGAGTGAGGGCGGGCAGTCGATGATGATGAAGTCGTAGCGCTTCTGCGCCGGCTCGAGCTTGTCGCGCAGGATGCTCTCGCGCCCGATCTCGTTGATGAGCTGGTTATCTGCGCCCGCCAGCTCGACGTCTGCCGGGATGTAGTGCACGCCCATCTGCGGCGCTTCCTGCACGACATCGGTGACCGTCGTGTCGGGGTCGACCAGGAGGTGGTAGATCGTCTTCTCGAGCTCGGCCGAAGGCTTCATGTAGAGGGTCAGGTGGCCCTGGGCGTCAAGATCGATCAGGAGCACCCTCTGCCCGATCTCAGCGAGTGCAGCGCCGAGGTTGACGGCGGTGGTGGTCTTGCCCACACCACCCTTCTGCATCGCGACTGCGATCGTTCGGGCCAAGAGTGCCCCGAGTCTAACCGAAGCCGGGCGAGATCGCCCAAGCGGGGCGGACGCACGAGCCCCTCCCACTATCATTGGCCGCGGTGTACGTGATCCCTCTGGTCGCGGCCGTGGTCGGGGCGACCTTTGCCTTGTTCGTCGGCCGGCAGTACCTCGCGCGGCGCAAGTCTTACCAGGCGATATGGGCGGTGGCGCTGGCCATGTTCGGGGCCGCCGCCGCGTTCGAAACCATCGGCGTGCTCGCGGGGTGGTCGGACGCGACATACAAGGGCTACTACCTCTTCGGCGGGCTGCTCAACGTGGGCTGGCTCGGCATCGGATCCCTTGTGATACTGGCGACGCCCCGAGTTGGGCGGGCGGCCGTAATGGTCATGGTGGTCATCTCGTTGATATGTGTCGTGGCCGTCCTCATGTCCCACACGAATTCGACCCTGCTCAAAGCGGAGGTGCCTCCGGCAGGCTCGATCGATGTCCCGGGCGTGTTACCAGCCGTCATCAACACGGTCGGTTCGCTGCTGCTCGTGGGCGGTGCGGCGTGGTCGGCGTGGAAGTCGCTCCGTGCCGGCGCACCTCGCAACCGGGTGCTCGGCCTTGTGATCCTCGCCGCGGGCGCGTTCATCGTTGCCGGTGGTCACACGCTCGCGCGGTCGAAGGGCGTGTACGTCGTTCAGCCGGTCAGCGAGGCGGTTGGCATCGCCGCGATGTTCACCGGATACCTCGTCGTCGAGGCTCGGCGGGAGCTGGCCTCATCGAAGGCGAGGACCGCATGATCATCGACATCGTCATCGTGCTGGTCTTGATCATCGCGTTGTTTCTCGGATATCAGCGCGGAGTCATCCAACCGCTCATGGCGGAGATATTTTTCTTCGGCACGCTGCTCGTGATCTTTCGATTCCACGATCAGTACACGACCGAGATGCAGAAGCTTCTGCACCTCAGCCCCGTCATCAGCGTGTTCGTGGCCCTCATCCTTGCGGTGATCCTGGGCGCGGTCGGTGGCGCCATCGGCGGCGCGTTCCATCGACTGGAGGCGATTCGCGGCGTCGACGGGCTCCTCGGCATCTTCGTCCATGTCGTCGTGACGCTGGTCGTCATCTACCTCGCCGTCTCCGCCCTCGTCACCCTGGACAACGCATTCGAGCCCACTCTGAAGAGCGCAACCCTGACACTCGCCCAGGTCAATCAGCTCGAGAACTGGATCCTGTCCAACCCGATCACCTCGGCGATGGTCTCCAAGCAGGACCTACAGGCGCTGAAGAACGCCGCCAACAAGTCTTCGGGCGCGAGCATCGATTCGGTCGGCGGTATCCACCAGCTGCAGCAGATCTACGTCGATTTCCTGCAGCCGCAGCTGCACAGCTCGAGGTCGGTGCCGATCATCCTGGGGATCGGATCGCACATTCCGGTCATCGGCCACATCGGGCCGAGCGACCTCAAGCCGCTCCCCAAGGTGTCGCCGTCCCCGACGCCGACGCCGAAGGTCAGCCCCTCGCCGACTCCCAAGAAGTAAAGTCGGATGGTCGACCTGGCGCTGACACCTGACCAGGAACAGATCGTGGCCACGGTCCGCGATTTCTGCGCCCGGGAGTTCGCGCCCACGATTGCCGCCAACGACCGCGAGGGCCATCACGATCCCGAGATCTTTGCCAAGCTCGCCTCGATCGGGCTGCCCGGTGTGTGCTTTCCCCAGCGGTACGGCGGCCACGGCCTCGACTACCTGTCTCTCGGCCTCGTGTGCGAAGAGCTCGAGTACGTCGACACCACCTACCGGACGGTGCTCTCGGTACACGTCGGTCTCGTGGGCATGGGTCTCTACACGTGGGCCGACGAAGACCAGAAGCATCGGTGGCTCGTGCCCATGGCTTCGGGCCAGAAGCTCGCCTGCTACGGGCTCACCGAGCCGAACGCGGGCTCTGACGTGGCCTCGATGCAGTCGACCGCACGCCGCTCGGGCGATTCGTACGTCCTCAACGGGCAGAAGGTCTGGGTCTCCGACGCCGACACCGCCGACTACTTCCTCCTGTTCGCCAAGACAGACCCGAAGGCCGGGTCCCGCGGCGTCACCGCCTTCATGGTGGACCGCGCCGCATCCGGCAAGGCTCTGCGAACCGAGCCCATCAAGGATCGGCTCGGCATTCGGGCTGGCGACGTTGGCTCGATCTTCATGGCGGACCTCGAGGTGCACGATAGCGATCGCATCGGCGATGAGGGCGACGGATTCAAGATCGCCATGAGCTGCCTCGACAACGGGAGGTTCACGGTCGCGGCGGGGGCGACGGGCACGGTTCGCGCATGCCTCGACGCCTCCGTCAAGTACGCACGTGAACGCAAGACCTTCGGCCAGGAGATCGGCCGGTACCAGCTCGTGCAGCAGATGATTGCGCGCATGGCGCGCGACTATGAGGTCTGCCGGCTCCTCTACTTCAAGGTGGGGTGGATGAAGAACAAGGGCCTGCGGCACACGCGTGACGTGTCGATGGCCAAGCAGTACGCCACCGACGCCGCATTCAACGCCGCCCACGACGCCATCGAGGTGCATGGGGCCTATGGATACTCGGCCGAGTATCCCGTCGAGCGCTTCTTACGCAATGCCCGCGCCCCGATCATCTACGAGGGCACGCGCGAGATCCATACGGTCCTACAGGGCGAGTACGCGCTCGGCTACCGCGAGGATCGACCCGTCAAGAAGTCGCTTCCCCCTTACGAACCAGATTGATGGCGGTGGCTGTCCGACGGTCGGCGTCCCGACTGAATCATCTCGACTTCGCCCTTCTTTCCGTGTACTGGGTGGCGATCGGCTACCTGTGGACGAGCCTCGGCGGCCTCATCCTGCCGGACCTCGTGGCGCACCTGGTCGGCAACACGCACAAGGGCGTCGCTCTGGGCGTGCTCGAGGGAGTGGGGTCGCTCATGGCCGTCTTCTGGCAGCCGCTCGCGGGCGCTTACTCGGACCGGACCCACACGCGCTTCGGGCGCCGCCGGCCCTTCATCTTCGCCGGGACCGTCGGCGACGTCATCTTCCTGATCGGGATCGCGCTGTCCGGCACCTACTGGCTGGTGCTGATCTTCTACTTCCTTCTGCAGACTGCCTCGAACACCGCCCAGGGCCCGTATCAAGGGCTGCTGCCGGACGTCGTGCCGGAAGACCAGCGTGGGACGGCCTCCGGATACTACGGCCTCTCCAACGTCATCGGCCTTCTGGCCGGCACGGTGGGCGCGGGCTACATCCTGTCTCACTCCGGCCGCACCACCGCCATCCTCAGCATGTGTCTTCTGCTCGTGGCCACGATGCTGCCGACCGTCCTGCTCATCCCCGACCGCGCCGAGTCCACCAGCGCGCCGTTCAAGAACGCGTGGCAGGTCGTCGCCACCACCTTCTCTCGCCCGCTGCGGTACCCGAACTTTCTGTGGCTGATGGCCTCGCGCATGCTGATCCTCATGGGCCTTGTCGGCCTGCAGAGCTTCATCCTCTATTACTTCAGCGACGTCTTCTATCACGGCCATGTCGATGCAGCGGTAAGGGCCGCCTATACGCTCCAGGGGCTGGTCATCGTGTCCGCCCTCTTCATTGCCCTGCCCGCTGCGAAGAGCTCCGACCGCCTCGGCCGGCGACCTCTCATCCTCGTCGGCGGCCTGCTTGGCGCGGCCGGCGTGCTGCTGCTCGTTTTCAGCCACTACGAGCTGGTTCCGGGCTCCGTCCTGCATCCGCTGGCCCACTTCCTCCACGTGCCGCGGCTGGCGGCGCAAGCAACATTGGTCGGCGTATTGATCGGGATCGGCTATGGCCTCTTTTTCTCAGTCGACTGGGCCTTCATCCAGGACATCATTCCGGCGAATGAAGCCGGCCTCTTCATGGGCTTCAGCAACATCGCCACCGCGGGTTCGGGCGTGGTCGCGCGATTCGTCGGCGGTTTCCTGCTCGAGTTCAACAACGGTCCCCACCTGCTCGGCCTGCCGGGCGGGTACCCGGTCATCTTCACGGTGTTCTTCATCTGGCTGCTGTTGGGCGGCCTGCTCATTCTGAAAGTGCCGGAGATACGCAAGAAATGACGGAAATGAATCTCGCCGGCCTCCGGCCTTGGGGCGGCCTCGCGGGGAACCCGCTGAGCGGCGCCGACATCGTCCTCGCCGGGATCCCGTATGACGGCTCCGCCGTGTACCGGAAGGGCGCCGCGCTGGCGCCGATGCGCATTCGCGACCTCTCGGCCGTGATGCCACCGGTGACGGAGGACGCCAGGCCCCTCGACGGGCTCAAGGTGCACGACCTGGGGGACCTGGACGCCGGCGCGGAGATCGAGTCGGGATGGTCGAAGGTGGCCGACAGCCTTGCAGCGCTCCCACAGTCAGCGCTCCTGACCGTGCTGGGCGGCGACCACTGCACCGCCATCGCGACGCTGGCCGCCCAGGCTCGGCGCCACCCAGACCTGGCAGTCCTTTGGGTGGATGCACATCCGGACCTCTGTGATTTCTCGCGAGGCGGCAAGTGGACGTGCGGCTGCGCGATGCGCAGGGCGCTCGAGGTCTCCAGCATCGGTCCAGCTCGCGTGGTGATCGCGGGCGGGCGCGACTATGACCCCGAAGAGCTCGAGTTCATCCGCGCGCGGGGCATGCTGCTCGTTTCCGCCTCAGAGCTGGCCGGGGACAGCGGGTCGGCGCGCATGGTCGCCGATGCGCTCGAGGGCAAGAGCCTGCACGTCTCTTTCGACATCGACGCCCTCGACCCGGCCTTCGCGCCCGGGACCGAGATCCCTTCAGGCGGCGGGTTGTCGACGCGGCAGGCGCTTGATTTTCTGCGCATCGCCACTGCCGGCTCGAAGCTCGTCGGCCTCGACATGGTGGAGGTGTCGCCCCCGTTCGACCACGGTGAGATCACGACGCTTGCCGCCCTGAAGGTCATCTTCGAGTTCTGGGGTCTCTTCTGGCATGGAAAGCGCTGACGTAGTCATCGTCGGCGGCGGCATCATGGGCTGCGCGCTTGCCTACCAGCTGAGCAAGCGGAACGTCGATGTGCTCCTGCTCGAGCGCGAGACGTTGGGCTCGCAGTCGACCGGCAAATGCGCCGGCGGCGTGCGCCAGCAGTTTTCGTCGGAGGGCAACGTACGCCTGCAGCAGAGATCGGTGGTGATGCTCGAGCATTTCGAAGATGAGACCGGACATCCGGCCGACTTCCGGCAGATCGGCTACCTGTTCATCCTCACCCAGCCGCAGCAGGTGGAGGACTTTCGCCACAACATGGAGATGTGGCACCGTGTCGGCCTGACCGAGGCGCGCTGGGTCGACGCCTCCGAAGCCGCCCGGATGGTGCCGATCCTCAACGTCGAGGATGTGCTGGGCTGCACGTTCTGTCCCAGCGATGGCATTGCAAGCCCCGCTGACGTCACCTCGGGCTATGCGGCAGCCGCGCGGCGCCACGGAGCCCGGCTTAAGGAAGGCGTGGCGGTCACCGGGATCGATGTCGCCTCAGGGCGTGTCCAGGGCGTGCGCACAACCGAAGGCGACATCGCGACGCGGCTCGTGTTCAGCTGCGCGGGCGCCTGGTCGGCGTCCATCGGCCGAATGGCCGGCCTCGAGATTCCGATCCTTCCGTACCGGCGTCACATCGCCGTCACGGGCACTTTCCCCGCCGTGCCCCGCAACAACCCCATGACCGTCGACTTCCAGACCTCGCTGTACTTCCATCCCGAGGGCGATGGCGTCCTGATCGGCATGAGCGACCGCGAGGAGCCGCCGGGGTTCGTCACCGACGTGAACTGGGAGTTCCTCGAGAAGATGTTCGCGCAGGCGGCGCGCCGGGCCCCTGCGTTGTCCGCCGCAGGCGTGAAGACCGCCTGGGCAGGCCTGTACGAGGTCACGCCCGACCACCAGGCCATCCTGGGTCCGATTCGGGAGCTGGAAGGGTTCTGGTGCGCGGCCGGCTTCAGCGGCCACGGGTTCATGCAGGCGCCGGCGGCGGCGCTGTTCCTCGCGCAGCAGCTGCTCGATCAAGCCTCCGAGATCGACATCTCGTCATTCGCGTTCGAGCGCTTCGCGCGCGGCTCGCTCGTGAAGGAAAGAAACATCATCTAAGCGGGGCCCTCCTTGCTTGGGCACCCCCACCCTTCCCTCCCCAAACGTGGGGAGGGTGACAGGTAAACCTTTCTATCGCCGCAGCAGGAAGGCGATGGCTATGAGGCCTAGGCCCCCCAGTAGGAGCACCGCCGAGCAGCCGGCCTGCGCGATCGTGTAGACGACCCCGCCGGTGGCACCGTAGGTGGGCGCGAACTCGGCGCGCCGCCGGCGCCTGCGAATCGCGGCTACGATCCCGCCGGCGCCAAGGATCACGGCGAACAGCCCCAGCCCGATTCCGCCGGCCTCCTGCCCGCTCACCGGCTTGAAGTATGCCCTCCGTTGCTCGGAGCACTAGGATCTCTACCCGTGGCAAGGGTCCTACTGCTTGGCTCGACCGGCTTCTTCGGCCGAGCCGTCGCCCACAAGCTGATCGACGCCGGACACCAGATCCGGGTGCTCGTGCGTGACCCCATGAAGGCGGCTGCCTTCAAGGCCAGAGGTGCCCAGCTCATGGTTGGGGACGCCTTGAACCCCGCGGCCATGGCCCAGGCCGCCCAGGGAACCGAGCACATCATCAGCCTCGTCGCGGTCAGGCGGAACCGCCCGCAATCGTTCCTCGAGGTCAACGTCGACGGCCCGAGGATCATGGCCGAAGCGGCCAAGGCCGCCGGCGCGCGGTCGGTAGTCCTCGTCAGCGCGATCGGCGCCCGTCTCGACCCCCACTTCAAGTACTTCACGTCGCGATGGATGGGCGAACAGGAGCTGGCCAAGACCGGCGTGGCCGGCACGATCCTCCGCTTTTCGTTCGTGCTCGCCGAGGATGGCGGGATCCTCAACGACTTCCAGCGGGCCGCCAATTTCGGCCCCTTCCTCATCATCCCCGGAGACGGCCAGACGCAGATGCAGCCGATCCTTCGTGAGGACGCGGCACGGTGCGTTGTCGAGGCGATCAGCAAGCCGGAGCTGCTCGGGAAGATCATCGAGCTGGGCGGCCCGGAGGTCCTGACGTACGAGAAGCTCTTCGACTGGTTCATCCAGGGCTGGGGGATTCGCAAGCCGAAGCTCAAGCTGCCGGCGGGCTTGCTGGTTCCCGGTGCGGCGGTCATGGAGACACTTTTCAAGGACCCGGTGGTGACGCCCGACGAGATCAACATGATCCAGGTCAACAACCTCGCCGAAGGCATCGATTCGGTCAGCACGCGCTTCGGCTGGCGTCCGACAGCACCCAGTACCTGGGTGCCGGCCCATTGGAAGAAGCCTCCCACCCAAAAGAAGTAGCCACGCGTGTGCGGGCATTTTTCGGGCTGCCCCTGCCCGAGGCGCAGCGGGCGGCACTCGCGGACTTCCTAGCGAGGTGTGCAGATGCGGCACCCGGCTTCCGCTGGACTCCGAGTGCCAACCTACACCTGACGATCCGTTTCATCGGCCAGGCCGATCTCGCCGTGGTCGAAGGCATCGCCGATCGCTTCAGCGCCACATCGCTGCAGGCTTTCGACGTCGCGCTCGGCGAACTGGGCACCTTCAGGCGCGGGCGTTTTGTGAAGGTGGTCTGGCAAGCGTTGGCCTCCGGCTCAAAAGCAGTGGCTGCGCTCGCCCGGCAGGTGGACGAAGCGTGCGCAGCCGCAGGCTTCCCGAGCGAGAAGCGGCCGTTCCAGGCCCACCTGACGCTCGCCCGATCGCGGGCCCGGGAAGGGGCGGTCCTGCCCGCTCTGCCTCGGCCCCCGCGCTCGGATCTTTGGCGCGCCGATGAGCTCGTGCTGTACCAGAGCAGGCTCGGCCGGACCGGCGCTATCTACGAGCCGCTACGCGTCCTGAAGCTCGAGTGACTCGAGGCCGCCCTGCGCGCACTCGAGGTCTTGCTCGGGCCGGCCACCGCTGACGCCGACCGCGCCCAGCACCTTTCCGTCGCGCTTGATCAGCACGGAGCCCAGCCCCGGCACCATCGGCACGCGAACGAGCCGGTCGGCCACGCTGAAAAACCCGGGGCGATCGTTGGCCAGGTCCGCGAGGCTGGCGCCGTCGCGCTGGAGCATCGCCGCCCCGACGGCCTTGGCCTCCGCGATCTGCGGTCCGAGCGGCGGCGCGCCGTCCATGCGCGCGAGGGTGATAAGCAGGCCGCCCTCGTCAACGATTGCGACCGTGACTCGAATGCCGAGCTCCGCCGCCTTGGCGTGAGCGCGGGCCACGACTTTGTTGGAGTCGGCGAGGCTCAGTGGCATTTTTTGAAACACTACTCCGGCATGGAGCTCAAGGACCGAGTCGCAATCGTCACCGGCGGGGGCACGGGAATTGGCCGAGCCGTCTGCTTGCGGCTGGCCCGCGCCGGTGCGGCGGCGGTGATGGTGAACTACTCGCGCTCCGAGGAAGAAGCGAATGCGACCGTGCGCGACATCGAATCCCTGGGCGCCAAGGCGGTTGCGCATCGGGCCGACGTCGCCTCCGAGCCGCAGGTCATCTCGATGATCGACGACACCGTGAGCCGGTTCGGCCGTCTCGACATACTCATCAACAACGCCGGCACGACGCACTTCATCCCGCATGCAAACCTGGACGCTCTCACCGACGAGGTGTGGAACGAGATCCTGAGCGTGAACCTGAAGGGCAC
>DASPYG010000192.1:0-14775 GCA_035636885.1 Candidatus Nitrosopolaris sp.
AGCGCGTTCAGAACACGCTGCACCCAGATCGCTGCGTATTCGGGGGCTATCAGCTCGTCGCCACGCCCTTCGTCACAGATGTCGTCGGCCAGCTCAGCCTCAGGCACGCGCGCTCGGTGCGACCAGAACGACGCCATCACGGAGCGCGCGGTCGCGTACAGGTAGCCGCGCACAGCCGGCTCCGGGTACGCGTCGCGCAGTCGTGGCAGCGCTTTGAGCGCGACCTGCTGGGTCAGATCCTCAGCGTCGGCTCGGTTTCCGACCCGGGAATAGATGAACGAATAGACCTTCTCGAGCTCGCGAAGCCCTAGCTCGCTCGCCGGCTCGGCGACCTCGGGAGCGGTCCAAAGTCTCTCGGCCGCGAGATACATGTGAGCGAGAATCTCGTCTCCGTGGGAGATATTCCGTATCCTTCCACGCGTGGCACCAAAGGACTGGACCGACGCCCTTCTGGAGCAGGTCGGTCAAGTGCAGAGGCGGCGGGACATGGAGCCGTACGAGGTGACCGCGCGAATTTCGCGCATCGCGCTCCATGTCGCCCGAGCCCAGGATGAGT
Organism: Candidatus Nitrosopolaris sp.; assembly: GCA_035636885.1. Taxonomy (GTDB): domain Bacteria; phylum Chloroflexota; class Dormibacteria; order Dormibacterales; family Dormibacteraceae; genus UBA10449. Next base: position 557 of record DASPYG010000192.1, read on the forward strand.
CGTTCGGACGGTTTGGGCTCAATCGTGGCGAGGTCGGAGTGCTGGCCGCCCTGCGCTTCGCCGGGCCAAAACAGCAGCTTTCGCCGACTCGGCTCTTCAAAGGCCTGATGCTGTCGTCGGCGGGGATCACGAGCCGGCTCGACCGCCTGGAGAGCCGCGGATACGTGAAGCGCACGCGCCACCCAAACGATCGTCGAGGGGTGAACATCGAGCTGACCGACACCGGGCGCAACGTCCTGGAGCAGGCCGTGACCGCCAACAGCGCCAGCGAGCACGGTCTGGTCACCGGTCTCAACTCTGCCGAGCGGCGATCTCTCGCCACGCTGCTCAAGAAGCTCCTTGCGGCGCTCGAGTCGACCGATGAGGAAGGTTCGCACTAGGACCTAGAGCCTGCTCGTGACCGGCGATGACAGTCTTTCGTGCACCAACCTCACCACCATCGCGCCTTCGCCGACCGCGGTTGCGACCCTCTTGATGGAGCCATGTCGCACATCGCCCACGGCGAAGATGCCGGGCAGGCTGGTTTCCAGCAGCAGTGGGGTCCAATCGTTGGTCGCCGTGACATCGGATCCGGTGATGATGAATCCGTCCTCGTCGACCTGGAGGCATTGGTTCAGCCAGTCGGTGTTCGGTTCGGCGCCGATGAAGGAAAAGAGCCCGCACACGGGCAGCTCCGTCCGTTGGCTGTCCACCGACTCGATTTCCACCGCCTCCAATACAGTGGCGCCCTTGAGCGCCTTGACCTCCGTCCCGTAGTGAACAGTAATTCGTGGATGGCGCTCGATCTGATCGATGAGGTAGCGCGACATTGTCGCGTCCAGCGAGTCGCGGCGGACCACGTGATGGACGTCGAGCCGCCTGCTCAGAAAAATTGCTGCCTGGCCGGCCGAGTTGCCCCCGCCCACCACGACGACAGGTCCCGTGCACTTCTGCGCCTCGACCTCGGTCGCGGCATAGTAGACGCCCGAACCCTCGAACTCGGCAAGCCTTTCGACAGGCAGTCGCCGATACCGAGCGCCGGTTGCCACGACGATCGCACGGGCGGTCAGAGTTCGCCCGTCCGAAAGCTCGACGCTATGCAAGCCGCCGACCGAATCGAGCTTCTTCGCGTTCGAACCGACCAGGATCGCGGCCGAGAACTTCTCCGCCTGCAGCGCGGCCCGTGCGGCCAGCTCAGCGCCCGAAACTCCCGCGGGGAAGCCGAGATAGTTCTCGATTCGCGAAGACGTTCCCGCCTGCCCGCCGACGGAAATCGCTTCGATCACCACCGTCGAAAGCCCCTCGGATCCGCCGTATACGGAGGCGGCGAGCCCAGCCGGACCAGCGCCGATGACCAGCAGGTCCGATACGTCTTCACGAAGAGACAGATCAGCGCGTATGCCAAAAACTGCGGCGACCTCCGCCAGGGAAGGATTGCGCAGCAGCGGCTGGCCGGCGACCATCACGAGCGGGATGTCAATCGCCGTAAACCCGAAATTCCGCAGCAGCGTCTCGGCGCGAGGGTCGGACTCGACGTCGATCCACGTCACAGCGCACCTGTTGCGGGCGAGCAGGTCGAGGATCGCACGGGTGGACTCGCTGTATCGAGAGCCGATCAGCTTCGGTCCGGTGCCCAGACGAAGCAGCAGCGAGTGCCGAAGCAGAAACGCCCGAATGACGATCTCGCTGAGGGTGATGTCTTCGCCGATGACGGTTCGCAGCTGGTTGAGCGGCACGCGAAGGACTCGGCTGGGAACTGTCGCGGTCGCAGTTACGTACGCGCCCTCGTTGCTGAGGATGTTCATGACCCCGACGAACTGACCAGGGTTGAAGACGGTGCTGGTCGTCTCCCCCGACTCGCCAAAATGGGCGACCGCTTCCACGCTGCCCGACAGGACCACGATGAAGTCAGTACCTCGTTCTCCCTCGCGGAAGAACACAAACCCTGCCGGGACGCTTTCCTCGACCCCGTAGCGCCTGAGCTTGGCGATCTGGGCCTCGTCGAGAATCGGGAATGCGCCGGCGAAGTCGTCTTGCTCGGCTTGAGCGCCTACACGCTCCAGCGCCACCGTTATCGGGACAGGTTGCCCCTCGGTCAGGCTTCGACCGCTCTCAGGTACCGCCTGGGTTCCTTCTCGAACTCCGCCTGGCATCCGGCCGAGCAGAACCAGTACGTCTTGTCCTCGAACACTGCCTTGTGCATCGATGTTAGGGGGTCGACCGTCATGCCACACACCGGGTCGGTCGCGAATATGACCGCCGGCTGCTCGACGGCCGCCTGCCGGCTGCCCCGCTTGTGGCGCGCGACGACGACGTCGGCCAGGGCCAGCACCGCGATCTCCTCCTGGCTCGCGCTTCTGCTCTTACCCATCGGCGTGCGCACGCGGGCGAGGGTGGCTTCGTCCAACCCGCGGGCATGCAACGCGGCACGCACGGCCGCTGCCCGCCGCGTGCTCGCGATGAGGCCGACCTCTAGCGCTGGATACCCCAGCGCAGCCTCCAGCGCATCCTCGTCGTAGTGGCCCATCGTCGCCACCACCGCCCACGCGTCGTCTCCAGGATTCGCTGTAGCCAGGTCCAGGCTGCCGAGCACCAGGTCCGCGCCCGGGAAGTCCTCCTCGCGCGCCCCGGGGTGGACCGAACACGTTCGGAAGCCGGCCAGCGAGCCCATCTGGGCGAGCGTGCGCGCCGCCGGGCTGTCACCGAAAACGAGGAGCAATGGGCGCGGCAGGCGCGGCTCGATGAAGATGTCGAGCGACCCACCGCTCGGGCAGGTCGTGGCCACCGTCAGCTCGCCCTGCTTTCTCGTTTGTTTCACCTCGTCGGATCCCACGATCCTGACGAGCTGCGGCGTGCCCTCGGCCAGTGCGCGCAGCGCCTCTCGCCGCACCACCGGCTCTGAGCAGCTCCCGCCGATCCAGCCCCGCAGACGGCCGTCGGCGGTGACGATCGCCTTGTCGCCTGGGTGGGCCGACGTCGGCGCCTCTGCGCGCACGACCGTCGCCAGCGCGCACGGCGTGCCGTTGGCGGCATATTCACGAAGCAGCTCCAGGACGTCGTCCGCTATTCAGTGACCCCCTTTGATCGTAGAGCCGCCCACACCTTGTCGGAGGTAACCGGCATGTCGATGTTGGTGACGCCGTAGGGGGAGAGCGCATCGATCACGGCGTTGACGTACGCGGCCGGCGAACCGACGGTGGCCGACTCGCCTACGCCCTTGGCGCCAATCGGGTGGTGCGGCGACGGTGTCACGGTCTCGCCCATCTCGAACTTCGGGGTCTCCCAAGCGGTCGGCAGCAGGTAGTCCATGAAGTTGGAACCGATGCAGTTGCCGTCGGCATCGAAGGTGATGAGCTCCATGAAAGCGATCCCAAAGCCCTCGGTGAGCCCGCCGTGGATCTGTCCCTCGACGATCATCGGGTTGATGCGGACGCCGCAGTCGTCGACCGCCACCATCCGCCTCACCTTGACCTGGCCCGTGCCCTTGTCGACGTCCACCACCACCGCGTACGTGCCGAACGGGTAGGTCATGTTGGGCGGGTCGTAGTAGTGGACGCCCTCGAGCCCAGCCTCCATGCCCTCGGGCAGATTGGTATACGCGGCGAACGCGATCTCCTGGATGGTCTTGGCGCGGTCGGGCGAGCCCTTCACGTAAAACTTGCCCCGCTCCCACGTGAGGTCCTCTTCCGCTGCCTCGAGCAGATGGGCGGCCAGCTTGCGGGCCTTTTCCCGAAGCTTGCGACTCACCATCGCCGTGGCAGCTCCCGCCACGGGCGTGCTGCGCGACGCGTACGTGCCCAGGCCGTACGGCGCGGTGTCCGTATCGCCTTCTTCCACCGCGATGTCGGAAGCAGGAATACCAAGCTCCTCGGCAACGATCTGAGCAAACGTCGTCTCGTGGCCCTGACCCTGCGACTTCACTCCCATCCGCAGCAGGGCCTTCCCGGTCGGGTGCACTCGCAGCTCCGCACTGTCGAACATGCGCAGGCCCAGGATGTCGAAGTCGGCACCATGGCCCGCGCCGACCACCTCCGTGAAGCTGGCGATCCCGATTCCCGTCACCTCGCCCTTCTTCCTTCTCGCCTCGACGTCCTTCTTCAGCTCGGCGTACCCGAGCTTGTCGAGCGCAAGGTCCATCGCCTTGGGGTAGTCGCCGCTGTCGTAGATCCAGCCGGTTGCGGACGTGTACGGGAACTGCTCGGGTTGGATGAAGTTCTGCTTGCGGAAGTCGGCCTGGTCGATGCCCAGCTCGAGGGCTGCGTTCGTGACCAGCCGTTCGATCAGGTAGCTCGCCTCCGTGACCCTGAACGAGCACCTGTACGCGACGCCGCCCGGAGCCTTGTTGGTGTAGTAACCGTCTGCTGTGACGTGCGCCGTGGGGATGTCGTACGAGCCCGTGACGATGTGAAAGAGCCCCGCCTTGAATTTGGATGGCTGCGCATCAGAGAAGAACGCGCCGTTATCGCTATCCAGATGAACGCGAAGAGCCGTCATCTTGCCCTTCTCGTCTACGGCCAGGTCACCGGTCATGTGGAAGTCGCGCGCGAACCCGGTGGAGATGAGGTTCTCGTTGCGGTCCTCGATCCACTTCACTGGCCGTCCGATCAACAGGCTGGCCGCAGTCGCGACCACATAGCCCGGGTACACAGGCACCTTGTTGCCGAAACCGCCGCCGATGTCGGGCGAGATGATGCGGATGTTCTGCTCCGGCAGCCCGGTTACCAGCGCGAACACGGTCCGGATCGCGTGCGGCGCCTGGCTCGTCATGTAGATCGTGGCCTTGCCAGTGGCCGGGTTGACGTCAGCGATGCAGCCGCATGTCTCCAACGGGGCGGGATGGCATCGCGGGTAGAAGGTGTGAAGCCTGACGACCTTGGCCGCTTTGGCGAATGCCGCCTGCGTCGCGGCCTGGTCACCCGACTCCCAGTGGTAAATGTGGTTGTCCTTCTGTCCTTCCTTCTCGTCGCGGATCAGGGGCGCGCCCTCGGCCTTGGCGCCGTCGGGGCTGGTGACCGCCTGCAGCACCTCGTAATCGACGACGATCGCGTCGCGAGCATCCTCCGCCTGGACCTTGGTCTCGGCGATGACCGCAGCCACCTCCTGGCCCTGGAATCGAACCTTGTCGGTGGCAAGAACCGCTTGCGTGTCACCGCTGAGCGTCGGCATCCATGCCAGCTTGTGCTGCGCCATGAGCTCGCCCGTGACGACGGCGATCACGCCCGGCTTGGCGCCGGCTGCACTCGTGTCGATGGATTTGATGCGCGCATGCGCGTGCGGGCTGCGCAGGATGGCCATGTGGAGCATGCCGGGAAGGACGAAGTCATCAACGTAGTTGCCCTTTCCGCGAAGGAAGCGCCCGTCTTCTTTGCGCTTGATCGATTCGCCGATTCCGCCGTGCATGTGCATGGTGCTGCTCACTCGCCGCCTCCCGCCGCCACCGCGGCAGGCGAAGGAGCCGTGGCAGCTGCCTGCTTCAGCCTCGCCGCGTGCTGGATTGCCTTGACGATGTTCATGTAGCCGGTGCAGCGGCAGATGTTGCCGCTGATCGCCCACCGGATCTGCTCCTCGGTGGGATCGGGATTGCCCTCTAGCAGCGCGGTCCCGACCAGCATCATCCCGGGCGTGCAGAAGCCGCACTGAAGGCCGTGCTCCTCGTGAAACCCGACCTGTACGGGCGAAAGCGCGGCTCCGTCGGCCAGCCCCTCGACGGTCTTGATGTCTCGGCCATCGACCTGGACGGCCAGCAAAGTGCACGACTTGACCGGCTCTCCGTCGAGAAGCACGGTGCATGCCCCGCAGCTCGTCGTGTCGCAGCCGACGTGCGTGCCGGTGAGGGCTAGGTTCGTCCTCAAGAAGTCGACCAGGAGGACGCGCGGCTCCACATCCGCGCTTCGCTCCACCCCGTTGACGCGCATCGACGCCTTCATGACCTCGCCTCCTGAGCCCGGCTCAACGCTGTATGCAGCCCGCGCTGCACGAAGACGCGGACCACGTCCTTCTTATATGCAGCGCTGCCGCGGATGTCGTCTTTGGGTTGGGCGGCCTCCGCCGCGAGGCGCGCAGCTTCACGAATCACCTCGTCGGTTGGCTCGCGTCCGGCCAGCGCCTTCTCTGCCTCGGTCGCCTTGATGTTGGTCGCACCAACCGACGTCAGGCCGATGCCGGCCCTGGACACCTTGCCTCCATTCATCTCCACCTGTACGGCCACCGCCACGGTGGCAAAATCCCCTACCTTGCGCTCGAGCTTGTTGTAAGCGCCTCCGCAGGAGCCGGAAGGGATCGGGATCCGGACCTCGGTCACGATCTCGTCAGGTTTCAACGTGGTCGTGAAGGGATCCTGGAAGAACCCGGCGACGGGAATGACGCGCTCACCCGATGCCGACCGGGCCACCAGCTCGGCGCCAAGCGCGAGCATCACCGAGCCCCAGTCGCCGGCGGGGTCGGCATGGCACACGGACCCGACCACGGTGCCGCGGTTGCGAACCAGCGGGTCGGCGATCCAGTGCACAGCCTCCGTCATCAGCGGGACCTGCTTGGTCACGTCGCCACTGCGCTCAACGTCGACGTGCCGGACCAGGGCGCCGATGCTCAGATGGCCGTCCTGGCCGGCGATGCGGTTCAGGCCGGGCAGGCGCCCGATGTCGAGGACGAGCGCCGGCTGGGCGAACCTCAGCTTGAGAAGCGGAATCAGGCTCATGCCGCCCGCCAAGATCTTGGCGTCATCGCCCCTTTCCTTGAGTACGCCGAGAGCTTCATCCAACGTCGTTGGGGCCCGATAATCGAAAGCGGCTGGCAACATCGGCTTGCCTCCCAAATCCCCATGCGGCGCCGGAGTGGCCCGAGCGTCCTGCGGCGATATAAGCACCGGATGATTGCGTTGTCAAACAGTCAGGGCGCGCAGGGTTAGGATCAACCCGTGATGGCGACGGAGACGGTCAAGGCCCTCAGCGCGGAGGAGATCTCCGAGCTCTGCCTGCGCCACACACTCTATGACTGGTCGGCCCAGGCGGACCTGAAGCCGCTGGCCGTCGAAAGCGCGAAGGGTGTGTACTTCCACACCGTCGACGGCAGGCGGTTCATCGACTTCAACAGCCAGCTCATGTGCGTCAATGCGGGCCACGGCGACCGCAGGATCATCGAGGCGATCAAGCGCCAGGCCGAGCAGCTGCCATACATCAGCCCGTTCATGGCGCATGAGCCGCGTGCCCGCCTGGGCCGCAAGCTGGCGGAGCTTCTTCCAGGCGACATCGACAAGGTGCTGTTCACGCTCGGCGGGGCAGACGCCAACGAGAACGCGATCAAGATCGCCCGCACCGTCACAGGCCGGCCCAAGGTCCTCGCGCGCTATCGCTCCTACCACGGCTCGACCGGGACCGCTGTGCAGGCCACAGGAGACCCGCGCCGCTGGCCCAACGAGTACGCCACCGGGGTCGTCCACGTGACCGATCCATACCACGGGATCCAGCGCGGTACCGATTCAGCAGAAGTGGCGCTGGCGCACCTCGAGGAGGTGATCGAGCTCGAGGGGCCGAAGACCATCGCCGCGTTCATCCTCGAGCCGATCACGGGGACGAACGGAATCCTCATTCCTCCCGACGGCTACCTCCAGGGCGTGCGCGAGCTTTGCGACCGCTTCGGGATCCTGCTCATCTGCGACGAGGTCATGACCGGCTTTGGGCGCACGGGCCGGTGGTTCGCGGTCGATCACTGGGACGTCGTGCCCGACCTCATCACCCTGGCCAAGGGACTCACCAGCAGCTATGTGCCTCTGGGGGCGGTGGGTATGCGGCCGCACGTCGCCTCGTACTTCGACGAGCACGTTTTCTATGGAGGGCTCACGTATAACAGCCACCCGCTCGGCTGCGCCGCTGCGCTGGGCGCCATCCAGGCCTACGAAGAGGACGACATGGTCGGCAACGCGCAGCGGATGGGCGCGGTGCTGGCTCGTCACCACAGGCGCTTGCAGGAGCGCCATCCCTGCATCGGCGCCGCCCGTTCGATCGGCCTGTTCGGCGCCCTCGAGCTCGTGCGCGATCGCACAACGTTGGAGCCGCTTGCGCCTTTCAACGGCACCTCGCCGGAGATGAAGGCCATCGCCAAGGCTTTGCTGGATGCGGGCATGCACACCTTCGTGCGCTGGAACCTGATCATGACCAACCCTCCCCTGTGCATCAGCGAGACCGAGCTCGACGAGGGTTTCGAGATCCTTGATTCGGTGCTCGAGATTGGAGACCGCGCAGTCGCCAACTAGCTTCGACGAGCCTGCCGCGCTCCGAGCTCAAAGCCAGGCGGGTGATTTCCGCCGTGGCTCAGGGCGGTCTCCCTAGCCCGCCTCTTGCTTGCGTCGGAACAGCAGCCACGCGGCGGCGAAGAAGGCGACCGTCCATGCGGCCAGGGTGAGGTTCTCTTTCTCGAACTCGCCCAGGCCAATTCCCGCCGACCCTCCAGGGCCGTTTCCGAACACCGCGCTGATCGAGGAGACGGGCGCAAGGACGTTCACGAACAGATAGTTCAGGAAGTGTGCCTTGTTGGGGTCCTGGCTGATCCCGATGATGATCACGGCCACGACCGTGCTGACGAGGGGCGCGCCGAACAGCACCGCCAGCGTGATGCCGATGGCCGCCCACCTGCCGAAAACGGCTGATACGAGGAGGCTCATGCCCTGCACACACAGGACGCCAAGCATCGTGGCCCCGAGGCAAATGAGCACGAAGACCAGGATCGGCATCACCACCAGGTTGCTCGAGCCAAGTGGCTTGGCCGCATCGATGGCCAGTCCGACCTGGCCCGTCACCGGGCCGACCGACCCTTCGACGAATGCAAAGACGGCATAGACGATCAGGAAGGTGACAACGACTACCGCAAGGCTGATCAGAAATGAGGCGACAGCCTTGGCCAGCAGGAGCTGGCTGCGGCTCATCGGGCGGCTGAGAAGGACGGCAAGCGTGCGGTCCGACCGCTCGCCCGCGATCTGCTCCGAGGCCAGCCACCCGAAGATGCGAATGATTAGGAACATCACGATGCCGCCCATCGCGAACAGGGCCGCCACCGTGATCGAGTAGGACTGCAGCGGTGCGATGTCATGGTCGAGCAGGTACTGGTCGTCGGCGATCTGCTGCTTGACCAGGGTGATCGCGCTGTCGATGCTGAACGGCCCGCTGGTCGGACCGCCGTTGCCCTGTTGCTTGGCCTGCTCCATGAAGTTCAGCTGCTGCTGGTCGCTGGCGATCTCGGCCTTCAGCGTGGTCTGCCAGGCGACCGCCGGCGGGGGGCTCCAACGCCCCTGGCTGATGACGTAGTAGGTATAGAGGCCGCCGGCGATGAGAAGGAAGATGCCGCCCATCACGGCGAACACGATCCAGCGACTGCGCCACGTCTTCTTGATCTCGTTGCGGACCAGGCTGATCAGCAACATCAGCTCTTCGCAGCTCCGACAGGCGATGGCGGAGGAGGCGGCGGTGGTGCGCTGCTGAGGGGGCTGCCCGGCGCGACGCCGGTGAGCTCGATGTACACGTCCTCAAGCCCTCGCTGCGTATGCACCAGCTGATCGACTCCGATACCCGCGACCACCAACGCGTGGTTGATGACCCGGGCGATGTCCTTGTCCGAGTTCACCAGGATCGAGTCCTTGATCGTGCCAGGCTCGACGGCGGCGCCGTCAATCGATCGCACGACCCTCATCGCTTCGTCGACGTCCGAGACGTCGATGCGGTACTGGAATCCTTTGACGTTCATCAGCTCGCTCAGCGGTCCTGCCGCCTTCACCTCGCCCCGATGGAGAACGACCACCCGGTCGCACAGCTCCTCGACCTCGGACAGAAGGTGGCTGGAGAAGAAGATGGTCATGCCGTCCTCCGCAAGCTTGCGCAGCAGGATCCGGAGCCCGTGAATTCCGTTGGGGTCCAGCCCGTTGGTCGGCTCGTCGAGGATGAGAAGGCGCGGCTTGCCGAGCATCGCCTGGGCCAGCGCCAGGCGCTGGCGCATGCCCATCGAGTAGCGCTTCACCTTGTCGTTCGCCCGCTCGGTCATGCCGACCAGGTCGAGCAGCTCGGTGATCTGCTTCTCGTCGACTGCGCCAAGGGAACGGGCGAACAGGCGGAGATTGTCCCGTCCGGAGAGGAAGCCATACAGCGCCGGCTGCTCGAGGGTGGCACCGAACAAACGGGCGGCGCGCACGTGATCCGTCCAGCAGTCGAACCCGCCGATCCTGGCGGTGCCGCCGTCCGGGTGCTGAAGGCCGAGGAGGATGCGGATGGTGGTGGTCTTGCCGGCCCCGTTGGGGCCCAGGAAGCCGAAGACCTCCCCCTCCGCGACGCTCAGCGAGATCTCGCTTAGGGCGCGGACCCGGCCGAACCGCTTGGAGAGCGTCTCGACCTCGACGATGGGGGCCGCCATTTAGTGGTGACTTTAACGGGCGGCGATGGAAGATGGGCTCAGCCGTCGTGGTTTTGAAGTTTGATGGCAGACAAGACTCCGATTGGGATCCCGCGGCGCGGCACGCGGGGCGCATGGGTTCCGCCGCGTGCTGTGATGAGGCTGGCCAAGCCCTTGATGAACATGCAGGTTTCCCGATACCGGCGTTCCGCGAGTCCGAAAGCTCCTGCGATGATGGGGTTCCCGATCGTTCTACTGACCACGATCGGAGCGCGGACGGGCCAGGAACGGACCCACGTTCTCGGCGGCTTTGCGGAGGGCAACGATGCTTGGCTGGTGGTGGCCTCGAATGGAGGCGCCGCGACCCATCCGGCGTGGTTCATCAACCTGGCCAAGAACCCGGACAAGATCTGGATCGAGGTGGGCAATCGAAAGCTGAGGGTGGCGGCTGACTCGCTGAAGGGGCAGGCGCGTCTGGATGCGTTGGCGCGAGTAGCCGCGGTGGCGCGGCGCTACGGCGAGTACCAGAAGAACACCGACCGCGAGATCCCTGTGATCCGCCTCACGCCCGCTTCCTGATCGCGCCGCGCGCCCATCGCCCGAGTCGCGGAACCTCAAGGCAGTTGGTGGACCTAAGTTCCCACAATGCGAACCCACCCGGCGTATTCGACGGCGAGGCGGTCCCGCTGTCCGACCTGGCCGATACCCGAATCACTGAGGCTGTCGCGGCTCTTCGGAGGTTCGTCGCCGAGCACGGCTCGATCCCGACCGCCGAGAGCTGGACGGAGGCCGCCATGCGGCCGTCTGAGAAGACAATCCGGCGCCGACTCGGCAGCTTCCGAGAGGCGATCCAGCGGGCCGCCCTGGCCTGATGCTGGCCGGCCCGGGACGGCCGAACTGGTCAGGTCGATACAACTACGGCACAGCGACGTCGCGGGTGCGTAGGCAGTCAGGAAACGAGCGCATGCGGGACACTGACCGGCGTGACGGCCTACTGGAATCACAACTCGGCCTACCACGATTGGATCTCTGCAGTCGCCATGCAACACCGAGGGACTGTGCTCGACGTGGGCTGCGGTGAAGGGCTACTCATCCAGCGCCTGTCTTCGATTTCGGCGTCAGTGACCGGGATCGACCCCGATAACGCCGCGGTGGCCCGAGCGCGGAGCCGCGTCAGTGGTCTTCCTAACGTGACGGTCGAAGAGGCGGGATTCTTTGAATACGTCGCGAAAGAGAGGAGCTACGACCTCGTGACGTTCGTGGCGAGCCTTCATCATCTGAATCTGCCAGCAGCACTCCAGAGAGCGCGATCATTGCTGCGGCCTGGAGGGGAAATCATCGTGGTAGGTCTGTCGGCAAACAAGGCGGCGGCCGATTGGGTCGTGTCCGGTCTCCAACTTCCGCTTGTGCGACTGGGCAGCTGGATGCACCACGAGACGCGTGACATCGGAGTTGTGACAACTGCTGCGCGACATAGCCTTCGTGAGATTCGAATGGTCGTCCAAAACGAGCTCCCCGGGTCGCGTATTCGCCGCGGTCTTTACTACCGGTATCTCCTCCGTTGGAAGAAGACCTGAGTACCACAGCCAACCCGGGTGATCAGAACTAATCATCGCCAAACATCGGCCAGTTCAGGCAGACTCTCTTCGAGAAACGCTGAAGCCTATCCACTTCGCAGGTGAACGCATAGCGCCAGCACCGAACCGTGCATCAGCCGGGGTTTCGGCGGAGCAGGGTAGTCACGAAATACCGGCGAAGATTGCTGGGGCAGGCCAGGGCGGGGACGGAGCAGAGCGGAGAGTGAACGGCAGCCCGGTCCGCGCTTGGGGAGCTGGGCCTCTCTCCACGCTCGCTGGCTCCACCTCCCGATCGCGCCGCGCGAACGCCGGCCGATGACCAACGCTGCTTGGCTGGACGACATCGGGCTGGTCACCCTTCCCTCCGGTGTGCGAGTCCGCGGTCGGCGCCAGGGCGACACCGTCAGCCCCGCGGACTTCGCCCTGCTCCTGGCCGACGGCCCCGTGCCGGCATGGCCGCATCGGCACATCCGCTGGCCCGACTTTTGGATACCCATCAACCGCGCCGACGCCCTCGACGCCCTGCGCGAGGCCCACCGCCGGGCAAGCGCCGGGGAACGGGTGGAAGTCACATGCCGCGGCGGCATCGGCCGCACAGGAACGGCCCTCGCCGCTCTCGCCATCCTTGACGGCCTGCCATCGAAGGACGCCGTCACCTGGATCCGGGCCAATTACGACCACAGCGCAGTGGAAACCCCGTGGCAATGGCTATGGCTTCGCACAGTGCACTAACCAACATCCAGAACAGCTTCCCGGCTGGTGACGGCAAAGAAATAGACGACGCGCGCGCGTGATTGCGCCCGCGTACGGTCAGAAACCGTCAGCGCCTCCGAGCGAGCGGGTCAGGGAGCCCGGTCGGGCAGGATGTCGGCTATCGCCGCCCTTCGGGAGTTCGTCGACCAGTGTGGTCGCCTTCCGACCGCGGAGAGCTGGACCGAGGCCGCTGTGCGGCCCTCGGAGAGCACGATCCGCCGACAGTTCGGCAGCTTTCGTGGGGCCATCCAACGGGCCGGCTTGTCCTTGGATTGACGTATAGCTCGTTTGCCTTCGCTTTCCCGGCGGATCTATGTCGGAGTTAGCGGAGAAGGTTTTCCATTGACCCGCCGCGATCGATTTCAAACCTCGGGGGCTCACGGTCCCCAACCGACACAACGGTTGCGTTGTCGCAAGCAGTCTCACCTGCGGCTGTCAACCTGAGGGTTAGGTGAGCCGCCGATTCAGCGTAAACATCGTTTGACGCACCAACTGCCGCTTCATGTTCTCAAGCATCTGATCGACTTGTTTCTTGACGGCTCGCTCGACGAGGAGCGCATCTAGAGTTCTGCCAAAGACGCCGCCCATCAGTTGATACGCGGCATCCAGGCTGGCATAGGTCTGGTTGCCTTCGGCTTCCAACGTCCAGGTGAAAGTGCCCCTCACGGGCCCATGAAACGTTTGCCAGATCTGGAATCGACGGTGCGGTGTATGCCTGCGCGGGGGCTTGAATCCAATAACTCTGAATTCCTCGTTGAAGGGCATCCCGAGTGCTCGGTAGATGACTCGGAATGAATTACCCACGCGCCGCCCGCTCCGACCCACCTCCACAACTCGCTCCACCATCGGTGCACATTTCGCAAGGTTCTCCGGGTCATCAACGAACTCGAGCACCTTCTCAACAGGCGTTCCGATCGTCACAGTGGCGTGGATCTGGGACGTGACAGTGCCTCCTTGACCGATCTGCCGAAGAGAATAGGGCGCGCTTAACGCGCCGCCTAGCGTTCAGGCGCCCGTGGCGGTTCATAGGGTTGAAGAAAACAAATGACCCCAGCGAATCCTTCCGGCTGGCGCCTTTCATATTCACCGGGGCCCCCCATGATCATTGCACTCGGCGCTTCGCCGTCAACACGGGATCTGTCGCCAGGCCAATGCTTTATAGCCTGTCGCTGCTGGTGCCGGACAGTGGGGGAAGCGTTCCACAGAGATGAAGGGTCCTACATCGGATCGCGCCAGCGACATCCTCTCCGCGCTTGGTGTAGCCGGGAGTACCCCGCCGTGTCCTCTGGTGCACTCCAGTACACGAATTGGAGGACCGTCGTGACCTCTCGTGTCCTCTAGGATCCGCTTAGTTCCGCGAATCCGTGAGACCGCTGTGATCTCCCCGCGAACGTCCAAAGCCATGGCTCGACCATCGCGATCGACTCCCTCGGTCGCGGAATGATCCGAAATGATCCACGTAGATTTGGATCAATCACTACAGGGCCCGCATCCTGTGGTCGACCTATGATCGGGCATCAGATGTTGTGGTGGACC